>NZ_SAUN01000001.1:1867941-2179264 GCF_004011505.1 Nonomuraea polychroma
ACAGGCGCGTGCTCGAGGATCAGGACGGTGTCCGGCAACTCGCCGGCCACGCGCTTGCCGTGCACCCAGCGCTGCAGCGACCAGGCCTGCTCGTAGGGGACGTCGACGCCGAGACGGACGATGGCCAGTGCGTGGGGATCGTCCCCGTGGGTGCGAGCTCCGGGGCGCATGAGCCTATTGTGCCGTTCCCTCACCCTTGAAGGGTAATTCAGGGTGTGAGGAGACGAGGCTCGATCCTGAACTCCTTGACCCCGCCGTCCCCGTCGTGCTCCAGCCGGTAGGCGGCGCCGCCCGGCTCGACGGACACCGCCTGGATGAACTCGGTGCCCACGTAATGGAGGCCGACGCCCTCGTCGGCGGCGTACCCGCCGGGCAGCTCGCCGGCGGCCACCGACTCCTGCAGCAGTGCGCGCCGCTGCGGGTCGGAGTCGTAGTGCACGCCGCAGGAGTAGGGCAGCAGCGCGAGCCCGTCGGACCACGGCCGCAGCTCGGGGCCGAAGGAGTCGGTGTTGCCGCCCACGTGCCAGCACAGGGCGCCGGCGCTCTGCCCCGTGAGCACGACCCCGGCCCGCCACGCCTCCTCGAACGCCTCGTCCAGTCCGTGCAGCCGCCACAACGCCATGAGGTTGGCCACGCTGCCGCCGCTCACGTAGATCATGTCCTGCTCAAGGATCCACGCCTTGGGATCGGGGACGTTGGGCATCGGGAACACCGTCAGATGGCTCACCTCGACGTCCCAGCCCGCGAACGCGCCGTACATCTTCAGCAGCCAGTCCGCCGCGTCCCCCGTGGCGGTGGCGAGCAGGCCGAGCTTCGGGCGGTCCTGGCCGGTCAGGTCGAGCCCATAGCGCAGGAGGCTGCTCGCCTCCATGAAGCTGTAGCGCGGGCTCGGCCGGAAGGAGCCGCCTCCGATCGCGAGGATGTGCGACTGTCCTGACCGGATCATGTCAAAGGTCTCCTACCTGAAGGAAAGGGTGAACGGGCCCTAGAGTACGGCGCTCAGCGCCTCGTCGAGGCTGGTATGGGCGAAGCTGTAGCCGTTGTCGACCAGTTTGCATGGCAGCACGCGGTGGCTGGGCAGCAGGCCCGCGCGCGCGAACTCGCCCAGCCCGATGGACAGCGCGAACGACGGGACGGGCAGCGGCATCATGCTCCTGCCCAGGGCTTTTGCCACCGCACGGGTGAACGCGGCGTTGGTGACGGGCGAGGGTGAGGTGAAATTGACCGGCCCGGACACGTCCCGATTTGTCAGGACATGTCGTGCGGCCTCGACCCAGTCGTGCAGGGAGATCCACGACCAGTATTGCTTGCCCGACCCCAGCGGCGCTCCCAGCCCCATCTTGAAGATCGGCAGCATCCGGCCCAGCGCTCCGCCCCGCCGGCTGAGCACCAGCCCGCTGCGTGCCTGCACGGTTCTGATGCCCGCCTCCTCGGCACGCCGCGCCTCGGCCTCCCACTGCTCGCACAGATCCGCCAGGAACCCCGTGCCCTTGCCCTGGCCCTCGTCGATCTCCCGGTCCCCGGTGTCGCCGTAGAAGTCCACTCCGGAGGCGGACAGGAGCACCTCGGGCGGCTCGGACAGCCGGCGCAGCGCGTCCACCAGCACCCTGGTGCCCTGCACGCGGCTGCTGACGAGCTCACGCTTGTACGCCGCGCTCCACCGCTTGTCGCCGATCGACGCCCCGGCCAGATGCACGACGGCCTCCGCGCCGTCCAGCGCGGCCAGATCGATCGCCTGCTCGGCGGGCTGCCAGTAGGCCTCGTCCGGGCTCCTGGGCTCCCGGCGCACCAGCCTGACGACGTCACGTCCCTCCGCCCGCAGCGCCGCCACCAGCGCCGTGCCGAGCAACCCCGACGCTCCGGTCACGATGATCGCCATACGCTCACACTACGCGGCCCACGCGCGGACGCGCCGCAGGGACCACGTCGCCCGCCTCGGCCCGAACACCTCGCCCGCCGCCCCGGAGCCGCCCCGCCGGCCACGTCCCCTCATCCGCGGCCCCCGACCGGCAACCCGCCGTACAGCGAATGCCGCGCTCGGGCCGACGGCCGGGCCGCCTGCGCGCGGTGTGTGCGGCGGTGGGGCCGGTGGCCGCGGGCGCTTGTCAGCAGACGAAAGAGGCCGGGCGGAAACCCGCCCGGCCTTCTCCGTCGAACCCCTTACGCGAGCCCGAGCTGGGCCTCGAAGCGGCCTTCCTCGAGCCGGCGCTTCACCGTCGTCAGGAAGCGCGCCGCGTCCGCGCCGTCCACCAGACGGTGGTCGTAGGTCAGCGCCAGGTAGACCATCGACCGCACCGCGATGACCTCGCCCTCAGGCGTGTCGACCACCACGGGCCGCTTCACGACGGCGCCGGTGCCCAGCATGCCGACCTGCGGCTGGTTGAGGATCGGCGTGTCGAACAGCGCGCCCCGGCTGCCGGTGTTGGTCAGCGTGAACGTGCCGCCGGTGAGCTCGTCGGGCGTCACCTGGTTGTTGCGGGTGCGCTCGGCGACGTCGGTGATCTTGCGGGCGAGACCGGCCAGGTTGAGGTCGCCGGCGTTCTTGACGACCGCCGCCAGCAGGCCGCGCTCGGTGTCCACCGCGATGCCGAGGTTCTCGACGTCGAAGTAAGTGACCTCGTTGGTCTCGTTGTTGATCGTGGCGTTGAGCTTCGGGTGCTGCTTGAGCGCCTCGACCGCGGCCATCGCGAAGAACGGGGTGAAGGTCAGCTTCACGCCCTCGCGGCGGAAGAAGTCGTCCTTCGCCTTCGCCCGCAGCCGCGCGATCTTGGTGACGTCCACCTCGACGACCGTCGTGAGCTGCGCGGCGGTCTGCAGCGACTCGACCATGCGCTTGGCGATGGTCTGCCGCAGCCGCGACATCTTCTCCGTACGGCCGCGCAGCGTGGTGTCGACCTCCACCGGCTCGGGCGCCGCGGCGGCCGGGGCCTGCGCGGCCGGAGCCGGGGCGGCGGCGGCCGGAGCGGGCTGAGCGGCGGCGGGCGCCGGAGCGGCCTGGGCCGCGGCGGCCTTGTCGCGCTGGGCCTTGGCCGCCTCGAGCACGTCCTGCTTGCGGATGCGGCCGCCCACGCCGGTGCCGTTGATCGCGTCGAGATCGACGCCGTGCTCGTTGGCGAGCTTGCGCACGAGCGGCGTGACGTACGGGCTCTCGCCCGAGGGCAGCGGGGTCGGCTCGGCGACCGGCTGCGCCGGGGGAGCGGCCTGGGGAGCGGGCGCAGGCGCGGGCGCCGGGGCGGGCGGCGGCGTCGGCTGCGCGGGGGCGGGCTGCGGGATCGAGGAGACCGGCGCAGCGGGCGCCGGGGCGGGCTCCGGCTCGGGCTCGGGCTGCGGGGCGGGCTCCTGAGCGGGGGCCGCAGCCTCCGGAGCGGGGGCGGCGGCGCCAGGCTGGGCGTTCTCGTCGATGACGGCGAGCTCGGCCCCGACCTCGACCGTCTCATCCTCCGCCACGACGATCTTGGTGAGCACGCCCGCGGACGGCGACGGGATCTCGGTGTCGACCTTGTCGGTGGACACTTCGAGGAGCGGCTCGTCAGCCTCGACGCGCTCGCCCTCCTTCTTCAGCCAACGGGTTACGGTGCCCTCGGTCACGCTCTCGCCGAGCTGGGGCATCTGTACGGAGACCGGCATCGTTATTCTTCTCTCGCGTTCTGATCTCGAGGGCTGGACTAGTTGTGTACGTGCAACGGCTTGCCGGCCAGGGCCAGCATCGCCTCACCCATGGCCTCGGACTGGGTCGGGTGTGCGTGGATGAGCTGGGCGACCTCTGCGGGCAGCGCCTCCCAGTTGTAGATCAGCTGGCCCTCGGTGACGAGCTCGCCGATGCGGCGGCCCACCATGTGGACACCGACGACGGGCCCGTCCTTCTGGGCGATGACCTTCACCGCGCCCGAGGTGCCGAGGATCTGGCTCTTGGGGTTTCCGGCGAGGTCGTAGACCTGCTCGACGATCTCGATGCCGCGCTCGGCCGCCTGCTTCGAGGTGATCCCCACCGAGGCGACCTCGGGGTCGGAGTAGGTGATGCGTGGCACGCCCGCGTAGTCGATGGGCGGCGGGTTGAGTCCGGCGATGTGCTCGGCCACCATGATCCCCTCGGCGAAGCCGGCGTGGGCCAGCTGCAGGGTCGGGATCAGGTCGCCGATGGCGTAGACGCCCGGCACGGAGGTGCGGCAGTGCTCGTCGACCACGACGGCGCCGCGCTCGATGGCGATGCCCTGCTCCTCGAAGCCCATGCCCGAGGAGAC
Source organism: Nonomuraea polychroma (assembly GCF_004011505.1). NCBI lineage: Bacteria > Bacillati > Actinomycetota > Actinomycetes > Streptosporangiales > Streptosporangiaceae > Nonomuraea > Nonomuraea polychroma. The sequence goes on from NZ_SAUN01000001.1 coordinate 1,872,183, forward strand.
CGCGCCGCGGCCGACGGCGACCAGCAGCAGCTCGGCGTCGAGGGTCTTGCCGCTGGCGAGCGTGACGACGACGCCCGTCTCGGTGGTCTTGGCGCTGTCGAAGAAGACGCCCAGCTCGTATTTGATGCCGCGGCGGCGGAAGGCCCGCTCCAGCAGCTTGGAGCTGGACTCCTCCTCGGTCGGAAGCAAGTGCGGCAGCGCCTCGACGATCGTGACCTCGGCGCCGAACGAGCGGTAGACGCTGGCCAGCTCGACGCCGATCACGCCGCCGCCCAGCACGATCACCGAGGTGGGCACGCGGTCCATCTTCAGCGTGTGCTCGCTGGTGATGACGCGCTCGCCGTCGATCTCCAGGCCGGGCAGCGACTTGGGCGCCGAGCCGGTGGCCAGCACGATGTTGCGGCCCTCGTAGACGTCCTGGCCCACCTGGATCCTGTTGGCGCCGACCAGCCGGCCCTCGCCTTCGACGATCGTCACGCCGGCGGACTTCAGCAGGCCCTGCACGCCCTTCCAGGCCCGCGTGACGATCTTGTCCTTGAACGCGTGCACGCCCTGCACGTCGATGCCGTCGAAGCGGGCCTTGACGCCGTACGCCTCGCTCTCGCGGGTCTCGTCCGCGACCTCGGCCGAGTGCAGCAGAGCCTTCGTGGGGATGCATCCCCTGTGGAGGCAGGTGCCGCCGATCTTGTCCTTTTCGATCAGAGCGACCGACTTGCCCAGCTCAGCCGCCCGAAGCGCGCAGGCGTAACCGCCGCTGCCGCCCCCTAGGACGACGATGTCATAGGCCACAGGAAGGCTCCTTGTCGGGGTGTTCGTGATGCCGCCATCTTTTCATTTGTTTCAGATGCTCGCGTGCCGCTCGGCCAGTCCGATGAGGGTACGGGTGACGGCTCCGGTCCCGCCCTTCGGGGTGTAGCCGTACGGCTCGCCCTTGTTGAAGGCGGGCCCGGCCATGTCGATGTGGGCCCAGCGCACCCCCTCGGGCACGAACTCCTTCAGGAAGATGCCCGCGGCCAGCATGCCGCCCCACCGCTCGGGATGGAGGTTGGCGATGTCGGCGATCGGCGAGTCCAAACCCTTGCGCAGCTCCTCCGGCAGCGGCATGCCCCAGGCGCCCTCGCCGGCCGCGCCCGCGGCCTCGACGACCAGCTCCCTGAGCGCGTCGTCGTTGGCCATGACGCCGGAGATGCGCCAGCCCAGCGAGACGATCTGCGCGCCGGTCAGCGTGGCCACGTCGACGATCACGTCGGGGTTGTCCTCGGCGGCCCGGGCGATGCCGTCCATGAGCACCAGCCGGCCCTCGGCGTCGGTGTCGAGCACCTCGACCGTCTTGCCGCTGTAGCTGTGGATGACGTCGGAGGGGCGCTGCGCGGTGCCGCTCGGCAGGTTTTCCGCCAGGCACAGGTAGCCGACGGCGTTGACCGGCAGGCCCAGCCTGGCGATGCCGATCAGGGCGCCGAGCACCGCGCCCGCGCCGCCCATGTCCGACTTCATCCAGTCCATCGCGTTGGACGGCTTGAGCGACAGGCCGCCCGAGTCGAACGTGATGCCCTTGCCGACGAAGGCGAGGGTCTTGCCGGCCTCCGGGTGGCTGTAGGAGAGGCGGACCAGGCGCGGCGGGTTGGCCGAGCCCTGGCCGACGCCGATGAGTCCGCCGTAGCCCCCGTCCTTGAGCTCCTTCTCGTCGAGCACCTCGACGCTCAGCCCGACCTTGTCGCCCGCCTCCTCGGCGATCTCGGCGAACTTGGCCGGCCACAGGTCCGAAGGCGGCGTGTTGACCAGGTCGCGGACCAGCGCGACGGACTCGGCCAGCACGCCCGCGCGCTCGGCGAGGGCCTCGGGCTGCCCGGAGAGCACGGTCAGCTCGGCCACCGGCGGCTTCTGCTCGCCGTTCGTGCGGTAACGCGAGAAGGAGTAGGCGCCGAGCAGGCCGCCGAGCGCGACCGCCTCGGCCTCCTCGGGGGAGCCGGCGGGCAGGGCGAGCGCGGCGCGCGACGTGCCGGCGAGCGACCGTACGGCGGCGCCGGCCGCGCGGCGCAGCCCCTCGGCGTCGTAGGAGTCGCCGAGGCCGACCGCGACCAGCAGCGGGGCGGCGATGGCGCCGAACGTGGGCAGCTTGGCCAGCTCCCCGGCCTTCCCGGAGAAGGCCACCGCGCCGAGCGACGCGGCCAGCTTGCCGCCGAAGGCCGCGTCCAAGGACTCGGCGCCCGGGGCAGGTCTGAGACCTTCCTCGCTCTTCGTGAATCCGACGATCAAGGCGTCGGTGTCCAGGGAGACGGGATCTGCTGAGTTCAGCCGCACAGTGGTCACGTAAACCGATGCTATCCAGGGTTTCTGCGTACTCACAAACAGGGGTTCATCCTACAAATACTCGGTCGCGATTTCTGAGACATGGTGCTAGTGTCATTAGCACCATGCTGCTGACGCTCGATCTCAACGACGTGCGCCCCCTGCACGAGCAGGTGGCCGGCGCGATCCGGCGCGCGATAGGGGATGGCTCCTATGCGCCGGGTGACCGCCTGCCGCCCGCCCGCGACCTGGCCCAGGCGCTCGGCATCAACCCCAACACCGTGCTGCGGGCGCTGCGCGACCTGCGGGACGAAGGGCTCCTGGAGTTCCGGCGCGGGCGCGGCGTCAGCGTCGCCGGCCACGCCGACGGCCGCGCCCTGCTCGTGCAGCAGGCGCGCGAGCTGCTGGAAGAGGCCAGGAGACACGGATACGGCCGCGACGACCTCATCGCCATCTTGGAGGAGCTTCCATGAACGCCCGAGTAGCCGCCCTCGCGTGGGGCCTGCTCGTCCTCGTCGCCCAGGCGCTGCTGCCCCTGACCGTGCGGGACCGGTTGCCCGATCCGCTGGCCACGCACTGGGGGCCGGGACCCGACGGCTCGATGTCGTTCACCGCGTACGTGGCGATGGTGGTGCTGGTCTGGGCGGTGCCGTGGCTCGGCGTGCTCGCGGCGCAGCGGGCCCTGGCTCACCGGCCGGGCCGGATGCTCTGGTGGGGCGTGCTGTTCGGCATGGGGGTGCTCGCGCTCGGCATGAACGCCACCACTTTGCTGGCCAACCTGGACGCGCCCGACTGGGGAGCGGCGCGGCTGCCCGGCTGGGCCGTCCTCGCGGTCATCAGCGCTTCGGGAGCCGCCGCCGTCGCGGCGGGTTACCTGCGCAGGGGAGCGCCCGACGAGCCGGTGCCCGTCGCCGTGCGTCCGCCGCTCCTGCGGCTCAGGGCCGGCCAGCGGACCGTCTGGGTCAGCCGCGTCGGCAACCCGTGGCTGACCCTGATCACTGCCGTGGGGGCGGCTGCCCTCGCCGTGCTGGCCGCGCTCTGGCTCATGGGTGTCGTGCCGGGCGGGTCGGCAATGCCGATCGTGGTCGGGCTCGCCATCGTGCTGGTGACCGGGGTTCTGACCTCGTCGGTCTCCGTACGGGCCGGGGACGACCGGGTCGTCGTGCAGTTCGGGCTGCTGGGCCGGCCGGTGCTCAGAATCCCGCTCTCCAAGATCGCATCGGCCTGGGCGGAGGAGCGCCAACCGGGCCAAGTCGGCGGATGGGGCATCCGCGGCCTGCCCGGAAGTGCCACCATCATGCTGCGCGGCGGCGAATGCCTGGTGCTCGGCTACCGGACGGGAGGGCGACTGGCGATCAGCATCGACGACGCCGCGCGCGGCGCCTCCCTCATCAACGCCCTCATCGCGGAACGGGTGGACTCATGAAAAGACCCCTGCTCATCTTCATCGTCCTGGCCTTCGGGCTGTCCTGGGCGGCGGTGCTGCCCGTCTGGCTCGACGGCCGCGGGCTCGGCTCGCCGCTGCTGCTCGGGCTGGCCACGCTGATGATGTTCACCCCCACCGCGGGAGTGCTCGGGGTGTGGGCGGTCACGCGCACGCCGTTCAAGGAGTGGGCCAGGCAGACCGGCCTGACGCTCGGCGAGCGGAAGGGACGCACGGTCGCGCTCGTTCTCGCCACGTGGTTCGGCGTCCCGCTGCTGATCTTCCTCGCGATCGGGCTCAGCGCCGCGGTCGGTCTGATGTCGCTGGACCTCGGCGGGCTCAGCGGGCTCCGGGCCGCGCTGGAGGCGCGGGGCGCGCCGGTGCCCGCCGACCTCGGCTCGGTCGTCGCGATCCAGATCGCGCTGGGCGTGCTCGCCGGTCCCGCGCTGAACGCCATCCCGGCGCTGGGGGAGGAGTGGGGCTGGCGCGGCTGGCTGCTGCCTCGCCTCGTCTCCGGGAACGGCGTCCTCGCCGGGCTGCTGTTCTCCGGCGCCGTGTGGGGCGTCTGGCACGCGCCCCTCACGCTGCTCGGCTACAACTACCCGCGGCTCGGGTCGTGGGCCGCGCTGTTCTTCATCGGGTTCTGCGTGCTCGCGGGGGTGCTGTTCGGGTGGTTGCGGCTGCGGACGGGGAGCGTGTGGCCCGCCGTCGTGGGGCACGGCTCGCTGAACGCGGTGGCTCCGGCCGTCCTGGTCCTCGGCGACGCCGCCGCCCCGCCGAACGAGGTCCTGGTCGGACTGACGGGGCTCGTAGGGTGGGTGCTGCTCGCGGTGGTCTGCGTGGCTCTGCTCCGCTTCTTCCCGGTACGCCCGCCGCAACCGGCTGCCGAGCCCGAGCCCGAACCCGCCGCATAGCCGGCCCCGAGCCTGCCGCTCAGCCGAGCAGCGCGCAGGCCACCAGCGTGGCGGCCGTGGCCGTCTCCACCAGCGCGCCGAGGACGTCGCCGGTGATGCCGCCGAGTCGCCGCCTGGCGCGCCGGAGCAGCAGCAGGGCGGCCGCCAGCCCGGTGAGCAGGCCGAGCGGCAGCGCCAGGAAGGCGGGCAGCCACGCGGTCGCCTCCCGGGCCCAGGACGCGGGCCCGCCGTCCCAGACGTGGCGGTCGATGGACAGGCCGAAGGCGGCGGAGGCGAGCAGGGCGGCCAGGGTGGCGAGCCACGGCGCGGAAGGGCGTACCGTGCCGGCGACCGTCGCCCCCAGCCCCTCCGGGCGGGCGGCGGGGACGCTCGCCCGGCAGGCCCACGTCAGCGCCAGCCGACCGGCCACGCACGCCGTCACCAGGGCCGCGAACCCGGCCTCCGCCAGTGCCGCCACCTGGACGAGCAGCGTGAACACCAGAGCCATCACACCGAACGGCCCGATGTCCGACTTTTTCATGATGTCGAGCGCCTGATCGGCAGGCTTGCCGCTGCCCAGCCCGTCCGCCAGATCGGCCAGCCCGTCCAGGTGCAGGCCCCGGGTCAGCACGGCCAGCAGCCCGACCGCGAGCGCCGCGCCCAGCAACGCGGGCGCGGGCAGACCCAGAGGCAACGCGGCGACCAAGCCGAGCACCAGCCCGACGGCCGGCGCCAGTGTCATCGCCTGCCCCGCGACCCGCCGGTCCACGTGCTCGACGCGTACGGGGAAGACGCTGAGCGTCCCGATCGCGAACCGCAGCCCGTGCCAGAGGCCCCAACTAACAAGAAACCTGCTCATAAGAACGCCGCCCCACTCTTGTGCCTGGTCCAGACCGTAGCGGCGATGGGCACGCAGATTTCTCATTAGTATCCGACGATCGCAGGGCCACTAGTGTGGCGGGATGCACGTGCTTGAACTCGAAGGCGTAGGTGTCCGAGTCGTCGGCAAGTCGCTGCTGGACGCGGTCGATTGGCAGGTGGACTACGGCGATCACTGGGTGGTCCTCGGTCCCAACGGCGCGGGCAAGACGACGTTGCTGTCGCTGGTCGGCGCCGTACGGCATCCCAGCGAGGGCGCGGTCAAGGTGCTCGGCCACCGGCTCGGCCGGGTCGACGTGCGGGAGTTGCGCCGCCACATCGGCCTGGTCGCCTCCAGCCAGCGGCTCATCGACGAGGCGCTCATGGAGGAGGAAGGGGCGACCGCGCACACCGTGGTGCTCACCGGGCACACAGGGACGAGCGTCCCGCTGTGGGACAAGTACGGCGAGAGCGAGCGGGACCGTGCTCACCGCCTCCTGGCCGACCTGGGCTGCAAGGACCTGGCCGACCGGCCGTTCGGCGTGTGCTCGCAGGGCGAGCAGGCCAGGATCAGGGTGGCCAGGGCGCTCATGGCCGACCCGGCGGTGCTGCTGCTCGACGAGCCTTTCGCGGGGCTCGACCTGCCGGCGCGGGAGGACCTCATCACCGCGGTCGAGGACCTGGCGGCGACCAGGCCCGTGCTCACCACCGTGACGGTGACGCACCACCTGGAGGAGGTGCCGGCGACGACCACTCACGCCATGCTCATGCGCGACGCCCGGGTGCTGGCCGCCGGGCCGATCGCGGACGTGCTGACCCCCGCGAACCTCTCCGACTGCTTCGGCCGCCCCCTGCACGTGGACCGGCTCGACGGCCGCTGGTACGCCCGCGCCGTCCGCCCGTGACGGTCGGGCCCGATCGGCCCGTGCCTGCGCCCTTGCCGTGCGTACGGCCCGTTGCGGGTGGTCACAGCTCCAGGAGGCGGCCCGCGACCACCAGCGCCACGTACTCGGACTCCGCGGCGAGGCGTTCGTTGAGCCGGCCGAGCGCGTCCCTGAACGCTCGCCCGCTGGCCGTCGCGGGCACCACCCCCGACCCCACCTCGTCGGAGACCGCCACGATCGGCTCCGGCGCCTGCCGCCACGCCGCGACGAGCTCGTCACACCGCGCGTGGACCGGCGCCCGGTCGCCCTCCCAGGCCCCGTGCTCGTCGAACACGGTGGCCACCCAGGTCCCGAGCCCGTCGATCAACAGCGGCGTGGTGGCGTTCGCGATGGTGGCGGCCAGGTCGGTGGTCTCCACGGTGCCCCAGTGCGCGGGCCGCCGTTCGCGGTGCGCCCGCACCCGGGCCGCCCATTCGCCGTCACCGGCGCCGCCGGGCCCGGTCGCCACGTAGGTCACGTACGGCTCCGCGGCCAGCCGCAGCTCCGCCTCCGCCGACTTCCCCGACCGCGCCCCACCCAGCACCAGCGCCCGCCGCACCTGCGCCCTGCCGGCAGGCCGCAGGAAGCCCGCGCGCGGGGGCTCGATCTCCAGGGCCGTCCCGTCCGGCACGGCCACCGCGCCCCACAGCCGTAGCCGCCTGGCCAGCTCGTCCTCCGACCGCACCCGGTGGTCCAGCCCGATCGCCACCACCCGGGTCGCCTCGTCCGCCAGTCCCGCCCGCCGCAGCTCGCCGAGCCGCTCGGGCCGGTCCAGCAGGTCCATCAGCACCACGTCGTACCGCGCGGGCCCGTCCGGGCCAGGTGGCGGTTCCAGGCCCGGGGGCACGCACAGCAGCGCCGCGCCGTCGGGGCCGACCAGCCCGAGGCCGCCCGCGCAGACCCGGTGACCGCGCGGCGCGGCGACGAAGGGAAACCGGACGACACCGTCCACGAGCAGCTCGAACGGGCGACGGTGATCGGGCGGCAGCCCGGCGCAGGAGGCGCACCGGCAGCCGGGCTCTGGCCAGCCCGCGCCGCCCGCCGTGCCGGAGAGAAGGACCTTCACCGCGCCGAGCGTACCGATGGGGCGCCGGAATCCGGACCGCCGCCCGCGCAGGCCGCCAGGCGCGGGTCGCCTACCGGACGGCCGGGACCGAGGGCTTGGCGCGGCGGCGGATGGCGATGACCGCGCCGCCGCCGAGCAGCGCGAGAGCGCCCGCCCCGCCCGCGATCAGTGCGATCGGCAGCCCGCCCGCGCCATCGGCGGCCGGCACGGGGGCGGTCAGCGGGGCGCCGCCCTTCTCCTGGGCCGGGTAGTCGTTGACGGCCACGACCTCGCCCTGGCCGTTCACCCGCACCTTGGCCGCCGCGGCGAGCAGCTGTGCGGCGGTGGCGTCCTCGGCCCCGGCCACGCACGTGAGCACTCCCTGGGCGGGAGGCTGGTCGCCGGGGTAGGCGTCGGTGTCGCCGTCCCCGAAGTCCACCGCCACCGCCACCCGCTTGTGCCCGGACGCCGCGGCGTCCTTGCCGCACGCGGTCTCGAACGCCGGCAGGTCCCCGCCGGGAGACTCGCTCGCCGCCCCGTCGGGGGCCGCGGAGAAGCGCCAGCCGATGACCGAGCCGTCCGGCGGCGCGTCCCCGGCAGAGGCCGCCAGCCAGGCCGTGCCGTCGCTCTGCCAGACGCTCCACAGCCGCGTGGCATTGGGGTCTGCCGCGCCGGGCAGGGGGGCCTGGGGATCGATCGAGGGTGAGGCGAGGGCGGAGAAGGGGAGGAAGAGGAAGGCGGCCGCCCCTAAGGCGACTCCTGCCGCAACACGGCACGCGCGCAGCATCGATTGACCTCCAAGCTCGGGAGTAGGGTTCCAGTGCCGTCGGAAGGTGCGCCGGCGAACCCGCGGAAAAGGAGCGTATGGCATGACATGGCGGTGGCGTTATGAAAATGCAAATGGTGGTGAGGTAACGGATCGCCCTTTGCCGCGAGAGGTATTTCCGAGCCAGGCGGACGCCGAGTCCTGGCTCGGTGAGAACTGGCGCGACCTGCTCGAATTGGGTGTCGAGCAGGTCGCGCTCCTGGATGAGGACCGCGTCGAATACACGGGATTGTCATTGCGTCAGGAGTGAGCTCGGGATAAACGAAAAACCCCTTGAGCGCTTTTGTGGCTCAAGGGGTTTTTGCTGTGGCGGGGGATTATGGGCGCGTGCGGGGGCTGACGGTCTTGGCCGGGTCGCGCTCGACGACCGGGCCGAGCACGTCGTCGATCCGCCGCAGCACGTCCGCCTCCAGCTTGACGCCCGACGCCTTGACGTTGTCGCGCACCTGCTCGGGACGGCTGGCCCCGACGATGGCGCTGGAGACGTTGGGGTTCTGCAGCACCCAGGCGATCGCCAGCTGGGCCATGCTCAACCCCAGGTCGGCGGCGATCGGCTTGAGATACTGTACGCGGGTCAGCACGTCGTCGTTCATGAACCGGGCGATCATGGCGCTGCCGCTGGCGTCGGTGGCCCGGGAGCCCTCCGGCGGCTGCTGGCCAGGCATGTACTTGCCGGTGAGCACGCCCTGGGCGATCGGGGACCAGACGATCTGGCCGATGCCCTCCTTCTCGCTCAACGGCACGACCTCGGCCTCGATGACCCGCCACAACATCGAGTACTGAGGCTGGCTGGAGACGATCCGCTCGAAACCCATCTCGTCGGCGATCTTCAACGCCTGGGCGATCTGGTCGGCCGTCCACTCGCTGACGCCGATGTAGAGGACCTTGCCCTGGCGTACGAGGTCGTCGAACGTCTTGAGCGTCTCCTCAAGCGGCGTTTCGTAGTCGAAACGGTGCGCCTGGTACAGGTCGACATAGTCGGTCTGCAGGCGGCGCAGCGAGCCGTTGATCGACTCGGTGATGTGCTTGCGTGACAGGCCGCGGTCGTTCTGGCCGGGACCGGTCGGCCAGTAGACCTTGGTGAAGATCTCCAGCGACTCACGGCGCACGCCCTTCAGCGCCCGGCCGAGGACCTCCTCGGCCTTCGTTCCCGCGTAGACGTCCGCTGTGTCGAACGTGGTGATGCCTTCGTCGAGCGCCGCCTGAACGCACAGCTTCGCGGCGTCCTCCTCGACCTGGGAGCCATGGGTGAGCCAGTTCCCGTAGCTGATTTCGCTTACCTTGAGACCACTGCGACCGAGGTGTCGGAATTCCATGGGTCCGACCTTAGCCCTGGCGCTGCGGTGATCTGTTTCGGGATAGGGTGCGCGACGTGCTGAAGCTCGTACGGGTGGCGCTGGCGGCGGCGATCCTGACCGCGATAGCGATACGTCTGCGGCGGCGCGCGCATACGCCCGCCCGGCGGCCCGAGCCCGCGGCGGCAAGGCCGGACAGGAGCCCGCGGATGGGCCTGGTGTGGGCCGCCATCGCGGCGATCGTGGCGGTGACGCTGGCGGCCGCGCTGATGCCCCCGGAGGCCGAGCGCGCGGACGCTGCGGCTCCCACCGGCCCGCCCGTCACGCACACGCTGCCGGTCCCCACCGCCGTGCCCACCTGGCAACCCACCGAGATCCCCGACCCCAACTGCTCGCCCGCCCAGCGCCCGGTCACCGTCCGGCCGATCGATCCGAAGGTCAGGCGGGCCGTGGACCGCCAGTGGCGGCGGATCGAGCGGTGGCTGGAGGCGAACGCGCCCAGGACGTACAAGACGCTCGGCCCGCCCGGCAGGGCGCGCACGATCGCCGTCGCCGAGTCGCAGATGGGCGTGGACTTCCCCGACGACCTGCGGGCCTCGCTCCTGCGCCACAACGGCTCGCGGGGGCACTCGGTGTTCGGCTTCTGGTTCGACGGCACCTACGCTTTCAGCATCCGGGAGATCAGGGACACCTGGCGCTGGTTGTGCTCGTGGGAGCGCACCGACCTCGGGACCGATCCCGCGACCGAATACTGGAACGGCCGGATGATCCCGTTCCTCCACTTCGCGGATCGCGACTCGGAGGACATGGAGTACGCCGTCGTCGACTCCGACGGCGGCGCCGTCGGATGGGACGACACGATCTCCGGCATGGCCCCTCGCCTGCCGTCCACCCACGCGCTGTTGCGGGCCGTCGCCGACGCCCTGGAGCAGGGCAAGGAGGTCGACGGCTGGCGGCCCGCGGTCAGGCGAGGCGTGCTGCGCTGGGACAACGTCGAGTAGGAGCCGTCCGGGGAACGGCCGCTACTTCTTCTTCTGGACCGGCTTGCCGCCGGGCAGCACGGCGGGCGGCGGGAAGCGCAGCTTGCGGATCTGCAGCGCTCGCATCGCCGCGTAGAACCCCACGCCCTTGAGCGGCTCGTTCGGCAGCTTCTCCGCCACCAGCCGCTTCACCCTCCACGCCACGTAGACGGAGGTGAAGACCACGCCCAGCATCATGATCGGCCACCCGACCGCGACCACCAGGTTGAGCACCGTCGCCCGTATCTCCAGCGGCCACGGAACCCATGTGGCCAGCAGGATCAGCAGCGAGAACGGCAGGAAATACTGGCTGGGCAGCCGCCGCGAATCGACCCAGTCACGCGCGAACTTACGCGCGGGCCCCTTGTCACGAGCGGGAAAATACCGCTCGTCACCTGCGAGCATGCCCTGACGGGCTTTCTCGCGCTCGGCGGCCTGCTTGGCCCGCATGCTCCGATAGGCCTCTTTGCGGTCTTTCGGTGCATTGACCGGCTGGCGCCTTCTGCCTTCGGCATCTCGGCGCTTGGGTGTGGGACGTCCTTTACCTTGGGGCTTAGGATCGTCAGCGGGGACGGGGGTGTCGTCCACGGAGGTTTGGGAACGGCGTCGCAACACGACGTCAACCCTACCTGGACTGCAACTTAGTGACGCCCCCGTGCGTTATGCGTAGGGTAATCCCAAGGCGGCTGCGCTGCATTGGGTGACCACCAGCACGACCTAGAAGGGGACGGCCGACGCGCATGAGCGTGATGAAGAGACTTTCGATGATCTTCAAGTCCAAGGCCAACAAGGCCTTGGACAAGATGGAGGATCCGCGCGAGACCCTGGACTACTCCTATCAGCGGCAGCTGGAGCTGCTGCAGAAGGTCCGCCGGGGGGTGGCCGACGTGGCCACGTCGCGCAAGAGGGTGGAGCTGCAGATCAACGGTCTCGAGCAGTCCGCCAGGCGTCTGGAGGAGCAGGGCCGCAAGGCGCTGTCCGTCGGACGTGAGGACCTCGCCCGCGAGGCTCTGCAGCGTCGGTCCAGCCTGCAGACGCAGATGGCCGACCTCAAGATCCAGCATGACAACCTGCAGGCTGAAGAGGAGAAGCTGACCACGGCTTCCCAGCGCCTGCAGGCCAAGGTCGATTCCTTCCGCACGAAGAAGGAGACGATCAAGGCGACCTACACCGCCGCCGAGGCCCAGACGCGCATCAACGAGGCGTTCTCCGGCATCTCTGAGGAGATGGGCGACGTCGGCCTCGCGATCCAGCGCGCCGAGGACAAGACCGCGCAGATGCAGGCCCGCGCGGGCGCCATCGACGAGCTGCTGGCCAGCGGCGCGCTCGACGACGTCACCGGCACCCGTGGCGACGACATCCAGGCCGAGCTCGACCGCATGGGCGGCGGCATGGACGTCGAGCTGGAGCTGGCCAGGATGAAGGCCGAGCTGGGCCAGGGCCCGGCGCCGCAGTCCGCCATCGAGCAGGGGCAGCCGCAGCAGCAGGGCCAGCAGCAGCCGCAGGCGCAGCCTCAGCAGCAGGGCCAGGGCAACACGCAGCAGCTGCGCCAGCCTGGGGAGGGCGCATGATCGTCAGGATCATGGGCGAGGGCCAGGTGGAGATCTCCGCCGACGACATCGCGGTGCTCAACGAGCTCGACAGCGAGCTCGAGGCGGCCATCGAGGCCGGCGACGAGAAGGCCTTCCGCGTCAAGCTGCACGCGCTGCTCGACAAGGTGCGTCACGTGGGCAAGGCGCTTCCCGACGACAGCCTCGAGCCGTCAGAGCTGATCCTCCCCCCGGCGGACGCCTCGATCGAGGAGGTCCGGGAGATGCTGGGCGACCAGGGCCTCATCCCGGGCTGAGCCCCGGCCGGCCGCCGTTGGCGTCCGGCCGGCGGCCCGACCGACCTGAGGGCACGAGCGCCGACCATGCCGGTGCTCGAAGAGCCCTGCTGGTGAGCACGCCGACCTGTGCACAAGCCGCGGGTGGCGATCGCGGATTCGACGTCCCCGACGCGTTCGCCACCGGCATGCCCCGCGCTCCTGGGCGGCGATCGCCCAAAGTGATCTAATGATCACGTGGAGCGAAGGTTGTACGTCCTCGCGGCCTCCGCGTTCATCGTGGCGGCAGTGCTGGGCAGCGCCTGGATCACCGGCCAGTTCACCACGCCGGGAGTCGACAAGACCCACGGGTACGTCACCGAGCTGGCCGCCCGCGACCAGCCGTGGAGACGCCTGTTCCGGGTCACCGACGCGCTGTCGGGCGTGGCCTGCCTGCTCGGTGTGGCGCTCATGCCCCGGGTGGAGCGCGAGTGGCCGGGCTGGCTGGCGCTGTCCTCGTACGCGCTCCTCACCCTCGCCGCCGCGGTGTTCCCCCTGGACTGCGCCGCGCTGAGCGATCCCGCCTGCGGGCGCCAGGGCCTGTCACCCGGCCATCACGCGCACCTCCTGGCCGGGGCGCTGGCGATCGGCGCCGTGGTGGTCGCGATGGTGCTGCTCGCCGCGCGGTGGCGGACGCGAACGGCGTGGCTGCTCACCTGGCTGACCATGCTGGCGACGGCGCTCACGGGAGCCGCGATCGCCGCCGGGCGCGGCGCCGGGCTCGCGCACCGCGCGCAGCTCACCCTCATCGCCGTCTGGCTGGTCTACGTGGCGCTGCGCCTGCTCGTCACCGACCGCCAATACTCCGGGTACGGCACGCCGCACGTCGTCGAGGAGGGCGACGGCCCGGCGGTGCTCATCACGGCGGGACCGGCGGGCGCCTGGTTCCACTGGGACGCGGTGGCCGGCGAGCTGGCCGGCAGCCGCCGCGTCATCCGGTTCGACCGCCCGGGGCTCGGCCTCAGCCCGCGCTCGCCGGCCCCGCCCACCCTGTACGCCGAGGTCGCCCGCCTGGCCGCGCTGGCCCCCGCCCACCCGGAGCAGGTCACCGTCGTGGCCCACGGCGTGTCCTGCTGGCACGCGGAGGCGTTCGCCCGGCTGCACCCGCTCTGCGTGGCCAAACTCGTCCTCATCGACCCCGCCTGCCCGGACGGCCGCCGGCCGCACGCCGCCGCCAGGGCCGCGGGCAGGTGGCTGCCCGCCTTCGGCGGCACGTGGGCCGCCACCGCGCTGGCCCGACTGGCCGGACCGGCCGCACATCGCAGGCTCGCCGGCGTGCCCGACCCGCTGGGGATCTACCGCATGGGCAAGGTGCCCACGGCCGTGGCGGGGGAGTGGCTGGCCCGCCGCGACATGGCCGCCGACCTGCGCCGCATCAGGGAGGACAAGCCCTTCCCCGACGTGCCGGTGACCGTGCTCTGCGCCGGCGACCGGGCCGGCTGCGCGGAGCGGCTGGCGGGCGACCTCGGCGGCAAGCTCATCCGCCTGCCGCACGTCGCACGCCAGGTCCACATCGAGGACCCACGGGCGATCGTGGACGCGGTCTTAGCCGTACCCGAAGCGTGCGACAACGGGTGACGGGAAACCGCGCGACGCACCAGAATGGCGAGAAAGACGCCATATGTGGGAGTCGTCAATGCCGGACCTCGCGGACCCAAGGCCAGGGGATCCCGCGTCGGTGGGGGAGTACACCCTGGTCGGGCGCCTGGGCGAGGGCGGGCAGGGCATCGTCTACCTCGCCACGGCCCCGGACGGCGCGGAGGTCGCTCTCAAGCTGCTGCGCGCCGACCTGGCCGGCAACGCCGAGGCGTCGGAGCGGTTCGTCCGCGAGGTGGCGATGGCCAGGCGGGTGGCGCCGTTCTGCACCGCGCAGGTCATCGAGACGGGGCTGTTCGGCGGGCGGCCGTACATCGTCAGCGAGTACATCGACGGTCCCACTCTCGCCGACGTCGTCCGCACCCAAGGGCCACGTTCGGGCGCCTCCCTGCACCGGCTGGCGATCGGCACCATCACCGCGCTGGTCGCCATCCACCAGGCCGGCATCGTGCACCGCGACTTCAAGCCGTCGAACGTGGTGCTGGCCTCCGACGGCCCCCGGGTGATCGACTTCGGCATCGCCAGGGCCCTCGACCTGTCCTCGACGCTCACCGGGACGGCCATCGGGACACCCTCGTACATGGCGCCCGAGCAGCTCACCGAGTCGAGTCCCGGTCCGAAGTCGGACATGTTCGCCTGGGCGTGCACACTGCTGTACGCGGCCTCGGGGCAGGCGCCGTTCGGGCACGACAGCCTGCCCGCGGTCGTCAACCGGATCCTGCACACCGAGCCGGACGTCGGGGTGATCGAGGACCCTGGGCTGCGGGCGCTGGTACGGGACTGCCTGGCCAAGGACCCGGCGCGGCGGCCCGCAGCAAGCGAGGCGCTGATGCGCCTGCTCGGCCACGCCCCCGCCACCCAGCCCCCCAGCGCCCCCACGACCCAGCCCCCCGGCCTCCTCCAGCAGGGCAGCGCGGCGGCCGCCTCAGGCCCGGTGCCTGCGGTGTCCGGGCCCGCCCCGCCTCCGCCACCGGCCCACCACAGGCCTCTCCACCAAGGCCCGCCCAACCGGCCCGCCCCGCGCCGCGCCACCGGCTGGATCGTCGCCGGCAGCGCCGCCGGCGCGCTGGTGCTCATCGCGGCCACCGCCTTCGTCGCCCTCCGCCTCAGCGACCTGTCCGGCGGCGGCCGTACGACCACCACACCATCCACCTCCACCGGCGCGTTGACGACCGCCGCGCCACCACCGACCTCGACCGGCGCCGTGACGACCTCGACGGCGCCTTCCTCCACACCCACGCAGACCAGCCGCTCCATCGCACTCCCCGGCACATCCATCCGCGTTCAGGAGACCGACGGCGACCCCATCAAGCTGGCCTCCTACACCGTCGCCGGCAGCAAGCGCCTCTACGTGCGCAAGCACGCGACCAACGCCTTCACCTCCGACTCCCGCTATTTCGAGTACGCCCTGGACGCCAGGACCAACCTGGCCCTCGCCACCGACGTGGACTACAGCACCGACTCCTTCGCCACCGTGTCGATCGTCAACCACGTCACCGGCACCAAGCGGATCGTCAAGGTGAGCAGGAAACCCGTCTTCCCCACCACGCCCCGCTGGTCCCCCGACGGCAGGTACGGCCTGGTCACCCTCTACAAAGACGCCGGCGGCAGCCCCGTCGAACACGGGTACGGCATCATCGACGTCACCGCCGAGCAAGGACGCGCGTTCGAGATCAAGGAGGCGGGGGCGGGGGAGTGGCGCTTCTTCTGGGACGCGGGCGGCCAGGCGGTCGGCACGTGGGTGGGCGGTCAGATGAAGTTCTACGACCTGAACGGCAAGCCGGTGCGTACCCTGCCGAACGTGGGATCGCCGGTGTGGGTGGAGGGCGATGACATCTCTCCGTCCGGCACCCGTTTCCTGGCCCACTGCACGCCGGCGGGCACCGCGCTCTGCGCCCGCTCCACCTCCGGTGACGACCCCCAGCCGATCACCGTTCCCTTCGCCAGCAGTCGCCTCATCGGCTGGTGGGACGACGACCACCTGGCGGTGTGGCGCGTCAAGGGCGCAGGCTACGAGGCCGTGGTGATCGACATGTCGGGGCAGGTCAGCCGCGTGCTGGCGACCGCGCCCGCCAAGGCCGAGTTCGACGGGATGGGCTTTCGCTTCACGCGTACCCCGTCATGAGCTTCGGCTCGACGGGCAAGCGTTCTAGGATCAAGGGCGAACCCATCCGAGGGAGTTGGCGTGGACATCACTGTCATCGGCGAGGGCACCGTCCTGGCCGCGCCCGACATCCTGCGCCTGCACGCGGGCGTCGAGGTACGCAGGGCGTCCGCCGCGGAGTCCTTCACCGCCGTCCGTGCCGCCGCCGCCCGCCTCGCGGACGCGCTGCGCCAGGTGGGAATCGCCGCGGAGGACGTGCGGACGGTCGAGCTGTCGCTGGGCCCCGAGTACGAGACGTACCCGAAGGTGAGCGCGTACCGTGCGGCCCAGGGCGTGGAGGTCGTGGTGCGTGACCTCGGCCAGGCCGATCGCGTGATCGACACGGTGGCCGGGGTGGGGGAGGAGGCCAGGCTCAACGGCGTGGCGTTCGAGCTGTCGGACCCCGCCGGCCCGCTGAAGGAGGCCAGGACCAGCGCGTTCCGCGACGCCGCCGCCAAGGCCGCCCAATACGCCGAGCTGGCCGGCCGCCCCCTGGGCCGGGTGGTGTCGGTGAGCGAGGACGTCAAGGGCGGCCCTCAGCCGCTCAGGACCATGGCCGCCGCGGCCGCCGACTCCGGCGCCTCGATCAGCCCGGGCCGCCAGACCCTCACGGTCACCGTCCAGGTCGGCTACGACTTCGCCTGAGCGTCGACAATGCGCCTTGCCACAAGATCCACGGGTATCCCTGTTCTGCAGGACCGACATTCCGCGGAAGGTGCACCGACATTTCACGGCCGTTGAAACCGACATGCTTGAGCCGACGATCCGACATTTGGCGAAGGCTCTAGCCGGCATACTCCGGTCGAGGCGCTCCCCGCGGTGGCGCCCGTCGGGCGTTTTGTTCCGGCGGTTCGGCTCCGAGATGACCGGCTGATCGTCAGGATTCGTGCCGCGATGGCGCCGCGTTGAGGATCTCCAGCATCTTGGTTTCGGGGAGAACGGGATTCCGAGCCGCGACCGGTGCGCTCTTGGGTCGGCGAGCAAGGCCAGCACATGATGCACAGGGAGGCGAGGATCGCTGGAGGCCCAGCTCAGGGGAACTCCTCGCTGAGAGTTGCGCAGAAACGGGCGGAGATCAACGTACCGCTGGGACCAGCGCGGCTGCGGCCGCTCCGAGCGGCGCGGCCCCTGTTCGATGGCGCGAGCGGCGGCCGATCTCGATGCCGTCCGGCGGCACTTCGGCCTGGAGTCGATGGTGGTGCTCGGCCACTCCTGGGGCGCTCAGCTGGCCCTGCGGTACACGCTGGACCATCCCGATCGCGTCCGCGCGCTCGTCTACGTCTCCGGCACGGGCATCGACCCGAAGGCCACCTGGCAGGAGGAGTACACCCGCAATCTCCGCAGCATGCTCGGAGAGCACGTGGACCGCTGGGAGGAGTTGCAACAGCGTGATCGCGTGCCCGCGGAGGACCGGGAGTTCTCGGTGCTGCAATGGTCGGCCGACTTCGCCGATCGGGCGCGGGCGCTGGAGCACGCCGAGCGCATGGCGACGCCGTGGCTCGGCGTCAACTTCACGTGCAACGCCACCATCAAGGCTGAGGACAAGCGCCACTGGGGCACTCCCGAACTGCGGGCACGGTGCGAGTCCCTCCAGGTCCCCACACTGATTGTCGACGGAGTGCAGGACATCCGGCCGCGCCGGTCGGTGGACGCCCTGGAGAGGGCGCTTCCCCGCGTGTGCCGTGTGGTCCTTCCGCAGGCCAGCACGTGCCCTGGGTCGATGACCCGGACGGCTTCCGGTCGGCGGTGAGCATTTTCCTGGCCGACCAGCTGTGATGGGCGTGCGGCTCGCTCACTGACCTCTGTCGTACTCCCGGCGGGCCGCCGTGATGACCGGCGCGGCACGACGGGCCCAGGCCGTGAGCGCCTCCAACGGCTCGCGGATGTCCTCGATCAACGGCGTGGTGGCGTACTCGACGCGCGGCGGGGAGTCCGGATAGACGGTGCGCGTGACGAGCCCGTTGCGTTCGAGGTCGCGCAGGGTCACGGTCAGCATGCGGCGGCTGATGCCCGCGATCGCCCGCTCCAGCTGGGTGAACCTGCGCGGGCCGTCGCCCAGTTCGACCAGCACCTGGGCGCTCCACTTGCCGCCGATCAAGGCCAGCACCTCGGGCAAGGGGCATTCGTCGGTGCCGCCCGCCTCGCCCTCGGCCGGGAGCTGGTCCGTTACCGCGGTGTTCCGTTGCGACAAGAAAGTGCCTCCTTCCGGCCAGTCCGATCATGCTCCACGATGGGACCCGTTACAAGTCGTAACGTTCCTGCGTACAAGCCCTTTGGAGGACGTGTGCCCACTGCCCGCAGCAACGGTTTCAAGATCTCCTACGAGGTCGCGGGCGACGGCCCGCCGCTGGTGCTCCACCCTGGGATGTTCCAGGACGGAGCACATTGGACCCACAGCGGTTACACCTCGTCCCTGACGCCTGCGTACACGGTGATCGCCATCGACCCTCTGGGGCTGGGCGCCAGCGACGCGCCTCGTGAGGCCGAGGCGTACGCGCTGGAACGGCGCGTCGCGTCCGTGACGGCCGTGCTCGATGACGTGGGCGCCGGCCGTGCCGCGTTCTGGGGCTACTCGCTGGGCGCCATGACCGGTTACGCGGTCGCCGCGCTGGCGCCGGACCGCCTGACGTGCCTGGTGGCCGGCGCCTGGGACCCCATCGACGGCTTCCACTCGGCGATCGAGCCCACGCTGCGGCAATGGGGCCTGCCCGCCGACACCGACCCCTACGCCTTGATCAAGCAGGGCGCCGCCGCCGAGCCCTACCAGGCCGCCCTGATCGACTCCGGCGACCCAGGAGCCTTCCGCGCCAACTACGAGGCGTTCTCCCGCGAGCCCGGTCTGCACGCCGAACTCGCCGCCTCCGGCGTGCCCATGCTGCTGTACGCGGGCACTGTGGATCCGTGGCACGAGCCGATGCACGCCTTCGCCGGCCGCACCGGTGTTGCGGCCTTCTTCTCCTTGCCCGATGCCGATCACAAGGGCGGCTGGGACAGGTCCGAGGACGTGCTTCCCCAGGTGCTGCCGTTCCTGGCCGCCGGCACCTGACCTCGGCCGATCCAGCCCCAAGTGGCAGAGGCGCCTTCATCGGGGCGGCGGAGGCTCGGGGGACGGGTCCGGGCTGGTGAAGCCATGATTGATCGGTGGGCGGCCGGTGTCCCGCGCGGCCTCAAAGCCCGAGATCGTCCAATTCCTTCAGCAGCGCGGACCGAGGGTTCGGGTCCGGGGACGCCGTTGCGGGCCGGGGACGGATGGCGGAGGAGGCGCCGCCCTCACCCGCACGCTGACCTCCTGCCCACAGGCGGTTAACGGCGTGTCCAGGCTGTTGCGCCGGCCAGCCGCCTGGCCCGAGCCTCGGGCACAGGGGCCGTCCGTTACCGTGCCGTATCGGTCGGTTCTGGAGTCGACGTCTCGGCCGGGTCCAACACAGGAACCTATGGGAGGGCGAGCATGCGGTCGAGGGCGACCTTGGCCCACTGTGTCGTGTCCTCGTCCACCGTGATCTGGTTCACGACCTCACCCAGGACCAGTGATTCCAGGGCCCACACCAGGTGCGGGAGGTCAATCCTGTTCATCGTCGAGCAGTAGCAGACCGTCCGGTCCAGGAACGAGACGTTCTTGTCGGGGAATCTCTGCGCCAGGCGCTTGACCAGGTTGAGCTCCGTGCCGACCGCCCAGCTCGAACCGGCCGGGGCCGCCTCCAGCTTCTTGATGATGTATTCGGTCGAGCCCACGTAGTCGGCCTTGAGCACGACGTCGTGGCGGCACTCCGGGTGCACGAGGACGTTCACGCCGGGGATGCGGGCGCGTACGTCGTCCACCGAGTCGGCCGTGAAGCGGCCGTGCACCGAGCAGTGGCCGCGCCAAAGGATCATCTTGGCACGCTCCAGCTGCTCCTGGGTGAGCCCGCCGTTCGGGCGGTGCGGGTTCCAGACCACGCAGTCGTCCAGGGACATGCCCATCTCCAGCACCGCGGTGTTGCGGCCCAGGTGCTGGTCGGGCAGGAACAGCACCTTCTCGCCCTGCTCGAACGCCCAGTCCAGGGCGCGGCGGGCGTTGGAGGAGGTGCAGACCGCGCCGCCGTTGCGGCCGCAGAAGGCCTTGATGTCGGCGCTGGAGTTCATGTACGTGACCGGGATCACCTGATCGGCCAGCCCGGCGTCCTCCAGGGCCTCCCAGCACTCCTCGACCTGGTCGAACGTGGCCATGTCGGCCATCGAGCACCCGGCCGCCATGTCCGGAAGTATCACCTTCTGGTCATCATGGGTGAGGATGTCGGCGGACTCGGCCATGAAGTGCACGCCGCAGAAGACGATGAACTCCGCCTCCGGCCGCGCCGCCGCCTGCTGGGCGAGCTTGAAGGAGTCGCCCGTCACGTCGGCGAACTGGATGACCTCGTCGCGCTGGTAGTGGTGGCCGAGCACGAACAGGCGGTCGCCGAGCGCCTCCTTGGCCTTGCGGGCACGCTCCACCAGGCCGGGATCGGACGCGGGTGGCAGCTCACCCGGGCAGTCGACCCCCTTTTCGCTGTGCGGATCGGCGCTCTGGCCGAGAACGAAGAGCGGCAGCCCGGTCTGGGTGGTCATGGCCATACCCCCTTATCGTCGGATTGACGATACTCATGATGACACACGGGCCACCCTGGTTTATTCCGGGGTGGGGGCTCCGGGAATGTGTGGCATCGGCCAGGTGTTGGTAGCGTCATTAGTAGGACGTCGAAAACAGACAGCCGGGTTAGGGAGTCAGCAGATGACGGTTGAGAGCAGCGAGACCACGACGCAGGGCCTGATCCTGACTGACGCGGCCGCCGCCAAGGTCAAGAACCTGCTGGAGCAGCAGGGTGAAGAGGGTCTGCAGCTGCGGGTCGCGGTGCAGCCGGGCGGTTGCTCAGGCCTGCGCTACCAGCTCTTCTTCGACGACCGTTCGATGGACGGCGACGTGGTGTCGGACTTCGGCGGCGTCAGCGTGGTCACGGACCGGATGAGCGCTCCCTACCTGATGGGCGCCACCATCGACTTCGTCGACACCATCGAGAAGCAGGGCTTCACGATCGACAACCCCAACGCCACCGGCTCCTGCGCCTGTGGCGACTCCTTCAACTAGCCGTAGGCAACTACGTTCAACTAGTCGTAGGCAACTGGTCGTAGGTCGGTCGCCAGGTCCCGTTCGCCTTTGTGCGGGCGGGACCTTCGCGTATTCTCGTGGGGCTCATTGGCCTGCTGACAACGAGGAAGAAGAATCCCGTGCGCATCGCCGTCACCGGCTCCATCGCGACAGACCACTTGATGACCTTCCCAGGAAGCTTCGGCGATCAGCTCATCGCCGAGCAGCTCGACCGGGTGTCACTCTCGTTCCTGGTCGACGACCTTCAGATCCGGCGCGGCGGGTGCGCCGCGAACATCGCGTTCGGCATGGGCTGCCTTGGCCTGCAGCCGATTCTCGTGGGAGCCGTCGGCAACGACTTCGCCGACTACCGGTCATGGCTGGAGCGCCACGGCGTCGACTGCGGCTCCGTGCACATCTCCGAGACGCAGCACACCGCGCGTTTCCTGTGCACCACTGACGAGCACCACAACCAGATCGCCTCGTTCTACACCGGCGCCATGGCCGAGGCCCGGCTCATCGAGCTGCAGCCCGTCGCCGACCGGGTGGGCGGCCTCGACCTGGTGCTCATCAGCCCCAATGACCCCGACGCGATGTTGCGGCACACCGACGAGTGCCGCCAGCGCGGCATCGCGTTCGCCGCCGACATCTCCCAGCAGCTGGCGCGCATGGAGGACGAGCAGATCCGCCAGCTCGTCGACGGGGCCGCCTATCTCTTCTCCAACGACTACGAGAAGGGGCTCATCGAGCAGAAGACCGGCTGGTCGGATGAGGAGATCCTGCACCGCGTCGGCGTGCGGATCACCACGCTCGGGCCCAAGGGCGCCGTCATCGACCGCAAGGGCGAGCCGTCCATCCAGGTCGCGCCCGCTCCGGAGCGGGGCAAGGCCGACCCCACCGGCGTCGGCGACGCCTTCCGCGCCGGGTTCCTGTCCGGGCTGGCCTGGGGGCTGCCGCTGGAGCGGTGCGGGCAGATCGGCAATCTCACCGCCACGCACGTGCTGGAGCGGGTCGGCGGGCAGGAGTACGAGCTGGGGCAGCAGGGCTTCCTCGAGCGGTTCGCCGCGGCGTACGGCGCTGAGGCGGCCGGGGAGATCGCCGAGTACGTGCGCTGCTACCACCCCTGAGCCGGCTCCGAGCGGCTTCAGATCGCCCCGTCCACGGCCGATGCGCCGGGGCGGGGCGTTCGCCGTCCATCCGGGCCGGCGCGCATGCCCGGAAAATCAGTGCCGGAAGATCAGTAGTTGCGTCTTACGTGGATGGACCAGCCGCCCTCGGGCAGCTCGTACGAGCCGACATGGCGGTGCGACTTCAGCCTGCACCACGCCGGTACGTCCGTATAGGCCGCGGGATCGTCGGCCAGGACGGCCACCACGGCGTTCAGCGGCACGTAGTTGATCTGCTCCGCGAGCATGATGATCGGGATCGGGCACTTCTTCCCGAGCGCGTCGATCGTCAAAGCCGGCTGAGTAACCTCGGTCATGCGACTCCTGCGTCCTGGCGGATGCGGCGCACCATATCGGGCAGCACGGCGAGGAACCTGTCGACCTCCGCCGCGGAGACGCCCCTGGGCAGCGACACCCGGACATTCCCATGCGTCAGCACGCCCATCGCTTCCAGAACGTGCGATGGACGAAGCGTACTAGCGGTGCACGAACTTCCGGACGATACGGCGAATCCCGCTTTGTCCAACTCGGTGAGCAGCGCCTCCCCGTCGACGTACAGGCACGAAAAGGTCACGATGTGCGGCGCCCGGTCCACCGGGTCGCCGATCACCTCCACGTCCGGGACGATCTTCGGCACCGTCTCCCTGATCTTCCCCACGAGCTCGGAGATCCTCGCCTGCTCCTGCGCCGCCTCCGCGGCCATCGCGCGCAGGGCGGCCGCCGCGGCCACGATGCCGGGGACGTTCTCGAAGCCCGGCACCCGCCGCCGCTCCCGCTCGTCCTCCGGCAGGAAGGAGCGGAACCGGGTGCCCTTGCGCACCACCAGCACCCCTACCCCGGCCGGGCCGCCCCATTTGTGCGCGCTCGCGGTGAGCACCGACCAGCCCGGCGGTATCGGCATCCGGCCGGCCGTCTGGGCCGCGTCCACCAGCAGCGGAACGCCGTGCGCCCGGCACGCCGCGGCCGCCTCCGCCACCGGCTGAAGGGTGCCGACCTCGTGATTGGCCGTCTGGAGGCAGGCCAGCGCGGTGCCGGGCCGCGCCACCGCCTCGGCGAAGGCGTCGAGGTCCACCTGTCCGCTCAGGCCGACTCGCACCGTCTCCACCGTGCCGCCGTCGCGTTCGTGCACGCCGCCGGCGTGCAGCACGCTGGAGTGCTCGACCGCGCTCGTCACCAGGTGGCGCCCGGCCCTGCGCCTGCCGTGTAGGGTGCCGAGCACGCCGAGATGCACGGCCTGCGTGCCGGAAGAGGTGAACGACACCTCGTCCGGGCGCGCGCCGAGCGCCTCGGCCACCTCCGTGCGGGCCTGCTCCAGCAGCAGATGCGCACGGCGGGCCTGGCTGTAAAGTCTCGCGGGATCGGCCCAGCCGACGTCGATCGCCGCCAGCAGCGCCTCACGCGCCTGCGGGTGGAGCGGCTCGCTCGAAGCCGCGTCGAAGTACGCCACGAGACCTATCGTCCCACTTGCGGCGCCATCGAGGGGTCGCGAAGTAGGGCGAGGCACCTGCACGCTAATGTGTCTGCAATCAGCTGTGCATAGGAAATACGAGCGCCCAAGGGAGAGACTCTTGGGCTTCATCTGTGGGGTAGGCGATCCGTGAGTCCGACTCGCCGTACGACGCGGCGTTCGTTGGCCCGGCGCAGGGTGCCACGAGCCGCCGCTTTGGCGTTGCTGCTGGCCACCGCGACGGCGTGTGCTAATGACGTCCCCGAGGCCGATTGGTCTCGCGGCCTTCTTCCCGAACACGTCACCGAGCAGGGTGGCCCGATCCAGACTCTGTGGAACGGGGCCTGGATTGCCGCACTCGCCACGGGCGCCGTCGTCATCGTCCTGATCGTGTGGGCGGCCATTTTCCACCGCAAGCGCAAGTCGCAGGCGGACCTCCCGCCGCAGGTGCGCTACAACTTGCCGATCGAGATCCTCTACACGGTGATCCCGCTCGTCATGGTGTCGGTGTTCTTCTTCTACACCGCGCGGGACAGCGAATACCTCACCCGCATGCCGAAGAACCCGGATGTGGTGGTGAAGGTCGAGGCCTTCCAGTGGAGCTGGCGCTTCACCACGACGGTGGGTGGCAAGACGTTGCAGCCGGTCGCCGGCCTGCCGGTCGACGACTACAAGCAGGGGCCTCAGCTCGTCCTGCCCGTGAACAAGACGGTCGAGTTCGACCTGTCGACGGACGACGTCATCCACTCCTTCTGGGTGCCGGCGTTCCTGTTCAAACGTGACGTGATCCCCGGCATCCCCGAGGACAACCCCGGCCGCAAGTTTGCGATCAAGACGCTGGACAAGCCCGGCGTCTACGCGGGCCGTTGTGCCGAGCTGTGCGGTGTCGATCACAGCAAGATGCTCTTCTCGGTGAAGCTCGTCAATGACACCGAGTGGAACCAGTACCTCGCTACACAGGCTGGGAGTGCCCAGTGACCGCCATTCAAGAACCACTTCGCGCGCCGGTCGGGCGGCCCACCACCAAGGGCCAGGTGATCGCCAAGTGGCTGTCCTCCACCGACCATAAGATCATCGGGCACCTGTACCTGATCTCGTCGTTCATCTTCTTCCTGATCGGCGGCATCATGGCGCTGATCATGCGGGCGGAGCTCGCGCAGCCGGGGCTGCAGTTCACCAGCAACGAGCAGTTCAACCAGCTGTTCACCATGCATGGCACGATCATGCTGCTGATGTTCGCGACGCCGCTGTTCGCCGGCTTCGCCAACGAGCTGATGCCGCTGCAGATCGGCGCCCCTGACGTGGCGTTCCCCCGCCTCAACATGGTGAGCTACTGGCTCTACCTGTTCGGCAGCATCATCGCCGTGTCCGGCTTCTTCACCCCGGGCGGCGCCGCGTCGTTCGGCTGGTTCGCCTACACGCCGCTGTCCAACGCGATCAACTCGCCCGGCATCGGCGGGGATCTGTGGATCATGGGCCTGGCCCTGTCCGGTCTGGGCACGATCCTCGGCTCGGTGAACTTCATCACCACGATCATCTGCATGCGCGCACCCGGCATGACCATGTTCCGCATGCCGATCTTCACCTGGAACGTCCTGCTCACCAGCATGCTCGTGCTGATGGCGTTCCCGGTGCTGGCCGCCGCGCTGCTGGCCCTGGAGGCCGACCGCAAGCTCGGCACGCACATCTTCGACCCGGAGAACGGTGGAGCGCTGCTCTGGCAGCACCTGTTCTGGTTCTTCGGCCATCCCGAGGTGTACATCATCGCGCTGCCGTTCTTCGGCATCGTGACCGAGGTGCTGCCGGTCTTCAGCCGCAAGCCGATCTTCGGCTACATCAGCCTCGTGGCCGCGACGATCTCGATCGCCGGTCTGTCCATCACGGTCTGGGCGCACCACATGTTCCCGACCGGGCAGGTGTTGCTACCGTTCTTCTCGTTCATGACGTTCCTCATCGCGGTGCCGACGGGCGTGAAGTTCTTCAACTGGGTCGGCACCATGTGGCGAGGGCATCTGACGTTCGAGTCGCCGATGTTGTTCTCGATCGGTTTCTTGATCACCTTCCTCCTGGGTGGTCTGACGGGTGTCATCCTGGCCTCGCCGCCGCTCGACTTCCACATCAGCGACACCTACTTCGTCGTCGCCCACTTCCACTACGTGGTCTTCGGGACCGTCGTGTTCGCCATGTTCGCCGGCTTCTACTTCTGGTGGCCGAAGTTCACCGGCAAGATGCTCGACGACAAGCTGGGCAAGCTGCACTTCTGGCTGCTCTTCATCGGCTTCCACACCACGTTCCTGGTGCAGCACTGGCTCGGCATGGTGGGCTTCCCGCGCCGGTACGCCGACTACAGCGCGGCCGACGGCTTCACCGACCTCAACATGCTGTCGTCGGTGGGCGCGTTCATCCTGGGCCTGTCCACGCTGCCGTTCTTCTACAACGTGTGGAAGACGTGGCGCAGCGCGCCCAAGGTCACGGTCGACGACCCGTGGGGGTACGGCGGCTCGCTCGAGTGGGCGACCTCCTGCCCGCCGCCGCGGCACAACTTCACCTCGCTG
This sequence comes from Nonomuraea polychroma, assembly GCF_004011505.1. Taxonomy (NCBI): domain Bacteria; kingdom Bacillati; phylum Actinomycetota; class Actinomycetes; order Streptosporangiales; family Streptosporangiaceae; genus Nonomuraea; species Nonomuraea polychroma. The sequence continues at coordinate 1,898,626 of NZ_SAUN01000001.1, forward strand.
CCGCGCATCCGGTCTGAGCGTCCCGCGTTCGACCTGCACTATCCGCACGTGTCCGCCAAGCCAGTCCAGGAGGTCGAGGCCTGATGAGGGTACAAGGGTGGCTGTTCCTCGCCTGCGGCCTGTTCTTCGCCGCCGTGGACGTGGCCTACTGGTTCTGGACCAAGGCCGCCACGGGTCAGGGTGAGCCGGTCGGCACGACGGCCATGGCCATCTCGGTGGGGTTCGCGTTCATGGTGGGCTACTACCTGATGTTCACCGCGCGGCGCATCGGCCCGCAGCCGGAGGACAACAAGCAGGCGGAGATCAGCGAGGGCGCCGGGGAGATCGGGTTCTTCAGCCCGAGCAGTTGGTGGCCGCTGTTCGTGTGCCTGGCGGCGGCCTTCGCCTTCGCCGGGTTCGTGTTCGGCTTCTGGATGTTCCTGATCGGGGTCTTCCTCATCCTCATGGCCATGATCGGGTTCGTGTTCCAGTACTACCGGGGCAACTTCTCGCACTGAGCTGACCCTCAGCGAGAGCTGAGCGAAACCGGAGCGGGTGTCCTTCCTTGGGGGAGGACGCCCGCTTTTTCATGTTCTTTACCAGTGGCCGGATGTGGTGATTCGATCACTCAGGGTAGTAATGAGAGGTCTGCTATGTGGACTGCCGCCACGTCCTTTGCCAGCCAGGAAGGGTAGGGCGGCAGGCCAACGAGCAGGCTTCTTGCGAGGGAAGACAGCGAAGCGGTTCGTTCTTGGGCGAGGGAGTCACCGTGCAGCGCGTAACGTATGTATCCGCCGGTCTGCTGGCCTTGGCGCTGCTGACCGCGTGCTCGGCGAAGGAACCGGCGCCGGAGGGGATCGCGATGGCCGGCGGCGCGCGGGGCCCGGCTGTGTCGTTCTCTCCTCAGGACAAGACCAAGGACGTGCCCACCGACCAGCCCGTGGTCGTGTCGGCCACCAGCGGCAAGCTCAGGAGCGTACGGGTGGCGGGGAGCAAGTCCGCCCCCCTCGAGGGCGAGCTGAGCGCCGACGGCACCCGCTGGCGCAGCCTCGGCACCGCCCGCCCCGGCACCGAGTACACCGTCACCGCCGTCTCCGTGGACGCCGCGGGCAAGCAGACCACGACCACGAGCACGTTCGCGACCGTGAAGGGCAAGGAGACGTTCGACATCGAGACCATCACCCCGAACAAGGAGTACACGGGGCTGACGGTCGGCGTCGGCATGCCCATCATGATCGCTTTCGACAAGCCGATCAAGGACCGGGTGTCCGTCGAGCGTAACCTCATCGTCCGCAGCTCCAAGCCGGTGGAGGGGGCCTGGCACTGGTTCGACGACCAGCACGTCGACTTCCGGCCGCAGAAGTACTGGCCCGCCCACACGCGGGTGCGGGTGGAGGCACGGCTGGCCGGCGTACGCGGAGGACCCGGCATGTACGGCAAACGCGACGTCACGCTCAACTTCAAGATCGGCCGCTCTCAGATCACCAAGGGCAGCACCGATGAGCACGTGCTCATCGTGCGGCGAGACGGCAAGAAGATCCGTACGATGCCGATGAGCGCCGGCAAGGGCGGGGTGTGGAAGTACTACACGACCTCAGGCATCCATCTGGCGATGTCGCGCGAGCCCGTCACCGTCATGACCTCCCCCGGGATCGGTCCAGGCCAGCCCGGCTACTACCAGCTGACGGTCTACAACACCGTGCGCATCTCCAACAGCGGCGAGTACGTGCACAGCGCCCCCTGGTCGGTCGGCTCGCAGGGCAGCGCGAACGTCAGCCACGGATGCGTGAACATCAGCCCCGACAATGCCCGCTGGTTCATCAAGAACACCCTGATCGGCGACCCGATCATCATCACCGGTTCGCCGCGGAAGCTGGAGCCCACGAACGGGTGGGGGCACTGGCAGGAGAACTGGAAGCAGTGGCTGAAGTGGAGCTCGCTCAAGGCCGGGCCCACGATCGCCCTGTCGTAGCCGGCCGCGAGTCCAGCACACGAAGACGGCCGGTCCGGGACTTCCCGGGCCGGCCGCTTCATGCCTGTGAGCCAGGCGGGCTTGATGTGTGCGGCTCGCCGGCCAGGTCGGGCTGGATGCGTGCGAGGCCGCCCGTCAGGCCGGGCGGAAGGAGCCGCTGGCCTCCACCCAGCGGTCCAGGACGGCCGAGGCGGCGCCGGAGTCCACCGCCTGCGCCGCGCGGGCATAGCCCTCGGCCATGGCCGCATTGAGGTCGTCGCCGGGCCCGTCGTAGGCCACCAGGGCGGCGGCCGCGTTGAGCAGCACCGCGTCGCGCACCGGCCCGGTCTTGCCGCCCAGCAGGTCGTGCACGGCCTGTGCGTTGAACGCCACGTCCCCGCCCCGCAGCGCGCCCACGTCGGCGCGCGGGATGCCGAGGACCTCCGGGTCGAACGTCGTCTGCGTGGCGGCGCCGTCCTTGACCACCCACACCGTCGAGGTGCCGGCGATGGTCAGCTCGTCCAGGCCGTCGTCGCCGCGGAACACCAGGGCGGACACGCCGCGCTCGGCGAAGACGCCCGCGAGCACGGGCAGCATCCTGGGGTCGAAGACGCCGATGGCCTGAGCGGCCGGGCGGGCCGGGTTGGTGAGCGGGCCGAGGAAGTTGAAGACCGTGGGCACGCCGATCTCCTTGCGCGTCGGTCCGGCGAAGCGCAGCGCGGGGTGGTAGACCGGGGCGAAGCAGAACGCGATGCCGGCGTTGAGCGCCACCTGCGCGGTCTGCTCGGGCGTGAGGTCGAGGCGGATGCCCAGGTGCTCCAGGACGTCGGCCGCGCCGCACGAGGAGGAGGCGGCGCGGTTGCCGTGCTTGACCACCCGCGCGCCGGTCGCCGCGACCACGATGGCGGCCATCGTCGAGACGTTGACGGTGTGCGCGCGGTCGCCTCCCGTGCCGACGATGTCGACCACGCGGCCCTCCACGCTGAGCGGCGTGGCCAGGTCCAGCATGGTCCGGGCCAGGCCCACCACCTCGGACACCGTCTCGCCCTTGGCGCGCAGGGCGATCACGAAGCCGGCGATCTGGGACGGCGTCGCGGAGCCCGACATGATCTCCCGCATCGCCCAGGCCGTCTCGTCTGATGTCAAATGCTCTCCGGCCAGGAGAGCGGAAAGCAGGGCAGGCCAGGTCGTACGGGAGTCCATGGGCACCTACTTAGCGTTGAGTCGGGTGGAGGAACGGCGGCGCATCAGATCGGCCACCGTGTCGGCCACGACCATGGGCTCCAGGGGCTGCGACACCACGGCATCGGCCTTCGACCATTCGGCCAGCCAGCGGTCGTCACGCCGGGCGATGATCAGGCAGATGGGCGGGCAGTCGTAGACCTCGTCCTTGGCCTGGCGTGAGACGCCCATGCCGCCCGCGGGCTGCGTCTCGCCGTCGAGGACGGCCACGTCGATCTCGCCCGAGCCCAGCCACTGGTGGACCTTGGGCTCGGTGGCGCACTCCACGATCTCGACGAAGGGGACGTCCGCCGCGGGCCGCCTGCCGATGGCCTGGATCACCTCAGCCCTCGTCGCGGCGTCGTCGCTGTAGACGAGGACCTTCATCGTGTCGTCGGTGCTCCCAGATGACGTCACTGTCGCGCTCACTATCGGTCGTAGCGGTAGGGTCACCCTGGATCGTACCGGTGTGCCGGTGTGCAAACCCAGGCTGCCGCCCTCAGGGGGCGTTTTGGGGTAATTATCCCTGGTTGATGGCCGGTTTGTACCCGCTAACGGGGGGTCGTGCGCGGGACCGACTACCAGAGCCGCAATAATGCTGCCCGTGGCGACAGCATCCGCAATAACTTCGACGACGACAGCACAGTCGTACCGCAGACCCAACCTGGTCAGTGTCGGGACGATCGTCTGGCTGTCCTCTGAGCTCATGTTCTTCGCGGCGCTGTTCGCGATGTACTTCACCATCCGGTCGGTGAGCGAGGGCAGGGGGATCGAGTGGGGTCCCGCCTTTCTTCCCACAGGCGCGCAAGTCGCCGAGGGAGTCGCTCACCTGAACATCCCGTTCGCGACGGTCAACACGATCATCCTGGTGCTGTCGAGTGTGACGTGCCAGCTGGGCGTGTGGGCCGCGGAGAAGGGGCAGGTCGCCAAGCTCCGCTTCTGGTACATCGTCAGCTTCCTCATGGGCGCGGTCTTCATCGCGGGCCAGCTGTACGAGTACAACGAGCTGGCGTCAGAGGGCGCGACCCTGTCCGCTAACCCCTACACCTCGGTGTTCTACCTGACGACGGGCTTCCACGGCCTGCACGTGACCGGTGGCCTGATCGCGTTCCTGTTCATGCTGGGACGCACGTACGCCGCGAAGCGCTTCACGCATGAGCAGGCCACCAGCGCGATCGTCGTGTCCTACTACTGGCACTTCGTAGACGTCGTCTGGATCGGTCTTTTCGCGACCATCTACATCATTCGTTAAGGAACGGGATCTCTGTGACTAGGATCACCGCTTGGCGGCGGCATCCCCTCGCGAGATACGCCGTCCTGATTTTGGCGTTGTCGCTGGTCGGGATGGTATACGCCGCCTTTGTCCAGGCGGGTAAGCCTGCCGACGCGGCGCTCGCGGCAGGCAAGGTCGATGACGTGGCCGAGGGCAGGAGCCTGTTCGTCCAGCACTGCTCCAGCTGCCACGGCATGAACGCCGAGGGCATCACCAACAAGGCGCCCACCCTCATCGGCGTCGGCGCCGCGGCCGTCGACTTCCAGATGAGCACCGGCCGCATGCCCGCGGGCGCGCCCGGGCCCCAGGTCCCGCGCAAGCCTCCGGCCCCCTGGGTCAACGAGACGACGACCCGCCAGATCGCGGCGTACGTGCAGTCGCTCGGCGGCGGACCGCAGGTCCCGGGCGCCGAGGAGGTCGACGCCAAGCTCGGCGACGCCGGCCGGGGCGGCGAGCTGTTCCGCGCCAACTGCATCCAGTGCCACAACTGGGTCGGCGCCGGCGGCGCCCTGACCCAGGGCAAGTACGCCCCCAACCTCAACGAGGCGACCCCCACGCAGATCTACGAGGCGATGGTCACGGGCCCGCAGGCCATGCCGGTCTTCAACGACACGACGATCACGCCGGAAGAGAAGCGCGACATGATCGCCTACATCACCCAGGTGCGTTCGCAGAAGGACCCGGGAGGTTTCGGCCTGGGGCGCATTGGCCCGGTCACCGAAGGTCTCGTAGCGTGGATCGTGGGGCTCAGCGCCCTCGCACTCGCCGCCATCTGGATCACCGCGAAGAAGCGACAGAAGCCATGACAGACAACGAGCACGAGATCGAGCAGCCGGATGAGCGCGTGCCCAAGCGCGTCATCGGCACCCCCGCGCCGGGCACCTCGATGCTCGGCACCGTGGAAAAGGCGGAGACCGCCGAGGAAGCCCCCGGCGTGACGCTGCAGGACGAGGCCAAGGCCCGCAAGGCCGAGAAGGTCGTGGCGCTCTGCTTCACGATCACCTTCCTCGCGTCCGTCGCGTTCATCATCTCCTACGTGGTGTTCCCGGTGGGCAGCCCCGAGGCGACGGGCACGTCCAACCTGGTGCTGGGCAGCACGCTGACGCTCGCGATCCTGGGACTGGCGGTCGGCATCGTGGTCTGGGTCCGCCAGATCATGCCGAAGTACTCCCTGATCCAGGAGCGCCACGAGATGGCCTCCGACGAGCCCGACCGCGAGGTCGTGGCCGACACCTTCGTCCAGGGCGCCAACGAGAGCGGCTTCGTCAAGCGCAAGCTGCTGCGCCGCACCCTGCTGCTGGCGGCGGCGCCGCTCGGCCTGGTGCCGCTGGTGCTGCTGCGCGACCTGGACAACAACAAGATGCCGGGCTCGAAGTTCAACGAAGTGCTGCGCCACACGGTCTGGGGCGAGAAGAACAAGGAAGGCAAGCCGCTCAAGCTCCTCGTCGAGGGCACCGGACAGCCGATCAGGGCCGCCGACTTCAACTCGCCCGGCGGCATCCTGTCGGTGGTCCCCGAGGGCTACGAGCACGACCTCAACGCCCTCGCCAAGGCCACGCTCATTCTCATCAAGTTCCGCCCGGAGGAGCTCAAGTCCGGGGTGCGGCAAAACTGGACGCACGACGGCATCGTCGCGTACTCCAAGATCTGCACCCACGTGGGCTGCCCGGCGGCACTCTACGAGCAGAACACCCACCACATCCTCTGCCCGTGCCACCAGTCGACGTTCGACGCCGCCGACGGTGCAAAGGTCATCTTCGGCCCGGCCGCGCGGCCGCTGCCGCAGCTGCCGATCACCGTCGACGAGCAGGGCTACCTCATCGCCCAGGGTGACTTCGAGGTGCCCGTCGGGCCCAGCTACTGGGAGCGCGGTGACGCCGAGAAGGCGGCCAGGGAGCAGGGAGGCCAGGCATGACCACCGAACTGAAGACGGTTCCCAAGGCGATCTCCGGCCCGTCGACCTTCCTCGACGACCGGCTCGGCGGGGCCAACTTCCTCAAGCGCAACCTGCGCAAGATCTTCCCGGACCACTGGTCGTTCCTGCTGGGTGAGATCGCGCTCTACTCGTTCATCATCCTGCTGCTGACCGGTACGTTCCTGACGTTCTGGTTCAAGCCCAGCATGGAGCACGTCATCTATGACGGCGTCTACGAGCCGCTCAAGGGCGTGGGGATGTCCGCGGCGTACGCCTCGACGATGGAGATCAGCTTCGAAGTCCGGGGTGGTCTGCTCATGCGGCAGATGCACCACTGGGCGGCCCTGCTCTTCGTGGCCGGCATGACGGTCCACATGCTGCGGGTGTTCTTCACCGGCGCTTACCGCAAGCCGCGCGAGCTCAACTGGATCATCGGCGTGCTGCTGCTGACACTGGCGCTGGCCGAGGGTCTGACCGGCTACTCGCTGCCCGACGACCTGCTGTCCGGCGCCGGTCTGCGGATCACCGAGGGTGTGGCGATCTCGCTGCCGTTGGTCGGCACGTTCGTCACGTTCTTCCTGTTCGGCGGGGAATACCCGGGTGAGGACGTCATCGCCCGGTTCTACTCGCTGCACATCCTGCTGATCCCGGGCATTCTCCTGGCGCTCATCTCGGCCCACATGGTGCTCATGTGGGTGCAGAAGCACACCCAGATGCCCGGCAAGGGGCGGACCAACCAGAACGTGGTGGGCGCACCGTTCTACCCGGCCTTCATGGCCAAGGCGGGTGCCTACTTCCTGTTCACGCTCGGTGTGATCGCGGGCCTGGCGACGTTCGCCCAGATCAACCCGATCTGGCTGTTCGGCCCGTACACGCCGGCCGACATCTCGGCGGGTTCGCAGCCTGACTGGTACATGGGCTTCCTGGAAGGCGCGCTCCGCATCATGCCGCCGTGGGAGATCAACCTCTTCGGCACCACCCACGCCGGCACGTTGCCCTTGAGCGTCATCATCCCGGCGCTGGTGCCGATGGGCATCATCATGACGGGTCTGGCGCTCTATCCGTTCCTGGAACGCTGGGTGACGGGCGACAACCGCGAGCACCACGTCGCGGACCGGCCGCGCAACAACCCGCACCGGACCTCGATCGGCATCTCGGCCATGACGTTCTACGGCGTCCTCTGGCTGCTGGGCGCCAACGACGAGATCTCGGCGAACTTCCACATCAGCCTCAACTGGACGACGTACGCAGGACGGTTCCTGATCTTCGTGGCGCCGGCGCTGGCGTACCTGATCACCTACCGGGTCTGCCTCGGCCTCCAGCGCCAGGACGCCGCCGTCGTCTCGCACGGCGTGGAGTCCGGTGTGATCAAGCGGCTGCCGCACGGTGAGTTCATCGAGGTCCACACGCCTCCGGCGGACGACATCGAGGCGCACGTGCGCGGCAAGGAGCCGGTGGCGATGCTGCCGGTCGCCGAGGACACGGCCGGCATCCCGCCCAGGGGCATGCGTGGTCCGCTCGGCAAGCTGCGCGCCCGCATGTCGAAGGCGTACGGCGGGGAGAAGATCCCGCTGGACGAGGGACACGAGCACGAGGAAGAGCACGCCGCCATCGGCAGCGGCGAGGACCGTAGCATCACCCACTGAGTAAGCATCAGCCCCGGGCGGATCTTTCCGCCCGGGGCGCTTTTATGATCTTCTTTTACGGCCGCCCGGCGTCACCGCACGCGCCGTCGCTGGTTTCCATCTGTCATGGCCGGTCGTGAAGGCTCACGGGTTGCTCGCCGTGACGGAGCGCGTTCTGGGCCGGCTCCGTGGTTGAAGCGGGCACCACGCACCGCATTCTGGCCCGCTCCGTGGCCGGAGCGGGTGCCGCGAGACCGGGAGTCAGTCGGCTTCGGGGAAGCCGATGGAGAAGGCCGCGTCCAGGTCGTGCTTGCTGTAGGCGCGGAACGCGATGTGCGTTTCCGTGTGCAGGACGCCCTCGACCTTGTTGATCCGGCCCGGGACCACCTCGGCGATTTGTTCATATGCCGGGACGCGGACCATGGCGAGGAGGTCGTATTCGCCGGTGATGGAGTAGACCTCGCTGACGCCGTCGATCTCGGCGATCGTCTCGGCGACCTCCGTGATCCGGTCTACCTCGGCGTTGATGTGGACGATAGCCGTGACCATGGAGCAACTCTAGCGGGTTACCGCAAAGGCCGCCCCTCGCGGGAGCGTCCCTGGTCGAGATGGCGGTAAGCGAGGTCGATGCGGGCCTTGTGGCGGGCGGCGCCGCGGGCGGGCAGGCTCCACACGCCGTCCACCTCCACCAGCCGCACGCCCGGCGACTCCAGCCAGCGCAGGATGCACTCGGTCTCCTCGGCGCTGGCGGCGTGGACGGGGCCGGGACCGGGGATGACGACCTCCGCCGTGGCCGTCAGCGAGGCGACGAAAGCGGTCGGGTGCACGCCCTTCTGCATGACGCCGGCCGCGGCGAGCCTGCCGTACCTGATGACGTGGATGTCCCAGCCGCCGCCGAAGGCGGGGCTGGCGGCGACCAACTGGGGGATGCGGGTGATGGAGCTCAGCCGCTGCATGCGGGCGGCCGTGCGGACGAACGCGGCCAGCCGGTCGCGGTCGACGGACGCCTCCTCGTAACGCTGCTCCACCGACAGGCGCTCCATGCGGGCCTGCACGGCGGTGAAGACGGGCGTGGCGTCGAGGGTCATGGCGCGGCGGGCGCTCTCGACGTGGACGGCGTATTCCTCCGGGCTCTCCTTGCCCTCGCACGGGGCGCCGCAGCGGCCCATCTCGTGCAGCACGCAGGCGGCGCGGCGGGTGCGCAGGCTGATCGGCTGGGTGCACTGGCGCAGCGGCACGGCCTCGTGCAGCGCGATGCGGGCCTCGTCGGCCAGGCGGGCGCTGGTGAACGGGCCGAGATAGGTGGCCTCGTCGTCTTTCAGATCGCGCACGATGGACAGGCGGGGAAAGGGCTCGGCGGTGAGCTTGAGCCAGAGCATCTTCTCGGGGAAGCGGGAACGGCGGTTGTAGCGGGGCTTGGCGCCGCCGATCAGGCGCAGCTCCCTGACCTCGGCCTCCAGGGCGGTGGAGCAGACGATGTGGCGCACCCGCTCGGCGATGCCGATCATCTCGCGGATGCGCGGCCGGGTCTCGCCGGCGGTGAAGTAGGAGCGCACGCGGTTGCGCAGGTTGGTGCTCTTGCCGATGTAGAGGACCTCGCCCCGCTCGTCCTCGAAGAGGTAGACGCCGGGCGCGTGCGGCACGGACTCGGCCAGGTGGCGCTTGCGCTGCTGCTCGGGCGTGGGGGCGCGGACGAACGACTTCAGCTCCTCCAGCGTGTGCACCTGGAACGAGCCGGCCCGCTCGATCAGCCCGTGCAGCACGTCCACGGTGGCCCTGGCGTCCTGCAGGGCACGGTGGCACGGCTCGACCGGGCTGCGGAAGAACCTGGCCAGGGTGGCCAGCTTGGCGTTGGGCGTCTCGTCGCGGGTCAGCACGCGCCGCGCCAGGTCCACGGTGTCGACGACCGGGTTGGCCGGCGGGGGATAGCCGTGCGCGGCGCAGGCCGCCTTGACGAAACGGGTGTCGAACCCGGCGTTGTGCGCCACCAGCACGGCTCCGCGGATGAACTCCAGGAAGCTCGGCAGCACCGCCTCGATCCGCGGCGCGGCCATGACCATGGCGTCGGTGATCCCGGTCAGCACGGAGATGAACGGCGGTATCGGCCCGCCGGGATCGACCAGTGTGGAGAACTCGCCCAGCACCTCGCCCGCCCGCACCTTGACCGCCCCGATCTCGGTGATGGAGTCCTCAGCGGGGGCGCCGCCGGTCGTCTCCAGGTCGAACACGACGAACGTGACCTGGTTGAGCGGAGTGCCGAGCTCGTCGAGTGTGCCTTGTACCGCGTCCACGACCCAAGACCATAGAGAGAGCGACCGACAGGATCGAATAACCAACCCCCTTGATCATTAGTTACCCTTCCCTTTGTGTCCACGGGAAGACTTGCCGGCCGCTACTCCCTCCAGCGTCCCCTGGGCGCCGGTGGCATGGGGAAGGTGTGGCTGGCCAGGGACGAGATGCTTGACCGCGACGTCGCGGTCAAGGAGCTCACGCTGCCCGAGGGCATGTCGCCGAAGGAGCGGGCCGACTCGGTGAAGAGGGCCGTGCGCGAGGCGCAGGCCACCGCCAGGCTGCGCCACCCGGGCATCGTGGCCCTGCACGACGTGGTCGTCGAGTACGAACGGCCCTGGCTGGTCATGGAGCTGCTGCGGGGCCGCACGCTCGCCGACACGGTGCGCGAGTTCGGGCCCATGCCGCCCGACTACGCCGCGCGGATCGGCGCGGACGTGCTGGAGGCGCTGTCGGTCGCCCACGCGCAGGGCATGCAGCACCGCGACGTCAAGCCGGGCAACGTGTTCCTGACCGAGAGCGGCAGGGTGGTGCTCACCGACTTCGGCATCGCCCGCCAGGAGGGCCAGGCCACGCTCACCGAGCAGGGGCTGATGATCGGCTCGCCCGGGTTCATCGCGCCCGAGCGGCTGGAGGGCCACCCCGGCGGCCCGGCCAGCGACCTGTGGTCGCTCGGGGCCACGCTCTACACCGCGGTGACCGGCGCCGCCGCCTACGAGGGGTCGGCGGCCCAGCGGATCCGCGCCACGCTGACGCAGCCGCCGCCGGCGGCGCCCGGACCGCTGGGGCCGCTGATCACCGCCATGATGGCGCAGCACCCGGAGGCCCGCCCGGACCCGCGTGTGGCCGTGCCCGCGCTCAGGCAGGTGGCCGCCGGTGGCCCGCTGCCGCAGCTGCCGGCCGGCCTCGAGCCGACCGCGCCGCGCCCTGTCAAGAAGCGGGGGCGGGTCGTGGTGTGGATCGCCGCGGCGGCGGCCCTGGTGGTCGCGGTGGCCACCGGCGGCTTCTTCGTGCTGAGGAGCATGGACAGCGGGGTGCCCGCGTCGTTCACGGTGCCGATGGACGTGTGCACGCTGATCAGCCAGGAGGAGGTGGGCCTGCTGCTGCGTACGCAGAAACCGCCCAAGGGCCAGCCGGGCTCCGACGACGTGGGCCCCAAGTGCGGCTGGCCGATCTCCCAATCCGGCGTGGGCCTGCAGGTGCAGAAGGACTCCGACACGGTGGACCCCTGGTCGATGACCCCGGCCGGCGCCCGCAGGCTGTTCCAGGGCCAGCAGCGCTACTGGAAGAAATACGACCAGTTCGACTGGAACTGGCCGGAGATCGGGGTGAAGGACAAGATGAAGTCCAAGCGCACCCCGGTGCGCCAGATCACCGGCGTCGGGGAGGAGGCGTTCGCCTTCGAGCTGGCGGGCCCTGACGGGCGGGTGCACTCGGCGCACGTCTACTACCGGCTGGCCAACCTCGTGGTGAGCGTCGAATACTCCACCGTCGCCGACCGGCCCACCGACGAGGACGTCAAGCAGTCGGCGCTGAAGGCGGCCCAGGCGAGCGAACAGGCGTTGCGCGATGCCGCATGACCTCTACCTGCTGGCCGGCCGCTACCGGCTGATCGAGCGGCTCGGGCAGGGCGGCGCCGGCACCGTGTGGCGGGCCATCGACGAGGTCCTGGACCGGCAGGTCGCCGTCAAGCAGGTACGCGTGCCGGAAGGACTCGACCCGTACGCGCGCGCCCAGTTCACCGACCGGGCCATCCACGAGGCGAGGTCGGCGGGGCGGCTGCGCGACCCGGCCATCGTGCTGATCCACGACGTGGTGCTCGAAGGCGACCAGCCGTGGATCATCATGGATCTGGTCACCGGCCGTTCGCTCGACAAGCTGATCAAGGAGCGGGGGCCGCTGCCGCCCGAATTCGTGGCCCGGGTGGGGCTGCAGGTGTTGTCGGCTCTGGAGGTCGCGCACGCGCACGGCATGCTCCACCAGGACGTCAAGCCGGCGAACATCCTGCTCGACTCCGACGGCTCGGCCATGCTCACCGACTTCGGCATCGCGGCCCCGATGGGCGGGCGGGGCCAGTTCGGCAGCGGCGGCTCGCCCGGCTACATGGCTCCGGAACGGCTCAACGAGCAGCCTTCGGGCCCGGCGTCCGACCTGTGGTCGCTCGGAGCGAGCCTGTACACCGCGGTGGAGGGCCGGGCGCCGTTCGAGCGGGAGCTGCCGGCCGCGATGGCGGCGGCGGTGCTGCTGCACGAGCCGCCGTTCCCGGCGCGGGCCGGCCGCCACTTGGGCGGCCTGCTGATGGCCATGCTCGCCAAGGACCCCGCCGCCCGGCCCACCGCGCCGCAGATCCGCCAGGCGCTGAGCGCCCAGCCGGCCACCGCCACGACGCCGCGACGGCGCCGCTGGTGGCTGGTTCCGGCCGTGCTCGCCGCCGTCGTGACGCTGGCCGGGAGCGGCTGGTACGCCGCCGCCGCGCTCCGGGTCGAGCCGGAGACCGGCAAATACGCCCAGGCGCCCGATCCGTGCAAGCTCCTGACCGACGCCCAGGCCGCCGGAATCGTGAAGGGCACGCCGGACCGCGGCGCGACCAGGGCGGGCGAGTGCCAGTGGGCCGTCGACGAGCAGCCCCAACGCCGCCTCATCGTGCGTGCCTGGATCGAGCGGCCCGACGGCGACCTTGGTGGCCCGCAGGTGGCCCAGCGGCGCTTCGCCAGCATGAAGGCCACCCGCGCTGCCGGGAAGGGCACCCAAGGTCGGACCACCTGGGGGGCGGTCTCCGACGTCAAGGGAGTGGGGGAGTCGGCGATCATCCAGAACTCCTTCACCTTCTACCTCAACTCCACCGAAAGCGGCCGATCCGACAGCATCGTGCTCTTCCGCACGAGTAACCTGCTGGGCGAAGTGATCTGGCATCGCGAGGACGTGCCGGTCTCGAAGCCGGCGGACAAGGAGACGGCCATCGCCGCCGCCCGCCTGGTGGCCGCGGCCCTCCAGAAGTGATGCCGAGCATGAGCCGCAAGCATCTTGCAAGGGGCGTGACTAGCATGTTCTCCCGCAAGTCAGGGCAACCCCAGGAGTCTCCGTGAATCCCGGTAGCGAATATCAGCCGCCGACCACCCCTTACCAGGGGCCGGGCAGGCCGTTCGAGCCGCAGGGACCGCCTCCGACGATGCCGACGGTGCCGTACATGCCGCCACCGCAGGGGCCGCCGCCACCGCCACGGCGGCCCTCCTGGCTGCTGCCCACGCTGGCCGCCGCGCTGGTGGTGTTGGTGGCGGCCGGCGGCGTGGGCGCCTATCTGGTGTACGGCAAGGTCTCCGGCTCGTTGTTCCCGGCCACGACCGGGCAGCCGTCGTCGTCGCAGCCCCCAGCGGGCGCCGCGAAGGGGCCCGACGTGTGCGCCATGTTGCCCAAGGAGGAGGTCGACCGGCTCGTGCCGGAGGCGACCGTGACCAAGTCCTCCAGGGAATCCGACGCCACGGTCACGTTCAGCTGCAACTGGGTGAACCGCAACATCTCGTTCGGCGAGTTCCGGCGCGAGCGGGAGATCGACGTCAGGATCGAGCAGTGGAAGCCCGAGGGCGCCAAGACCGGCAGGTCACTCGCCCAGGGCTCCTACGAGATCGACTACGGCGGCGGCAAATACGGCGAGACCGCCAAACCGACGCTGGACCCAGGCGAGAAGATGTACGTCTCCCCGGTCAAGGACATCCCGGGCGTGGGCGACGGCGCGTTCGCCCAATACACCTGGAGCCGGGACAAGAAGCTGATGTGGTTCGCCTACGGCAAGGCCCACGCCCGGGTCGGCGACATGACGATCGAGCTGAAGTACCAGGCGGACCAGCAGCGCAAGGACGCGCAGATCCTGTCCAACGACACCGTGCAGGCGATCACCGAGGAGAACGCGATCCGCGAGGTGAGCGGCCTGATCGCCTACTTCGCCAAGGGCGCGGCCGCCTGGCAGGCGAAGAACCCCAACGTGCTGGCCCAGCCGGAGCCGTCGCAGAGCGCGAGCGCGACCAGCGCACCGCCGGAGCCCTCCCCGTCCGTCCTGCCCTCCTTCCCCGCCGACTGCACCGCCTTGACGGAGGTGGCCACCCGGTTGGTGCCGGATCCGGAAACGCGGGCCCGCGGCACCACGATCGGGGCCGACAGCCAGACGGAGTGCCGCTGGCTCAACAAGAACCTGCCCGGAGGCGAGGGGATCATCAAGATCCGCAGCGCGCTGATCACCGTGCACCGGTTCACCAACCGGGCGGGCGGCGTCGACGAGGCCTCGGCCAAGGGCTACTACGCGAGCCGGCGCGGCTCCGACCAGCATATGGCGCAGTCATCGATGGGCGGCATCACCTGGGGCAAGGTCGCCGACGTCGAGGGGCTGGGCGAGCAGGCGTACCGGCAGTTCGTCCAGACCAGGGGGCGGGGCGAGGTATCGGCGTCCTCCGGGTCGGTGCTGATGCGCAAGGGCGCCGTCGTGGTGCGGGTGGACTACTCGGGGCACCAGCGGCCCGAGGGTGAGCCGACGAACTCACCCAAGGTCAAGCTCATGACCGAGAAGGACGCGCTGGGCGGCGCGCTCACGCTGGCCAGGGCGTACATGGCCGAGCTGGACAAGCAACCGGCGGGCGGTTAGGCGGGGGCGTCGCGCAGCCGCTCCACGCGGATGCCGCGCAGCAGCAGCTCCGACACCACCACCGCGGCCAGCAGGCTGACGAGCAGGGCGGCGCCCACGACGAGTGCGACGGGCGCCGCCGCCACCTCGTGCGGCAGCGGCGGCGTGACGGGCGGCTCGGCGAACTGCGGGATCCTGCCGAGCGCCGCCCCGGCCGCCACGAGGCCCGCGAGCAGCCCGGCCAGCGTGCCCGCGGCCACCGTGATCACCTGCTCCAGCAGCAGCGCCACCCGTCAGCGCCGCCACCCGCGCTCCTGATGCCTCCAGCGCGGCCAGCTCGTACCCGCGTCTCCTGGCCGCCGTTTAGAGCGCCAGGACGGTGCGCCCGAGCGCCAGCGCGGCTGCCGCCAGCGCGGACACCAACAGCAGCAAGAGCGCCGGCCCCGGCCCCTGGCCGGCGTAGGACGCGGCCAGGTCGGCCGTCGTCCGCCGTGACACCACCGACAGCCCCTGCCGCTCCAGCGCTCGATCACCCGATCGCAGCGCTCGGCGACCTCGGGGTCGTGGGTGGCGATCACCAGCGTGGTGCCCTCGTCCGCCACCGCCAGCAGCTCGTCCAGCACGACGGCGCGGTGCGTGGCGTCCTGCTCGGCCGTCGGCTCGTCGGCCAGCAACACCCGGGGCCGCAACGCCAGCGCCCTGGCCACCGCGACCCGCTGCTGCTGCCCGCCCGACAGCTCCTCCACCGGGTGATCGGCGAACCTCGCCACCCGCAGCCGCTCCAGCGTCACCGCCGCAAGCCGCATGGCCTCGCGCGGCGCCCGCCCGGCCGCACGCAGCGCGACCTCGACGTTCTCGGCCGCCGTGAGCAGGCTCAGCATCCCGTACGACTGGAAGACGAGCGCCAGCCCGGCCCGCAGCTCCGGCTGCTCGTCCAGGGGCACGCCGCCGACCAGGACCCGCCCCGAGGCGGGCGGGAGCAGCCCGGCGAGCGTGGTCGGCAACGTCGTCTTGCCGGAGCCCGACGGGCCCATGAGCGCCACGCGCTCGGCGCGGTCGAGCTCGAGGGTGAGGTCTTCGATGATCGTGCGCCCGCCTGCCCGGCAGCTGAGCGCGCGGCAGGCGAGCACCGGTCCAGGCGCCACTCGCGGATCATCCTCCTGACCAGTGATCCACGTCAACGGTTAATAAGGCTGCAACCGGGTTGCAAGTGAGACAAATACTGTTATTTCTGCAAGCACTTGAGCCGCGCGATCCGAGTTTGTCCAGTACAGGGGCATGGGCAAACCAAGGGGATCACGCGGCTCGCTTCGTTTCCGTCACGTGTTGCGTGCTGAGCGGTCCAGGAAGGGCTCCAGCAGGCCCGGCACTGCGCGCGAGGCCAGGTCCAGACCGTCGCCGCGGCCGACATCCACGACGTCGTAGCGCCCGTCGCCGGCGGCGGTGGTGGCCGACACCGTCAACAGGCCGTGGCGCCGCTGGAAGAGCGACTCGGTGATGGTCCAGCCGGAGATGCCGGCGCGGTCGAGCGCCACCGTACGCCGGACCACGGAGCCGGTCCGCGTGATCAGGTGCCGTCCGCCGAGCGCATGCCCGAGGCTCCTGGCGCTCTCCGCGGCCAGCCATAACCCGAGCGGCAGCGCCACGGCGGGCGCCGCCCAGACCCAGGCCCGCACCCACGCCCACGGCACCAGCGACGACACGGCGGCCGCGCCTGCCGCCAGAACGAGCACGGTCACCAGAGCCCGCCCGATCCGCCTGCGCCTGGCCGCCGGGGGATGCGCCGCGAGCCCACTCCCCACCCCGGCACCCGTCCCCAGCTCGGAGGCTGTGCCCGGCCCGGGGGTGGTGCTGGGCCGGGGGGACGCCGGGGCGGGGAGGTTCGTGCGCGCGATCTCGGCGGCGAGGCGGCCGGCGACGGCGCGGGGGAGTGGCGGGGTCAGGGCGGCGACGTCCTCGGTCTCGTTCTCGCCCGCCTTGCCGAGCCCGGTGGCGATGGCCTTGACGCGCGCCCCGCCGCCCAGCCGGAGCAGCAGCGGCTCGCTGATCTCCACACCCCGCAGACGACGCTCCTCCATCGTGAGCGACCGGGCGGTCAGCAGGCCGCGGCGTAGCCGGAGCCGCCCCGGCTCACGTTCCAGCCGGTAACGCCCCCACGACTCCGCGAACAGCAGCCCGGCCCCCAGCGCCCCCACAGCGGCGTTCGCCACGAGCAGCAGCGGGACGGTCACCACCGGCCGCGCGGTCACCCAGCTCCACAGTCCCTCGGCGACCTCTGTGGTGAGCACCTTGACGCCGATCGTGTTGAGCCCTTTGTAGGCGAGGCCCAGCACGACCGCCGCGCCCGTGAACGTCCACACCGACAGCGGCGCATACCTGATCCACGACCACTTGAGCTCCGCCAGAGGCGCGTCCACCTGCGGCCCCGCGACGGCGCCGCGCAGCAGCGTACGGCGCAACGTCTCGGCGTCGTGCCTGGTCAGCGGATCCAGGCGAAGCTCGTCGTCCTCGGCCGAGCGCTCGCCCGTGCCCACCTTGACCACGGTCAGCCCGAACGCTCGCAGCACCGGATCGGCCCGCAGGTCCACGCTCCGCACGCGATCGCGCGGGATCGAGCGGCGCTGCCGCACGGCGATGCCCGAGCGCAGTTCGAGCCGGTCGTCGGTCAGGCGCCAGCGGGTCGTGCGCAACCTGATCACGTCGTACGCCAGCACCCCGGCGACGATCAGCACCGCGGCCCCCGCACACACCGCCACGACGCCGGCGACCGGCCAATCCCGGGTGGTGAGGAACCGGACGAGCCCGAGCACGGCGGGCACCGCGAACGCCGATGACTTGACCGCCGACGCCCCCAGGCTGCGGCGCGCCGGCCGCTGCCAGTCCTGGCCCCAGCCCGCATCCTGCTCGCGCCGTACGGAGATCTCGCTCATGTGGCGTCACCGGGGGTGGCCTGAGTGCTGGCGGTCAGGCGTTCGGCCAGGTCGGCGGCCAGCGCGTGGTCCAGAGCCTCGATCTTGACGGCGCCCGCCGACGACGCCGTGGTGACCGTGACGTCCGCCAGCCCGAACCATCGCTGCACCGGCCCCCGCGCGGTGTCGATCCGCTGGATCCGTGACATCGGCGCCACCTTCCAGGTGTGCGTCAGCCAGCCCTTGCGTGTGTAGACCGCCTCCTCGGTGACCTCCCAGCGCTCCACCCGGTAGGAGGCCCGCGGCGCCACCACCGCGAGCACCAGGCAGCCCACGGCGAACGCCGCGACCACCATCCCCAGCCAGACCGGCCGGTCGGTGAACACCCAGTACGACACCACCGCGCCGGCGGCGACCGGCACCATGAGGATCAGCCACTGCACGGTCCACCACGGGATCGCCCGCGGATCGGCCTGGTGGCGCGGCGGCCGCAGCGACGTCGTGCTCATTCGCCCGCCTCCGCCTTCTTCGCCGAGTCGGCGACCGCCAGCAACACGAAGCCGAGCACGCCGATCACGATGCCCGCGAACACCTCGTACCCGTCGAGGAACGCCAGGTGGTTGACCACGATCAGGCCCTCGGCCCACCGCCACCACCCGAGCAGGGCGTTCACCAGACCGCCCACGCCCTGCAGAAGCAGCAGCCAGCCGAGCACCTTCAATACCTCTTCCATGGTGAAGAGCCTTCCGAACGGCCGGCGGCGCCCGCGTCGGCCAGAGGTCTCGCCCGGCATCGACTTTGGTCGGTGTCGCCGTGCCCAGGGGAGGGCCTAACCTCGGTGCATGTGACGCGAGCGCGAGGCCGGGACGACCTCGTCCCCGAATACCGGTGGGCGCTTCCGTCGGTGTTGCTCGGCGACGGCCGGGAGGGCCGCCGGGTGCGGCGCTCGTTGCGCGACTGGATCGTCGACATCGCCATGTTCCTGATCGCCTGCGGCATCACGCTGCTCGGACTGGAGGAGATCCAGCACGATCCGGAGCCGCTCATCGCGGTCGAGCAGGTCATGGGCGCGCTGTCCTGTGTGGCCGTCTGGCTGCGGCGCCGCTGGCCGGTCGGGCTCGCGCTGGTGACGCTCACGCTCTCGGCGTATCTGGAGCTCGTCGGCGGCGCGTCCATCGTGGCGTTGTTCACGGTGGCGGTGCACCGGCCGTTCAAGGTCTCCGGACCGGTCACACTGCTGGCCCTCATCACCCTGGTGCCCTACCTCTTCCTCCGGCCGCAGAGCGACATCGGGCCGCTGGAATGGGGCTTGCTCCTGATGGCCCTCATCCTGACCATTTACGCGTGGGGCATCGTGATCAGGGCCAGGCGGCAGCTCATCTGGTCGCTCAGGCAGCGCGCCGACATCGCCGCCGCGGAGGCCAAGCGGCTCGAACGCGAGCGGATCGCCAGGGAGATGCACGACGTGCTCGCGCACCGCATCTCGATGCTGAGCCTGCACGCCGGCGCGCTGGAGTTCCGCCCCGACGCGCCCGCCGGCGAGATCGCCAAGGCAGCCGGGGCCATCAGGGCCAACGCCCACCTGGCGCTGCAGGACCTGCGCGGGGTGATCGGCGTGTTACGGCACTCGCGGCCGGGCGAGGACGACACCGTGCCCGACCGGCCGCAGCCCACGCTCGCCGACCTGCCGGCGCTGGTCGAGGAGTGCCGGCAGGCGGGCATGGACGTGCGGCTCGACCTGCGGGCGGAGGACGCGCCCGAAGGGCTGGGCCGTAACCTCTACCGCATCGTCCAGGAGACGCTCACCAACGCGCGCAAACACGCGGGCGGCGTCCCGGTGACCGTCACCGTGGCGGGCGCGCGTGGCAAGGGCCTGTCTGCGGAGGTGCGCAACCCGCTGGGCTCCCGCCGCCCCCTGCGGCTTCCAGGGGCGAAGGCGGGGCTCATCGGGCTGACGGAGCGGGCGGAGCTGGCCGGCGGCACACTCGAGCACGGCCCCACGCCGGACGGGGAGTTCGTGGTACGCGCCTGGCTGCCGTGGCCGGTGGAGACGACATTGGAGGACGCATGACGACACCCGCCGGCGGGCCGATCAGGCTGCTGATCGTCGACGACGATGCCATGGTGCGGGCCGGGTTATCGATGATCCTCGGCGGCACGGGCGACATCGAGATCGTGGCCGAGGCCGGCGACGGTTCCGAGGTGCCGCCGCTGGTGGCCGAGCACCGGCCCGACGTGGTGCTGATGGACATCCGCATGCCCGGCGTCGACGGGCTCACCGCGACCGAGGCGCTGCGGGCGACGACGTCGCCGCCCGAGGTGGTGGTGCTGACCACGTTCCACGCCGACGCGCAGGTGCTGCGGGCGCTGCGGGCGGGGGCGGCCGGATTCCTGCTGAAGGACATCGCGCCCGGTGATCTGGTGCAGGCGATCAGGAAGGTGGCCGCGGGGGAGCCGATCCTGTCGCCGGCGGTGACGCGGCAGCTGATCACGCACGTGTCGGACGATGGGGCCGGGGAGCGTACGGACCGGGCCAGGAAGCTGCTCGGCCGGCTCAGCGAACGCGAGCGCGAGGTGGCGCTGGCCGTGGGGCAGGGCAGGTCGAACGCCGAGATCGCGCGGGAGCTCTACATGAGCGTGCCCACGGTCAAGGCGCACGTCTCGCGCATCCTGACCAAGCTGGACCTCAACAACCGGGTCCAGGTGGCGCTGCTGGTCTACGACGCTAACGGGTGAGCAGCTCCTCGATCGTGGCCCGGTGCAGCACCAGGTCGTCGGGGTCGTCCGGGACCGGCTGCTCGCCGAAGTGGATCCTGCGCTGCCACACCCGGGCCATGATGATCCCGTGCCGGAGGGCGGCGTACATCTCGTAGAAGCCCATGTCGCGGGGCTGATAGCCGGTCAGCTCCTGATATGTCCGGCAGACGTCGTCCTGCCGCATGAACCCCGGCATCCCCGGGAAGCCCGCCCCGGCCGTGAGGTCCTGGAAGAACCGGTGCAAGAAGATCATCCAGGACAGGTCCAGCTCGGGCGGCCCCACGGCGGCCATCTCCCAGTCGAGCACCGCGACGGGGGTGAAGTCCTGGAACAGGATGTTCCCGATCCTGGCGTCGCCCCAGCACAGCACGTCGGGCCCGGGGTCCTCCGGCCAGTGCCACTCCAGCCAGTCGAAGGCCCGCTCCAGCACGGGGATGCGCCGCTCGCCGTGGGCCCACCGGTAGTACGCGTACTGCGCCTCCACGTGCGCCCGCAGCCCGCCCGTCCCGATCGCGGACAACTCGTGCGGGGAGAGCGGCGCCCGGTGCAGCGCGGCCAGGATCCCGACGCTGGCGTCCTGCAGCCTGCGCTGGTCCTCGGGCGGGGCATCGCACAACCACCCGCCGAACGTGTACGGCATCACATCCGGCGGCACCTCGCCCTCGGCCTGCTCCATCACGAAGAACGGGGTGCCGAGCGGGCCGGGATCCGGCTCGAACCAGAGGGCCCTGGGCGCTGGAATTCCAGCTTTTTGCCTGGCCAGGCGCATGACGTCGAACTGCGCCCGCAAATCATACGAAGGAAAGACCGGAACGGCTTCTCCCGTTGGCGCCAGCCTTGCTACGCAGCGCGTTCGCTCCTCACCCCAGGTGGCGGTGAAGAACACGGTCTCGCTTGACATGCCGTTGCTCGTCGGTCTGGACAGTTCGGACACCGAGGCGTCGTGGCCGACCCTGCCTCGAAGCCAGATAGTCACGCGTTCGCGCAGTTCGTCCAGGTCACGGGTGGATGTACGCATCTGTTCGGTCATGGCCGGCCTCCCGGGTCGACAGGCGCCCCGGCACAGTCGTACACCCCCAACCAAGCGCTCGTCCATACGCAGGTGGCCGTTACGGTCAGGTACGCGGCAGCCGTACCCTTGTCTGAAAGGGCATGTCACGAAGGGACAAGTGGGATGAGTTCAGCCGGTGAAGGCCTGTCTCGCCCGCTTCCCGAGCAGGTACGACTCAACGTCGTCGACCTGGCGGCTCAGGTTCTCGGGACGTTGCCCGCTGTCTCCATACCGCCCCCTTTGCGGGGCATCGCAAAATTCGACCCGCGAAAACGGGCCAAGCTCGGCAGCGCGCCCATCGCCGCGCAGCTGGAGAACGACAAGAAGTTCCGCGAGCTGGTCGCCGAGTCGGTGGCCGCCGGATGGCCCGAGCTAGTGTCCTCGCTCGCCGACGGCAACGTGCCGCCTGCCGCCGATCCCGTGCTCGTGGCTGCGGCGGCCTACCTCACCCGGCCGCCCGGCTGGGAGGAGATGATCGAGCTCGCCCGCACCGACCTGGAGCAGTCCGCCGTCGCGGCCGAGGGTACGGAGCGCGAGGAGGCGGTCTCGCGGCTGCGCGAGCAGCTCGCCGCCCAGAAAACCGCCGCCAAGGAGGAGGCCGACCGGCTCCGCGAGCAGATCAAGCTCGCCCGTGCGGAGAACTCCGACCTGCGGCGTAAGCTCCACGACGCCCGCGAGCGGGCCAAGGCGGCGGTCGCGCGGGCCGAGGAGATGGAGCGCGCGGCCGAGGAGGCCAGGTCGGCCGCCGTGGCCGCGGGCAGCGCGGGTGAGTCCGAGCTGCGGCGGTTGCGCGAGCGGCTGGCCGACGTGGAAAAGCAGCTGGAGGCCTCGCGCCGGGCCGCCCGCGAGGGCAGGAGCATCGAGGACGCCCGCATCAGGGTGCTGCTCGACGCGCTGCAGGACGCTTCGGCCGGGCTGCGCAGGGAGCTCGCCCTGCCTACGACGATCAGCAAGCCCGCCGACTCGGTCGCCGCCGTCACCGGCGAGCGGCCCGGCGTGCGCGCGGTGCCCGCGCGGGCGCTCGCAGACGACGACCCGCAGCTGCTCGACCAGCTGCTGGCGGTGCCGCAGGTGCACCTGGTCATCGACGGCTACAACGTCACCAAGACCGGCTACGGCACGCTCACGCTCGCCGACCAGCGCAACCGGCTGATGACCGGGCTCGGCGGGCTGGTCGCGCAGACCCGGGTCGAGGTGACCGTGGTGTTCGACGGCGCCGAGCTCAACTCTCCCGTTCAGGTGGTCGCGCCCCGCGGGGTGCGGGTGCTGTTCAGCGCACCGGGGGAGACCGCCGACGACCTGATCCGCCAGCTCGTACGCGCCGAGCCGTCCGGCCGGGCCATCGCCGTGGTGTCGTCGGACCGCGAGGTGGCCGAATCCGTCATGCGGATGGGAGCCAGACCCGTTCCGTCTGCCTTGCTGCTGCGCCGCCTGGGCCGCGCCTAGATTACGAATTGGTTCGTTTGGGGGTAACCCCACTCGCCACTTCTGTACTATTTCGCCCCAGATGTTATCCCTGGGAGGCGACGCAGTGAGGTTTGGCCGGGTGCCGGTGGCCGCGGGTATCGCGATCGGGCTGGTGCTGTCCCCCATGGGAGCGGCCGTCGCTGATCCCAAACCCACCCTCAGCCAGGCGAAGGCCAAGCTCGAAAAGCTCAACGACAAGGCCGACAAGGTCGTCGACCAGTACAACACGGCGACGGAACGCTACAAGAAGGCCAAGAGCACCTACGGCAAGCTGAACGACAACTACAAGCGCAAGCTGGAGACGGTCGCGGACCTGCGCGCCCAGGTGATCAACATCGCCGTCGACACCTACCGGCTCGGAGGCGACGTCACTTCCTGGCCCGGGCTCGTGGGCGCGGACAACCCTGACGACTTCCTGGCGCGGATGGCGTCGGCCGGGCAGATGTCGAAGGAACGGGCGGAGAAGCTCGCCGCCTTCGACCGGGAGAACCGCGGGCTCAAGGCCGAGCGCGACAAGGCGCAGGAGGCGCTCGAGGCGGCGGAGAAGGAACGCGACGCGGTCGAGAAGGAGCGCGCGGAGATCCTCAAGCTGATCGCCGAGCAGAAGAAGATCCTGAGGAAGCTGGGCGCCTACAACCCCGGGAACCCCAACAGCGTCGGCATCAAGTACACGGGGCCGGCGTCGGGGAACGCGGCGGCGGTGCTGAAGTTCGCGTACGCGCAGGTCGGGAAGCCGTACGTGTATGGGGGTACGGGGCCTGGCGGGTGGGACTGCTCCGGGTTGACCCAGGCGGCGTGGCGGGCCGCGGGTGTTTCGCTTCCTCGCACGACGTGGCAGCAATGGGCGTGGGGGGCCGGCCGGAAGGTGGATTTGAACGATCTGCAGCCTGGTGACCTCATCTTCAGTGAAGGGCTGGGGCACGTCAGCATCTATGCCGGTAACGGGGAGATCGTGCACGCGCCGCAAACCGGGGACGTCGTCAAGATCGTCAAACTCTCCTCCTACGGCCGCAACCTCCAAGGCGCCGTCCGCCCATAACCCACCCCCACCGTGGTCGCTTCGCTCCGCCCCGGCCTGATCACCCCGCCCTCTGCCCCGGCCTGGCCCGCGTCACCTGGCCTGTTCGGCTTCGCCTGGCCTCTCCCTCCGCCCTGACGCGGTCGGCCCGGCCCGTTCGGCCTGCCTGGCCTGGTCGTCAGCCCCGCGACCTCACCGGCCCGTCCCTGCCTCAGGGGGCCGGCCTGGCGTGGCATGCCTCGGTCTGGTCGGTCCTGCGTCGGCTGGCCCGGCCTGATCCGCCCCGCCGCCCGGCCTGCGACCCGCCCCAGCCTGAGGGCTCAGCTGTCTGCGCGTGGGCAGCGCAGCGTTGGGTGGTTGTGCGCGGGCAGGTGCCCTACTCGTCGCGTCTCTGCCTGACTCGCCCCGCCAGACCTACAGTCCTGGCGCTGTGCGCGCGGGTGGACCGCAGGGCTTCGTGGTCGTGCACCTGGCCGCTGGCGTTGGCGCCTGCTGATGTGCCGGCCGCGGGACCCGCTCATGGCGCGGGTGGCGGCGAAGTCAACATGGTCAGGAAGGCGGAGACGGCCGGAGGGCGGTCCGATGGGGGGAGGGTGGCGGCGAGGATGGTGCGGGAGGGCAGGGACGGCGAGGGTGTCAGGAGCCGGATGTCGGGGCGGATGGCCGAGTAGCCCGCGATCGACGGATACAACATCACGCCCACCCCCGCCGCCACCAGCCCCTGCCTGCCGTTCCAGTCGTCGCACACGTGGCTGATCCGCGGCGCCCGGCCCAGCGCCGCCTCGAGCCGGGCAATGGGGCCGAGGCAGTCGGGATGCGTGCCGTCGATCCACGGATCTTCCGCCAGGTCCAGCAACCGCACCCGGCGCCCCTTCGCCAGCGGATGGGAGACCGCCAGCGCGACCAGCAGCTCGTCCTCGTGCAGCGGCGTGAGGACCACCCCGGCCGTCCCCGGAGGGCCGGGCGTGTCCCAGGAGGTCAGGAGAGCGATGTCGGCCTCACCGTCCAGTACAGCGGCGCACGGGTCATGCTCGCCGGAGCGGACTGTGAGGGAGAGCTCGACGTCGGGATGCCGGGCCGCGAACGAGCGGAATCGGTCGGGAAGGTAGCTGGTCGCCGCGCTCGGGAACGCCGACACCCGGACCCGCCCCGCCTCGGCCGTCGCGAAGGCCCGCATCCGCGTCTCGAAGAGCCTCATCCCGCGGAGCACCTCGTCCGCCTGCTCCAGCGCCGCCCGCCCGGCATCCGTCGGCCGGACGCCACGCGGCAGCCGTTCGAACAGCCGAACGCCCGTGTGCCGCTCCAGCGTGGCGATCTGCCGGGAGACGGCGGGCTGCGTCATCGACAGCTCCTCGGCCGCCGCCGAGAACGACCCCAGCCTCCCGACCTCCACCAGCACCTTCAGCGACCAGAGGTCAAGCATGCACTCAGCTTATGGGTTCCATGCCCAACCCGCAGTGGTGTGCATGGCTGGGGCCGGTCATGCTCGGCTCTATGGAGACAGAGACGGTGGACAACCACCAGTACGCATGGCTGAGTGAGGTGCTCCCGAGGGAGCCGCAGCGGGTGCTGGACGTCGGGTGCGGGCGTGGCGAGCTGGCGGCCGAGTTGATGAGGCGCGGCCACGAGGTCACCGCGATCGACATCTCGCAGGAGGCCGTCGACGCGGCACGGGCCGCAGGGGTGCCGGCCATCCAGGCCGACATCGTGAAATATCCGGACGTCGCCGCCCCCGGGCCGGATGCCGCCGCCCCCGGGCCGGATGCCGCCGCCCCCGGGCCGGATGCCGCCGCCCCCGGCCCGGATGCCGCCGCCCCCGGGCCGGGCGGCGCCCACCCCGGGTCGGCTGTCCGCGGCTACGACGACGGATCGTTGTTCGATGTGGTCGTCATGTCGCTCTCGCTGCATCACCTGCACCCGCTCGAGGCGGCGCTGGACCGCGTGCGCACGCTGCTCGTGGACGGTGGACTCCTGCTGGTGGACGAGTTCGCCTGGGATTGGGCCGACCGGGCCGCCGCCACATGGTTCTACGACGCCGGATCGTTGCTCGCCGCCGCCGGTGTGGCGGATTTCACCCGCGAGCCCGGCCGCATAGGTCATGATCCGGTCGAACGGTGGCGCGAGGCGCACGCGGACCACACGCCCGCGGCCGAGATGCTCGCCGCCCTCGAGGAGCGGTTCGAGGTCACGAGCGTGCGGCGGGAGCCGTACCTGTCGCGATATCTCGGCGGAAAGCTGGCAGAGGGCGGCAGCGCCGACATCGTCGAGGAGCTGTGGCGCATCGAACGGGACCGCCTCGCTGCGGGAGCGCTCCCGCCCACGGGCTTCAGGATGACCGCGCGGACGATGTGACCAAAGTGACAATTGTGACCTTACACGACCATGTGCCGTCAATTGTGAGAAGGGTCACAATCGCATAACTGAATCTGGCGTTCCAGCAGGGGTTTTAGCCCTGACTGGACCCTTTGTCGGATCTTTACAACCTGACTCGCGCTTTGCCGATCCTTGACGTTTCGGCGTAGCTTCTGGCGTCGCGGTGACACGCCATGCCGCCGCGAACTCACATCGGTCCCTCCGATGTGAGCCAGACAAAGATCCGCCGGTCGCCGCCGTACGTCCCCTTGTCGAACAGAACATCGGACGGCGACCTGCCGAGTCCGTGCAGCCAGGAGGCACGGAGCCGGGGAACCATCGATCCCTTCACGGGATCAGGGGTGAATCGGCGCGTATCGCGCCGTAGGGCGACTTCCAGGCCCGAATCCGTCAGCTAACCCGGTAGGCGTTCGTGGAAGACCCAAGGAGAAATCCTGTCTACCTCCCTGCAAAACCCTCGTCTGTCCCGTATTGCCCTGAGTGGCGTAGCGCTAACCATGACCGTGACG
Source organism: Nonomuraea polychroma (assembly GCF_004011505.1). Taxonomy (NCBI): domain Bacteria; kingdom Bacillati; phylum Actinomycetota; class Actinomycetes; order Streptosporangiales; family Streptosporangiaceae; genus Nonomuraea; species Nonomuraea polychroma. The sequence goes on from NZ_SAUN01000001.1 coordinate 1,925,575, forward strand.
GCCGGAGGTTTGATCCTCCATGCCCCGGCGGCGCAGGCGGCGACGACCAGCGATGCGGCCGGCACCTCCACGGCTAAGGCGGTTTCCGTCGCCAAGTCCGCGAAGTCGGCCGCAGCACTCAGGATTGCCCGGCAGAAGGCGAAGGCCGAAAAGGCCGTCGCCGCGGCCAGGAACCAGATCGGTGACCCGTACCGGTATGGGGCCACGGGCCCTGGTGCGTTCGACTGCTCCGGCCTGACCCAGTACGCCTGGAAGAAGGCCGGGGTGAAGATCCCCCGCGTGGCGGCCAGCCAGTTCGCCGGCATCAAGCGGAAGGTCTCCTGGAAGAATCTCCAGCCAGGCGACCTGATGTTCTTCAGGGGTCTCGGTCACGTCGGCATGTATGTCGGCAACGGCAAGATGCTCCACTCCCCGCGGACAGGTGAGCGGGTGCGTGTCGACAAGCTGAGCAGCTGGCGCAAGGCGTCCTTCGTCGGCGCGGTTCGTCCCGGCTTGTGAAAAGAAAGAGGGTCCCGATCTCATCGGGGCCCTCTTCTTTCTTTCTCTCTCTTTACGGCAAGCCACCTTCCCCCAACCGCCGCACAGGGCTGAGGGCCTTCCAGGGAGACGCTTTCTGAGCCCTTCACCGGCGGGCCGCCGTGACGACGCCCAGTGGGCCGTCTCAGTGGCACAGCGGCCCCGGCTACGATCGGGCATCGTGTCCGAGCAGGTGAGCCGACGAGCCGTGGTGGCCGGACTCCTGCTCCTCACCCTCGCCCCCGCCAGCGCCCCGGTCCCCGAATCCCCCTTCCTTCCCCCGGAAGCACGCGACCTGTGGCGCGAGGGCGTCGTCCTGGCCCGCGGAACGCGTTCCCTCGTCGTCGGCCACCACGCCCCGCCCGGCACGCTCGACGAGCTGGCGCGGCGGGCCGACACGGCCGGGCGGCGGGTCTCGGACGTCCTCGGGCGGTCTGTGCGGCCGCTGGTCGTCGTGCCCGAGTCCGCCCGCGAGGCGGCCGGGCTGGCCGGAGTGGAACGGGTCGACGGGCTGGCCGCGGTGGCCGACGGCGGCCGGGTGATCGTCGTTCCCGAGGTCTTCGCGCGGCTCAACGCGACGGGGAAGGATGTCGTGCTCGCGCACGAGCTCACCCATGTCGTGGCGGGCACCGGGGACCTGCCCGTCTGGCTCTACGAGGGGTTCGCCGATTACGTGGGCTACCGGGACGCGGGGCTGCCCGTGCGGACAGCCGCCGCCGAACTGGGCGACGAGGTGCGGGCCGGGCGGGTGCCGAGCGAATTGCCCGGGCCTGCGGCCTTCGCGGCGGATGGCGGGGACCCTGTGCGGCTCGCACGGGCGTACCAGGAGGCCTGGCTGGCGTGTCGCTTCCTCGCCGATCGGTTCGGTGAGGAGACGCTGGTGAGGTTCTACCGTGAAGCCCAGGCGGCCGGCGTCGATCGGGCGCTCGCCTCGCTCGGGCTCTCCGCGGCCACGCTGACGGCACGGTGGCGCGCGTACGTGCGGGACCAGCTCGCGTAAGAGGGGGAGGCAGATGAGCGAACGGCACGACACGGACGACGCAGGACCAGAGACGGCGAGGCTTGCAGGCCCGGTGTCGACGGGCGATCCCAGCGCGGGCCATGACCGCAGTACGGGCGGGGATCGCAGCGCGGGCGGTGACCGGAGCGCGGGTGACGATCGGAGTGCGGGCCACGACCGGAGCGCGGGCGGAAGCGCCCGGGGGTGGCGGGGTGCGGGGGACGATCGGGGGCCTGGCGCGGGCCGGGGCGGTGGGCAGGATGCCGGTGGCGGAGGAAGGCGGTTGCGGTGGGAGGCGGCGGTCGCGGCGACGCTGCTGGGAGCCTTCATCCTGGCCGTGGCCGCCTTCACCACCCCCTGGCAGGTGCTGGCCGCCGGGCCGCCCGACCCGGCCCGCGACTTCACCGCCGCCCAGATCGCCAGAGCGCAGGCGTTCGACGCGGTCACCACCCTCCCGAGCTACCTGTCCCTCGGCCTGACGATCATCATCATCGGCGTCCTGGTGGCCACCCCGATCGGGGCGAAGGCGGTGGGCCGGCTGAGGGGTCCGTGGTGGTTGCGGGTGATCCTGGGCGTCGTCGTCATCACGGCGATCACCGAGCTGATCCGGTGGCCGCTCGCGATGTGGTTCGAGACGCTGCTGCGCGAATTCGGCCTGTCCACCCAGGACTGGGGGTCCTGGACCGTCGACCAGCTCAAGAGCACGGGCGTGGAGACGGTCATCGCCTGCCTGATGCTGCTCGTGCTCGTCGCGCTGGCCCGGAAGCTGCGGCGCTGGTGGATCCCGGCCGCCGTGGGGGCCTTCGCGCTGGCGGTGGTGGCGTCGTTCGTGTATCCCGTGGTGTTCGAGCCGCTGTTCAACGAGTTCACCCCCATGCAGCAGGGCTCGCTGCGCCAGAACCTGCTGGCCATGGCCGCGCGGGACGGCGTGCCCGTGGAGGATGTGCTGGTGGCCGACGCCTCGCGCCGGACGACGGCGCTCAACGCGTACGTCTCCGGTTTCGGCGCCACCCGCCGCATCGTCGTCTACGACACGCTGCTCAAGGCCCCGCAGCCGGAGGTGGAGCTGGTGGTGGCGCACGAGCTGGGCCACGCCAAGGACAACGACGTGCTCTCCGGCACGCTCCTCAGCGGCCTGAACGCCGCCTTGGGCGCGGTGCTGCTGTTCCTGGTCTTCGACCGGCTACGCCGCCGTGTCGGCGTCACCTCGATCGCCGACCCCCGTGCGGTGGGCGCGGTGATGGGCCTGTTGAGCCTGGGCTCACTGCTCATCGGACCCGCGGAGAACGTGGTCAGCCGCCACGTCGAGGCCCGGGCCGACGTCCACGCCCTGGACCTCACCAGGGACCCGGCCACGTTCATAAAGATGCAGAAACGCCTGGCAGTGACCAATATTTCCGACTTGTCGCCGGATGCGGTGGAATATGTGCTCTATGCCTCGCATCCCACGAGCCCTCAGCGCATCGCCATGGCCCGCGCATGGGCGAAGCTGAACGGCATCCCGGTGCCGTGACCAATGTGGTCATCGTCACCAACGACTTCCCGCCCAGGCCGGGCGGCATCCAGTCGTTCGTGCACGGGCTCGCGCTGCGCACACCGGGCGTGACCGTCTACGCCCCCACCTGGCCGGGCTGCGCCGACTTCGACCGGCGCCAGCCGTACCGGGTGGTGCGGCATCCGACCCGGCTCATGCTGCCGACCCCGGCCGTGGCGCGCCGCGCGGCCCGGCTGGTGGCCGAGCACGAGGCGGGCACCGTCGTGTTCGGGGCCGCGGCGCCGCTCGGCCTGCTCGCGCCGCACCTGCGCAGGGCGGGCGCGCGGCGCGTGGTGATGCTCACCCACGGCCACGAGGCGTCGTGGGCGAGCGCGCCGGGCTTCCGCACCGTGTTGCGCAGGATCGGCGAGCACGCCGACGTGGTCACGTATCTGGGGGATTACACGCGGCAGCGGCTCGTCGCGGCCGTCCCGCCGGCCAAGCTCGTACGGCTCGCGCCCGGCGTGGACGCCGGCCTGTTCCGCCCCGACGCGCCCAAGGCCGAGCTGGGCCTGCAAGGGAGGCCGGTGGTGGCGTGCGTGTCGCGGCTGGTGCCGCGCAAGGGCCAGGACCAGCTCCTCAGGGCCTGGCCTCAGGTGCTGCGAGCGGTGCCCGACGCCGTCCTCCTGCTGGTCGGCGGCGGGCCCTACCGGCGCACGCTGGAGCGGCTGGCGGCCGGGCACGAGTCGATCAGGTTCACCGGCACGGTGCCGGCCGCGAGCCTGCCCGGTTACTACGCGGCCGCCGACGTGTTCGCGATGCCGTGCCGTACCCGGTGGGGCGGGGTGGACGTGGAGGGGCTCGGGATCGTGTTCCTGGAGGCGTCGGCAACGGGCCTGCCGGTGGTGGCCGGCGCGTCGGGCGGCGCGCCCGACGCGGTCAGGCACGGCGAGACCGGGCTCGTGGTGGACGGCACGGACCCGGAGGAGATCGCGCAGGCCGTCGTGGAGCTGCTGAACGACCCGGACAAGGCCCGCAAGATGGGAGCGGGCGGCCGCGAGTGGATCGCCGCCGAGTGGTCGTGGGAGCACGTCGCGGCCCGCTTCCAGAGCCTCCTCTAGCCTTTGGTGGAGCCGAGCGTGAGCCCGGCCACGAACTGCTTGTGCAAGAGCTGGAACACGATCAGCGTCGGCAGCGCCACCAGCACCGACCCGGCGGCCAGCAGGTTGTAGTCGGTGAAGAACTGGCCGCGCAGGTTGTTCAGCGCCGAGGTGACGGGCAGCTTGTCGCCCGACGACATCAGCACCAGCGCCCACAGGAAGTCGTTGTACATCCAGGTGAACTGCAGCGTGGACAGCGCCGCCAGCACCGGCCGGCACAGCGGCAACGTCAGCCGCCAGTAGCGTTTCCACACCCCGGCCCCGTCCACCAGCGCCGCCTCGCTGATCTCCTCCGGGATCGTGCGCATGAAGTTGGCCATGACGAAGACGCAGAAGCCGAACTGGAAGGCCACGTGGATGAGGATCAGCCCGAGGTAGGAGTCGTAGAGCGACTGCGAGTCCGACAACCACGCCGGCAGCGGGATGAGCGTGTAGAGGGTGTAGAGCGGGGTGATGAGGACCTGCGGCGGCAGCAGGTTCCCGGCGGTGAACACGATCAGCAGCGTCTTGCGGCCCGGGATGCGCAGCCGCGCGATCGCGAACGCCGTGAACGACGCCATGAACAACGTGATCAGCACGCCGGGGATCACGATGATCAGGGTGTTGAGGTAGTAGCGAGGCAGCTCGGCCTGGCTCCACGCCTCCCCGTAGTAGTCGAGCGTGAGGTGCTCGGGCAGCGAGAAGTAACCCAGCCGGGCGGTCTCCTCGTAAGGCCGCAGCGAGGCGTACACCGCCAGCGCGAGCGGCACCAGCCACCCCAGTGCCACCAGCACCAGGAACACGTGCAGCAGGATCCGGAGCGGCCGGACCGGCCGCCGTGAGGGCGAGCGCTGCGACTCGGCCGGGGGAGCGGCGGGCGGTGCGGTGAGCGTCATCGCCCCTCCTCCCTGAACAGCTGCGACAGGTACGTGACGATGAACCCCAGCGAGATCACCAGCAGCACCACCGCGATCGCGGAGCCGAACCCGATCCTGCTGGCCTCGCCCACGATGTTCTCGGTCACGAGCACGGACAGCAGTTCGAGCCCGTTCCGGCCCTTGTTGATGGCGTAGACGATGTCGAAGGCCCGCAGCGCCTCGATCACCGTGATCACCAGCACGATCACGTTGATCGGCCGCAGCGTGGGGAACACCACGCGGAAGAACGCCTGCCGCTCGTTGGCCCCGTCGATGGCCGCCGCCTCCTTCAGCGCCGGATCCACGGCCTTCAGCCCCGCCAGATAGATGATCATGACGTAGCCGACGTGCCGCCAGGCGGCCGCCACCATGACGACCCAGATGTTGATCGAGCTGTCGCCGAGCCAGTCCACGGTCAGCCCGGTCACCGCGTTCAGCACGCCGTAGTCGGAGGAGTAGACCAGCTGCGCGATGAAGCCGACGACGGCCAGCGACAACACGACCGGCATGTAGAGCGCGCTCTGGTAGAACCGTGACAGCCGCAGCCGCCGGTCCAGCAGCACCGCGCAGAACAGCCCGAACGGCGTCGCGATCAGCCCGAGGAAGCCCAGCCACAACACGTTGTTGCGGATGGCCGACCAGAACGGCGGATATTCGGCGGCCAGGTCGTGGTAGTTCTGCCCGCCCACCCACTCGATGGGGCCGATGCCGCCCCAGTCGGTGGCGGACAGCCCGATGGAGGCCAGCGTGGGCCCCCAGATGAGGCCCACGTTGACGATGACGGCCACCCCCAGCCCGATGACCAGCACGGTCACGTCGCGGCCGGAGTAGCGACGGGTCTTGACAGCCATCAGCGGAAGATGTTGGCCTTCTGCTTCTCGATGCTCGCCAGCAAGGAGTCGATCTCGTTGGGCTTGCTCACGAACGACTGCAGCGACGGGATCATCACGGTGGAGGCGAAGTCCGGCCGCGTGTCGCGGTCGAGGAACTGCGCGATGTGCGTGGCCTTCGACACCAGCTCGGCGCCGCGCTTCTGCAGGGCGCTGTAGCCGGAGGTGTCGGCCTTGGAGCTGGCCGCGAGCGTGCCCGGGTCCAGCTTGGTGGCGATGTTCTGCGAGGAGGCCTGGGCCAGGTGCTTGAGCAGCGCCTTGGCCCCGTCCACGTTCTTGGCCTTGGCGGAGATCATGTAGCCGTCGATGGGGGCGTCGATCGAGTCGGTGCCGAACTGCGGGTTGATCTCGGGGAAGGTGAAGAAGTCGAGGTCGTCGCGGTCGGCCTCGGGGAACTGCTGGGCGACGAACATGCCGAGCAGGTACATCCCCGTCTTCTTCTGCGCCAGCGACTGCCCGGCCTCCTGCCAGGTACGCCCCAGCGCCGCGGGCTGGTGGTACTCCATCAGCCCCCGCCAGGTGTCGAACACCTGCCTGACCCGCGGATCCGTCCACGACTCCTTGCCGCCCATGAGCGAGATGTGGAAGTCGTAGCCGTTCGTGCGCATGTTGAGGATGTCGAACGTGCCCATCGCCGGCCAGCCGTCCTTGTCGGCGAACGCGATGGGGATGATCCCGTCGGCCTTCATCTTCTTGGCCAGCGCGGTGAACTCGTCCAGCGTCGCGGGCGGCTCGTACCCCTTCTCCTGCCAGACGCTCTTGCGGTAGAAGACCGCCCACGGATAGTACGTGGACGGCACGAAATACTGCTTGCCGTCGACGCCCGTCGACTGGTCCTTGAACGCCTGCGTGTAGTCACCGCCGATCTCCTGCCACACGTCCGAGATGTCGATGGCCAGTCCCTGCTCGGCGAAGAACTGCATGCGGTAGCCCGCGAACCAGGTGAACACGTCGTCCGGCGTGCCCCTGAGGTACCGGTTGATGTTCTCCTGGAACGTGTTGTGGTCGACAGTGTTGATCTTGACGGTCGCCTGGGTGAAGGCCTTCACCTGGGTGTCGAGGGACTTCTTCGGGATCTCGTCGGAGGCGTTCGAGCCGAGGGTGACCGTGCCGAGGTTGCCGCCGGAGGCCGAGCCGCCGCCAGGGGCGGGGGAGGGAGTGTCGGACCCGCATCCGACGAGGGCGGCGGGGACGCCGAGCGCGGCGGCTCCGAGCAGAAGATTGCGGCGGGATATCGGCAGTCGTTGGGCCATGGGGGTTCCTCCTAGCCGGACCCTTCAGATTCCCCCGAGTTCGCTCACCTTCATTCATGGAAAAGCCAACATTTCGGACTGTCAACGCACGGTTTCATGACGAATCAGCCACAGTCCCGACGTCACGGCCGTGTCATCATGCGATCGAGAATGATGTCGGAATCTGTTGGGATCTGGTGGTGCGATGCTCGCCCCGCAGCGTCAGCAGGCGATTCTCGAGCTCGTCAGGCAGCACGGCGGCGTCCGGGTGATCGAGCTGGTGCGCGCGTTCGGCGTCTCCGACATCACCATCCGCCGCGACCTGGAGATGCTGGCCGAGCGTGGCCTGCTGGCCAAGGTGCACGGCGGTGCCACGACGATCGGCTCCACCGACGAGCCCGGTTTCGCCCTCAAGTCCGTTCGCCAGGAAGAGGAGAAACAGGCCATCGCCCGCCACGCCGCCGCCCTGGTGGACGCGGGGACCGCGGTGGCGCTGTCGGCGGGCACCACCACGTGGGCGCTCGCGCACCGCCTGGCCGCCGTCCCGGCCCTGACCGTCGTGACGAACTCGGTGCGCGTGGCCGACGTCTTCCAGCACTCGGGACGGACCGACCAGACGGTCGTGCTCACCGGCGGCGTGCGCACTCCCTCCGACGCCCTCGTCGGTCCCGTCGCGGTGACGGCGATCCGCCAGCTCAACGTGGACCTGCTGTTCCTCGGCGTGCACGGCATGACCCTCAGGGCCGGCTTCACCACCCCGAACATGATGGAGGCGGAGACCGACCGCGCCCTCGTGGAGGCCGCCGGCCGGCTGGTCGTGCTCGCCGACCACACCAAGTGGGGCACGGTCGGCATCAGCACCATCGCCCGGCTCGGTGAGGCCGACGTGCTCGTCTCCGACGCCGGATTGCCGCGGCCGGCGAGGGAGGCGCTGGCCGAGCAGGTCGGCGAACTCGTCATCGCCGATCCCGGCGCGGGGGCGACGCCTACGACTTAGCCTGACGGTCATGAGCTCCACGCGCCGCAGCATCGCGGAGGCCGCCGGTTTAGTCTGGCACGCCGGCCCCATGCGGGCGGTGTGCCACGCGCTCGTCACGTTCGTCCAGGCCGCACTGCCGGTCGCGGTCGCCTGGCTGACCAAGCTGGTGCTGGACGAGCTGGTCCGCGGCGCCACGGTCGCGGAACTGGCCGCGCTCCTCGTGCCGCTGGTGGTCGTCGGGGTGGCCATCGCCGCGTTGCCGCAGCTCAGCGCGTACATCGGGGCGGAGCTGGGCAGGCGCGTGTCGACGTACGCCCTCGACCGGCTCTACGTCGCCATGGAGCGCATCGTCGGCCTCGGCCCGTTCGAGACGCCCGCGTTCCTGGACCGGCTCCGCCTGGCCTCGCAGGGCGGCACGATGGCGCCCGTCTTCGTCGGCAGCGCCTTCGGGCTGGCCAGCACCGTCCTGACGATCGGCGGGTTCATCGGCTCGGTCGTGATCCTGTCCCCGGTGATGGCCGTCGTCGTGCTGGTCGCCGGCGTCCCGGCGCTGATCGCGCAGATCGCGCTGGCCAGGAGGCGGGCCAAGCTGATGCTGGAGCTCGCACCCGTGCAGCGCCGCGAGTTCTTCTACTCCCACCTGCTCGGCAGCGTCGAGGCGGCCAAGGAGGTGCGGCTGTTCGGGCTCGGCGCCTTTATGCGCGCCCGCATGCTGGCCGAGCGCCGCACCGCCGACCGGGCCCACCGTGCCCTGGAGCGCAGGGACCTGCTCGTCGAGGGTGGCCTGGAGCTGCTGGGCGCCCTGATCGCCGGGGGCGGCCTGATCTGGGCGGTGCTCGCCGCCAGGACCGGGACGCTGACCGTCGGCGACGTGTCGATGTTCATCGCCGCTGTGGCCGGGCTGCAGGGCGGGCTGTCGGCGCTGGTGAGCGGCATCGCCTCCACGCATCACCAGCTGCTCCTGTTCGGCCACTACGCCGACATCGTGCACATCGAGCCCGACCTGCCCGTCGCCGCCGACCCGGAGCCCACCCCGCCGCTGAGGCAGGGCATCGAGCTGCGTGACGTGTGGTTCCGCTACGCCGACGACCTGCCCTGGATCCTGCGCGGCGTCACACTCACCCTCCCGTACGGCAAGGCCGTCGCCGTCGTCGGGCTCAACGGCGCCGGCAAGAGCACCCTCGCCAAGCTGCTGTGCCGCCTGTACGACCCGACCCGCGGCTCCATCCACTGGGACGGCGTGGACCTGCGCGACCTGGACCCCGCCGGGCTGCGCGCCCGGCTCGGCGCGGTGTTCCAGGACCACATGACGTACGACTTCAGCGCCCGCGACAACATCGCCGTCGGCGACCTGAGGGCGCTCGACGACCTGGACCGGATCAAGGCGGCGGCCATCCGGGCCGGCGTGGACGACGCGATCAGCGCGCTGCCGGACGGCTACGACACGGCGCTGACCAGAATGTTCGTCTTCACCCTCAAGCGCGGCAAGCAGCCGTCCACCGGCGTCACGCTGTCCGGCGGCCAGTGGCAGCGGGTGGCGCTGGCCAGGGCCTTCCTGCGGGACCACGCCGACTTCATGATCCTGGACGAGCCCAGCTCGGGGCTGGATCCGGAGGCGGAGCACGACGTGCACCTGCGCATGCGCCGCTACCGGGCCGACCGGACGAGCCTGCTGATCTCCCACAGGCTCAACGCGGTGCGTGAGGCGGACCTGATCGCGGTGCTGGCGGACGGGGAGATCGCCGAGCAGGGCCGCCACGACGAGCTGATGGCCGCGGACGGGCTCTATGCGCGGTTGTTCCGGATCCAGGCCAGCGGCTACCAGGACGAGGCCGTGCCAGGTCCCGGCGCCCTCCCGGACGGCTTCCCCGGGGCGCTGCCCCTCCCGAGGCCTCCCGACCTGCCCTAACGGCTGCTGTAGAGCTCGTCGATCTCCTTGGCGAAGTCGCGCATGACGAGGCCGCGCTTGACCTTCAGCGTCGGCGTCAGGTGCCCGCTGTCCTCAGTGATGTCCCGGTCCAGGATCAGGAACTTCTTGATCTGCTCGGCCTTCGACACCGACAGGTTCGCCCGGTCCACCGCCGTCTGGATGTCCGCCTGCACCTTCGGGTCCGCCCGCAGCTCGGACACGGACGATCCGGCGGGCACGGCCTCGGGATCCAGGGTGACGAGGGCGGCCACGAACGGGCGGCCGTCGCCGATGATCATTGCCTGGGAGATCAGCGGATGGGCGCGCAGCGCGTCCTCCAGCGGCCCCGGCGCGACGTTCTTGCCGGCCGCGGTCACCAGGATCTCCTTCTTGCGCCCGGTGATCCGCAGGTAGCCGTCGGCGTCCAGCTCGCCCACGTCGCCGGTGTGGAACCAGCCGTCGGCGTCGATCACCTCGGCCGTGGCCTCGTCGTTCTTCCAGTAGCCGGGGAAGACGTGCCTGCCCTTGGCCAGGATCTCGCCGTCGTCGGCGATGCGCAGGGTGACGCCGGGCAGCGGCTTGCCCACCGTGCCGATCTTGTTGGCGCCCGGCATGTTGACCGAGCACGGCGCGGAGGTCTCGGTCAGGCCGTATCCCTCGAAGACCTCGATGCCGACGCCCTTGAAGAAGTGGCCGAGCCGCTCGCCCAGGGCGCCACCGCCGGACACGGCGGCCGACAGCCGCCCGCCGGTGGCGGCCCGCAGCTTGGAGTAGACCAGCTTGTCGAACACCGCCCGCTGCAGCCGCAGCCCCAGCGGCGCGCCGCCCGAGCTCTCCGCGCGGCTCCAGGCCACCGCCACGTCCACGGCGCGGGCGAAGATCTTGCCCTTGCCGCCCGCGATGGCTTTCTGCTCGGCGCCGTTGTAGACCTTCTCGAACACCCGCGGCACGCCCAGCAGGAACGTGGGCTGGAAGTCCTGCAGGTCCGGGGCGACGTTCTTCATGTTCGGCGTGTGCGCGATGATCGCGCCCGCCTCCATGAGCACCACCTGGATCATCCGCGCGAAGATGTGCGCCAGCGGGAGGAACAGCAGCGCCGATGGGTCCTTGCGGGCGAACAGCGGCTCCAGCGGCCCCCGCAGCACGTTGAGCGCCGTGAACAGCAGGTTGTCGTGGGTGATGCGGCACCCCTTGGGCCGGCCTGTGGTGCCGGAGGTGTAGACGATCGTGGCCAGGTCGGCTCCGGTCACCCGGGCGCGCCGCTCGTCCACCTCGGCGTCGGCGATGTCGCCGGTCTCCAGTGTGCCGTCGACGCGCCACACGGACTTCAGTCCGGGCGCCGCCGCGCGCACCGTCTCCTCGTGCCCGTCCAGCTCGACGAACACCGCCTTGGCCTCGCTGTCGGACAGGATCCAGGCGACCTGCTCGGCCGAGGACGTCTCGTAGATCGGCACGGTGACCGCGCCGATGGACCAGATCGCGTAGTCGACGAGGGTCCACTCGTAGCGGGTGCGCGACATCAGCGCGACCCTGTCGCCATGCTCGATGCCCACCGTGATCAGCCCTTTGGCCACCGCGACCACCTGGTCGCGGAACTCCGACGCGGTGACCACCGGCCACCCCGCGTCGGTCTTGCGGCGCATGATGACGGCGCCGGGCTCCTGCTCGGCCCGTCGGAAGACGGTGTCGGCCAGGCTCGCCGAGGCGGGCACGTCGACCAGGACCGGGACGCTGTACTCGCGCACGAACTCAACTCCTCTTCGGGTGACGCCGCGACGCTACCGCGTTAAGTTACGCGTCGGTAGCCCTGTCATGTACGCCCGGCATGGGCGATTGCTTGGGGGTGAAAGTCCCCTGGAGGAAGAGGTAGTGCTAACTCCGAGCCGGAGGCAACTGCGTCGTCGTGAGGCGAGGTGGGGAGGAAGCCCGAGGCGAAACCCTGCACCGAGGAACGCGAACCGCGTATGAGGCATGCCAGCTGGGGTGAGCCTGCATGCTACGGCGAAGCCCGTCACTGCCAAGACGGCTGGTGTGTAAACGCGGCGGTTGCAGGGGGAAAGTGATCGTTCTTATCCGGGGAGGTCTGTCCGGGTGTCGGTTGTGCTGTCGTTGTCGCCGCGCCGACGGTGGTCATCGTGAGGTGGGCACTGACCGGGCAGAAGTCAGCAGAGGTCGTAGTACCGGTGAGGGGAACGGACAATCAGCCGGGAAGGACCGAACGTCAGGTAGAGCGGGTGAGGGTGAGGTGCTCGTGCCGGTCGCGGTGATCGCAGCCATCTCGCGTGTGCGGGCCCGTGGTGGGAGGGGCCGGTGCATCCGGTGAGTACCACGACGGAGCGTAGCGGCAGGTCGGCGCCCTTACCGGAGTCCGTGATCCCGGGCCTGGGGGTCTCGTTGTGGGAGCAGATGCTTTCGCCGGGGAATCTGGGCCGGGCGTTGAGGCGTGTGGAGGCCAACCGGGGCGCGCCTGGCGTGGACGGAATGAGCACGGAAGAACTTCGTCCGTGGATCCGCGAGCACTGGGCGAGCGTGCGGGAGGCGTTGGATGCGGGCACGTATCGGCCGTTGCCGGTCCGCCGGGTGGTGATCCCCAAACCCGGGGGCGGTCAGCGGATGCTGGGAGTGCCCACTGTGCTGGACAGGTTGATCCAGCAGGCGATTGCGCAAGTGCTCGTGCCGATCTTCGACCCGTTCTTTTCCGGTTCCAGCTTCGGGTTTCGCCCTGGCAAGTCCGCCCATCAGGCGGTGCGGGTCGCGCGGCGATGTGTGGAGGATGGGCTGCGATGGGTGGTAGATGTCGATCTTGAACGGTTCTTTGACCGGGTCCAGTTCGACGTGCTGATGGCACGGGTGGCGCGCAAGGTCGACGACCGCAAGATCCTCAAACTCATCCGGGCGTATCTGGAGGCCGGAGTGATGGTCGATGGGATCGTCCAGGCCACGGTGGAGGGGACTCCTCAGGGTTCCCCGCTGTCGCCGATCTTGTCGAACATCATGCTGGATGATCTGGACCGGGAGTTGTGGAAACGCGGTCACCGGTTCGTCCGCTTCGCTGATGACATCCGTGTCTTCGTGCGCAGCAGACGGGCCGCGCACCGGGTGCTCGACTCGGTGACCACGATGATCGAGCAGCGGTTGAAACTCAAGGTCAACACCGAGAAGTCCTCGGTCCGGCACGCTCGCGAGGCGACGTTGCTGGGGTTCGGGTTCTTCTTCACTCGGTCCGGGGTCAAGATCCGGGTCGATCCAAAGGCGGTCAGCCGCCTGAAGGACCGCATCCGGGAGTTGACCAGTCGCAGGTGGAGCGTGTCGATGCCCTGCAGGATCGGCAAGCTCAACGCCTATGTCACCGGGTGGATGGCCTACTTCCATCTGGCCGACACCCCCAGGGTGTTCAAGGATCTGGATGAGTGGTTTCGCCGTCGGATGCGGCAGATCCGCTGGAAAGAATGGAAGAAGCCCAAGACCCGACGCCGCAACCTGCGCAAGCTCGGCATCCCTGACCACAAGGCCAGGGAATGGGCATCGAGCGGCAAGGGCTACTGGCGCATCGCGGGCTCACCCATCCTGGCGCGGGCACTGCCCAACATCCACTGGACCGACCTTGGCCTGAAGGGTCTCTATCCGACCTGGCACAGGCTCAAAACCACGGCCTGACGAACCGCCGGATGCGGGCCCGCATGTCCGGTGGTGTGAGAGGGGACGGGTCAACCCCGTCCCCTACTCGATTGAGGCGTTATGAAGGGCAATCATCACGCTAGCAGCCGTCACTCATAGGATTTCCCTCCATGAGGGTCCACGTGGTGAGCGACGTGCACGGTAGGGCCGACGCGTTGGCCAGGGCGGGCGACGGCGCGGACGCGCTGATCTGCCTGGGCGACCTGATCCTCTTCATCGACTACGACGACCACGCGCAGGGCATCTTCCCCTCCCTGTTCGGCGCGGACAAGGCCGCCGAGCTCATCGCGCTGCGCACGGCCAAACGGTTCGACGAGGCCAGGGCCATGTCGGCGGCGCTCTGGGCCACGCTCGACGGCGACCCGCGCGAGCACATCGAGCGCAACGTCCGCGCGCAGTACGCGGCCCTGTTCGCGGCCATGCCGGCGCCCGCCTACCTCACCTACGGCAACGTGGACATCCCGCGCCTGTGGCAGGACTACGTACGCCCCGGCCACCACGTGCTCGACGGGCAGGTGGCGGAGATCGGCGGCCTGCGGTTCGGTTTCGTGGGCGGCGGCCTCGAGACCCCCTACCGCACCCCGTACGAGATCAGCGACGAGGAGTACGCCGCCAAGGTCGAGGCCGTCGGCGAGGTGGACGTGCTGTGCTGCCACATCCCGCCCGCCGTGCCCGAACTGCTCTACGACGTGGTCGCCAGGCGGTTCGAACGCGGCAGCGAGGCCACCCTGGAGGCGATCAGGCGCACCCAGCCGCGCTACGCCCTGTTCGGCCACGTGCACAACCCGCTCCGCACTCGGATCCGCGTCGGACGTACCGAGTGCCTGAACGTCGGGCACTTCCGCGGAAAGGGCGTCCCCTTCGTCCTCGAATGGTGACCAGCAGGCGTGCTCATTGGTCGCTCACCGCTCCTCATTCGCTCCGCTTACGCCGCTCCACCGCAAGGAGCGGATTGTGCACTACCGTGGTCGCATGGCTGATCGCACCACTTCCAGCACCACCATCGACGCCGGGCGCGCCGATGTGATGGCGGTCATCGCGGACTTCCCCTCCTATCCGGAATGGGCCGGGTCGATCAAGAAGGCCGAAGTCCTCAGCACCGGCGACGACGGCAGGCCCCTGACGGTGCGGTTCGTCCTCGACGCCGGGATGATCAGCGACACCTACACCCTCGGCTACACCTGGCAGGACGACGAGAGCGTCAGCTGGCAGGTCGTCGAGCCGGGGAAGATGATCTCCGACCTCCGAGGGAGTTACCTGCTCGCCGACAAGGGCAGTGGCACCGACGTGACGTATGAGCTGACGGTCGATCTGAGCGTGCCCATGATCGGCATGATCAAGCGCAAGGCGGAGAAGGTGATCGTGGACACCGCGCTCAAGGGACTCAAGAAGCGCGTAGAAGGCCGCTGAGTTGAGCCCGAGGGTCCTGCTCTTCACCGGCAAGGGCGGCGTCGGCAAGACCACGGCGGCCGCCGCCACCGCCACGCTCGCCGCGCGGCGCGGCCTCAAGACGCTCATCGTCTCCACCGACACCGCCCACTCGCTGGCCGACGCGCTCGCCGTCGAGCCCGGCGAGGTCGCGCCCGGCCTGCACCTGCACCAGGTCGACACGCAGAAGACGCTGGAGCGCCACTGGGGCGAGCTGCAGGATTACGCCCGCGGGCTGCTGACCGAGCTGGGCCTGGACGAGGTCACCTCCGAGGAGATCACGGTGCTGCCGGGCGCCGAGGAGGTCATCGCCCTGCTGGAGCTGCGCGAGTACGCCCGCGAAGGGCGCTGGGACGTGATCGTCGTCGACTGCGCGCCCACCGCGGAGACGCTGCGCCTGCTGGCCCTGCCCGATGCGCTCGACTGGCACGTCAGCAGACTCATGCCGGTCGGCCGCAAGCTCGTGCGGCTCGTCTCCCCGTTCGTGCGCAGCGTCGCGCACGTCAGCGCGCCCGGTGAGGACGTCATGAACGCCGCGGAGCGGTTCCACCGCGGCCTCATGGAGGTGCGCGAGCTGCTCACCGGCGGCCACGCCTCCGTGCGGCTCGTGCTCACCCCCGAGTCGGTGGTGCTGGCCGAGGCCAGGCGCACCCTCACCTCGCTCAACCTGTACGGCTACCGCGTCGACGCCGTGATCGCCAACCGGGTCTTCCCGGCGGACGGCGCCGACGAGTGGCGCGCCCAGTGGGTGGCGGCGCAGTCGCGGCTGCTGGCCGAGGCGGAGCAGTCGTTCGCGCCGCTGCCCATCCACATCGTCCCTTACCTGCCTGCCGAGCCCGTCGGCAAGGACGCGCTGGCCGCGGTCGGCGCCGAGCTCTACGGCGAGCACGACCCGTTCGCCGCCCCGGCCGTCGAGCCGCCGCTGCGGATGAGCGCCGACGAGCTGACGCTGGCCCTGCCCGGCGCGGACCGCGGTGACGTGGACCTGGCGCGCAAGGGCGACGAGCTGATCATCACCGCGGGGCCGTACCGGAGGATCCTGGCGCTGCCCGCGGCGCTGGCCCGCAGGAAGATCAGCGCAGCCGCGCTCCGCGACGGCGTGCTCCGAGTACGGTTCATCTCGGGGACCTCATAACGCGGGGACCCGGCACGCAGGGAGGGCCACATGACGGAGAGCAACGACAGAGACCCGATCGGGACCGTCGCGGACGAGGCGCGCAAGCTGTTCGAGTCGATTCAGGGGCGCGCCACGCGCCAGGTCGGCAAGACGATGCTCAACTCGTTCACCGGCGGCGGGCGCAGGGAACGAGACGTGTGGGAGGAGGCCGTGTCCGACCCACACGACGAATACGTCTGCCGCGCGTGCCCGTTCTGCCGGGCGATCGCCGCGCGGCGCGAATCCGGCTCCGACGTGACCGGGCACCTGATGGCCGCGGGCGGTGAGTTGTTCGCGGCCTTCCGCGAGGCGCTGGACGCGCTGAGCAAGCCCGCTCCCCGCAGGCAGCAGCCGCCGCGTGACGACCGTGACCGCCACGACGACGTGGAACACATAGATCTCGGATAGGGAGAAGCAGGGGAAATGCTCACGATCGGTGTCGACATCGGCGGGACCAAGGTCGCCGCGGGTGTGGTCGACGACCAGGGAAAGATCGTCGCCCATACGTTGCGGCCGACCGCCGCCGACCGCCCCGACCTGGTGGCCGAGACGGTGGCCGACGTCGTTCGCGAGCTGTCCGCCAGACGCGAGGTCGAGGCCGTCGGGGTGGGCGCGGCCGGGTTCGTCGACGAGACCCGGTCGATGGTGCGCTTCGCGCCCAACCTGGCCTGGCGCGAGGAACCCCTGCAGAAGAAGATCAGCGGCCTGGTCGGCCTGCCGGTCGTGATCGAGAACGACGCCAACGCGATGGCCTGGGGCGAGACCAGGTTCGGCGCCGGCCGCGGCCAGTCCCACGTGGTCTGCGTGACGCTCGGCACCGGCATCGGCGGCGGCATCGTCATCGACGGCGCCCTCTACCGCGGCCGCTGGGGCATGGGCGCCGAGATGGGGCACATGCAGGTCGTCCCGGGCGGGCGGCCGTGCGGCTGCGGCAACATCGGCTGCTGGGAGCAATACGCCAGCGGCCAGGCCCTCGTCAAGGAGGCCAGGGAGCTGGCCGAGGCCGATCCGAAGCGGGCGGAGATCCTGCTCGGGCTGGCCGGCGGCAAGATCGAGGGCGAGGAGGTCACCGAGGCCGCGAAGCTGGGTGACGAGGTGTCCCTGGCGGCGTTCGCCTCGTTCGCCGACTGGCTCGGCCAGGGCATGGCCGACCTGGCGGCGGTGCTCGACCCCGGCTGCTTCATCGTGGGCGGCGGTGTGTCCAGGGCCGCCGACCTGTTCATCGACCGGGCGCGCGAGAGTTTCGCCGAGCACCTCACCGGGCGCGGGCACCGGCCGCTCGCCGAGATCCGGCTGGCCGAGCTGGGCGCATCGGCCGGCGTGGTGGGCGCGGCCGACCTGGCCAGGCGGCGCTAGAGCCGCGTGACGATCAGGGTCGGCACCTACAACCTTCACGGGTTGCGCGACAGCGTGCCCGCACTCATCAGGGTCATCGCCGCCATGCGCGCCGACGTGCTGTGCGTGCAGGAGGCGCCGAGGTTCTACCGCTGGCGCGCCAGGCGCCGGGCGCTGGCCGCCGCGGCGGGGCTGCGCGTCGCCACCCCGGGCAGGCTCGGCGGAGTGGCCGTGCTCGTCAGCCGGCGCGTCCGGGTGCTGCGGGCCGAGAGCCATGCGTTGCGGGCCTTCCTCGGGCTGGAGCTACGCGGGCTGGCCGTGGCCGTGGTCGAGGCCGGTGGGGCGCGGCTGGCCGTCGGCTCGCTCCACCTCGACCTCAACGACCCGGCCAGGGTGCACCACGCGGCCGAGGCGGTGGCGCTGATGGAGCGGGCGGCCGCTCCGTTCGGCGCGGCGATCGTGCTCGGCGGCGACGTCAATGAGCAACCGCACCAGCCGGCCTGGCGGTACCTGGGCGGGCGGCTGGCCGACTGCTACGCGGTCGCGCCCAAGGGCGATGGGCTGACGTTTCCCGCGGCGCGGCCCGCCGTACGCATCGACGGGGTGTTCGCCGCGCGCGAGACGCGAGTCGTATCGTGCGGCGCGGTGGACGCCGGGATCACCGACCTGGCCGGGGCCAGCGACCATCTCCCCGTAATCGCGGAGTTGCGACTTGGGCACTAACGGGCAACAAGGGCCGGTCACCCCGTAGCATTTGACCATGACCCGTCGCTTTCGGCGGCGTGCGCTCTCCTTGATCTTGGCGACGTCCGTGGCCTTGCCGCAGGCCACGCCCGCCGCGCATGCCGATCCTCGCCGCCCCGCCTCGATCGAGGCATGGCAGCAGTCGACCAGCGTGCGCCTGCAGGCCGACGGCTCGCTCTCCGACGTGCTGGCGATCTCCTCCAGCGATGTCTGGGCGGTCGGGCAGCAGGAGATCTGGGACGTGTGGAAGAACCGCGGCACCATCCGCCACTGGAACGGCACCCGATGGACCGAGGTGGCCATCCGCGACGCCACGGCCGCGGGCAACCTGCGCAGCGTGGCCGCCGCCGGTTCGTCCGACGTGTGGGCGGTGGGCGACGGGCACGACGGGTTGCCCTACCTCGCCCACGGCGACGTGAACGGGTTCGACCGGGTCAGGCCCCAGGGGCCGCGGGCCGACAACGGGCTCGGCGACCCGCAGCCCCTGCTGCGCGCCGGCGACTGGCTCGGCGGCGTCGATGCCAAGCAGGGCAAGGTGGTGGTGGTCGGCAGCCGCGACACGCGGGGGCTCATCCTCACCGGTCAGGGCAACACGTGGAGTGCCCAGGAGACCAAGGAGGAGGGCGCGCTGTACGCGGTGGCGGGCGGGTTCGCCGTCGGCGACACCGGCACCGAGCCGCTGGTCGTGCACTATTCGGGCGGCTCGTGGAAGTCGATGCCGCTGCCCTCGATCCCCGGCGGCTACCTACGCGACATCCGGGCCGACAGCGCCAAGCGGGCGGTGGCCGTCGGCGGCGTCTACCGCGGTCCCAGCGACATCTCGCCGCTCGTGCTCACCTGGAACGGCAAGCGCTGGAAGCAGCAGGAGCTGCCGGAGTCCGATGCGCGTCTCTACGGCGTGACCGGCGACGGCAAGGGCCGCTACTGGATGGCCGGCTACGACCCGGCGCGGGCGGCCGAGCCGTTCATGCTGCGGTGCGAGAAGGGCTCGTGCGAGATCATCCGCGGCGAGGCCGAGCAGGGCAGGAGCACCGTGCGCCTGCAGGCCGTGGCCTACCTCGCGGGAAAGAGCACGGTGTGGGCCGTCGGGCACGCGGTCGACACTCGCGACCGCTACACCGATGTCGTGGAGTCGTTCGGCCCCAAGCCGGCGGAGGCCAAGTCCTAGAGACCGCCGGATCATGGTCCGAAGGCTCACCCGGGTCCCGCCACAGGGGCCTAGAGGACAGCGCCGTCGTCCCAGCCGGAGTCGTTGGGCGGGCCGTCGCCCATGCGCACCACCAGCGCCACGAAGCCGCCGATGAACGCCGCCACCGCCGTGAACAGCGCCCACCCCTCCATGCGCCAGCTCAACACCGCGGCGACCAGGAGGTAGGCGGGGCCGCCGAACAACGCCACCCACGCCAGCTTGGACGGCAGGTCGAGCTTGGGCAACGGCGGGGGCGGCGGCGGCACGAAGTGGCCCTCGTCCTCCTCGTCGTCGTCCTGCTTGTCCTCGGGATCGTCGAGATCCTCCTCGAACTCCTCCGAGGGTTTGACCACTCGCCGGGTGGGCTCGGCGGGCACGTTTTCGCTGTCCGGCCACGGCTGGTCGGCCGAGTCACGTTCGGCTGTGTCGTTGAAGGACGCGACGATCTGCCGCCAGACCTCGTCCTCGTCACTCTGGGGCGTCACCTAGATGGGCCTCTCCGCAGCGATCGCGACTTCCCCCTGGGTGCGATCAGTCCCTCTGCAAGGGTACCGAGGCATGTGTCCGGATGAAGTCGAGGCTACCGGCAAAGATCCTGTCGGCATCATTGTCGAGCGTCGCAACATGGTAGCTATCGGTAAGCTCCTCGATCGTGGCCTGCGGGATCTTCTGGCGAATGATCGCCACACTCGTCGGCTTCACCACGTGGTCGTCCACGCTGTGGAAGACCAGCAGCGGCTGCGTCACCTGCGCCAGATCGGCCTGCACCAGGGACCACAGTCCCGGCAGCGACGCGGCCGCCTTCACCGGGGTGCGGGAGTAGGCCAGCTCGGTCACGCCGGGCTTCTTGACGTCATTGGCGACACCGGGAACGGACGGCACGAACCACTTCAGCAGCGGGGCCAGCTTCAGCAGCGGCACGTCGTTGGCGATGGACGGGTTGACCAGCACCACGCCCCTGATCGCCGGGCCGTGCACCTCGGCCAGCCGCAGCGCCAGGCAGCCGCCCAGCGACAACCCCGCCACGAACACGTCGGCGCAGCGGCCCTGCAGGTCCGCGAAGGCCTTCTCCACCTCGGCGTACCAGTCCTCCCAGCGCGTGCGGTTCATCTCCTGCCACCTGGTGCCGTGCCCCGGCTGGCGGGGGAGCGAAACACTCACCCCGTGCCCGGCCAGGAACTCACCCCACGGCCGTAAGGACTGCGGGGTGCCGGTGAACCCATGGCAGAGCAGCACGCCGACCTCGCCTGCGTCGTGGTGGTAGGGCTCCGCGCCTGGCATGAGCGGCATAACAGCTCCTCCATGCGATTTCATTCCGGGGGGTCGAATACTGGGGGGTTCATCCAGGAACGGCCCGATCGTCGCACGTTCGGGGGTGATTGTGCGAGCGCTGGTGTAGGAGCATGGCCGTCGAGATGGGAAGATGACTTTGCCTGCCGACAACGTGCTGGGGAAGAGGTGCCAGGGTGTTCTACTGGGTGGTCAAGGCCATCTTGGGGCCGTTCCTCCACCTTGTGTTCAGGCCGTGGGCGGAGGGCGTGGAAAACGTCCCCCGTGAGGGGCCTGCGATCCTGGCCGGCAACCATCTGTCGTTCGCCGACCACTTCTTCGGCCCGCTGCACCTCAAGCGCAAGGTCATCTCGCTCGGCAAGTCCGACTACTTCACCGGGCGCGGCATCAAGGGGTTCTTCACCCGCCTGTTCTTCAGCGGCGTGGGGACCGTGCCGATCGACCGCTCGGGGGGCAAGGCCAGTGAGGCGGCGCTCCGCACCGGCCTGCGCATCTTGCGCGAGGGCAACGTGCTGGGCATCTACCCCGAGGGCACCCGCTCGCCCGACGGCCGGCTCTACAAGGGCAAGACCGGGGTGGCGCGGCTGGCGCTGGAGTCGCGGGCACCGGTCATCCCGTGGGCGATGGTCAACACCTTCGAGATGATGCCGCCCGGGCATCCCCTCCCCAAACTGGGCATCCGCCCCGGCGTCAGGTTCGGCAAGCCGCTCGACTTCTCCCGTTACTACGGGATGGAGGACGACCGGCTGGTGCTGCGCGCGGTGACCGACGAGATCATGTACGCGCTGATGGAGCTGTCCGGGCAGGAATACGTCGACAAGTACGCCGCCAGCGCCCGCGTCGAGATGGAGCGCGCCGCGCGCGCCGCCGCCAAGAGCTGACGGGACTAACGGCCGTCCGGGGTGCGTAGTGCCTGCTCCGTCTTCTGCATGGCCGTTGTCATCGTGCGCAGTTCCTCGCGGCTGAGCCGGTCGATCAGGTAGGCCCGCACGACCTCCAGGTGTCCGGGCGCCACGCGCTCCAGGCACCGCAGGCCCGCCTCGGTGATCATCGCCAGCACACCGCGCTCGTCCGACGGGCAGGTGGCACGCTCGACCAGGCCCGCCTTCTCCAGCTGGGTGATCTGGTACGTCAGCGCGCTCTTCGACACCACGACACCCCTGGCCAGCTCCGTCATGCGCTCCTGACGGCCGGGGGCCTCGGAGAGCCGCACCAGGATCTCGAACTGCGGGTGCGTGAGCCCCGCGGCGGCCTTGAGCTGCTCTTCGATGCGCCGGTCGAGCAGGTGGGAGGTCGTCAGGAAGGCGCGCCAGGCCGCCATCTCCGTGGAGTCCAGCCATCGGGGTTCCGTCACCGGCACAGTCTACCGCGTTTGTTCAGATTTTAACTTTCACTGCTAGAGTGCTCTTGTTCAAAACTGAACGACTCTTCCAAGGAGGTCGCATGGTCGACCAGGCGCGTCCCATCGTCCTGCTGCTCGCGAGAATCGCCGTTGGGGCGATCTTCCTCGTGCACGGCTACCAGAAGTTCGCGACCATGGGCATCGCGGGCACGACCAAGTTCTTCGAGTCCGTCGGCATCCCGCTGGCGGGCGTGGCCGCTCCGGCCGTCGCGGTGCTGGAGGTCGCCGGAGGCCTGGCCCTGATCGTCGGCGCCGCGCTGCCGGTCGCCGGCACGCTGCTGGCCATCGACATGATCGGCGCGATCGTCTTCGTCCACGCCGCCAACGGCTTCGGCGCCGCGGAAGGCGGCTACGAGTTCGTCCTGACGCTGGCCGCGGCGAGCCTGGCCATCGGCTTCAGCGGCGGTGGCGCGCTGGCGCTCGACCGCGTGCTCGGCCGGCGCCGCACCGCCGACACGGTCTCCGTCTGACTCCTTCCGGACGCACGTCGGACTCCGTCTGATTCCCGGTTACGGACGCACGCCGAAGCGCGAGGACCCCGCGTACCCCGGCTCTTGCAGCCAGGCGTGCGCGGGGTCGGTCATTCCGCCCCGGTGATCACGACAGGTGGGCGCGGATCTGGGTGATGTGCTCGGGAGTCGTCCGGCAGCAGCCGCCGATCAGCGAGGCGCCCGCCTGCTGCCATTCCTTGGCGGCCTGCCCGAACTCCATCGGATCGGCCAGGCCCAGCCAGCGCCGGTGCCCCGCGTCCCAGGTCTCGCCCGAGTTCGGGTAGACCACGACGGGCAGTCCGCCGGACAGGCACGCGATCAGCCCGGGGATGTGGCGGGGCGCCGTGCAGTTGGCGCCGACGGCCACCACCCGCGGATTCCCACTGAACAACGCGGCCGCCTCGCCGATCGGCGTGCCGTCGTTGAGCCGCTCGCCGTCCCGGCAGGAGAAGCTGACCCATGCCTTGACCTCGGGCGTGTGCTCCAGCAACCTGGCCAGCGCCCGCGCCTCCGGATAGGACGGAACCGTCTCGCAGGCCAGCAGGTCGGCCCCGGCCGAGGCGAGGATCTCCCAGCGCGGCAGATGCCACGTGTACAGGCCCTCCTCGTCGAGGTCGTAGTCACCGGTGTACTCGGAGCCGTTGGCCAGGAACGCGCCGTACGGACCGACCGAGGCCGCCACCAGCCCGCGGCCGGCCTGGTCGCGGGCCTGCCCGGCCAGCACGACCGACATCCTGATCAGCGACTCCGCCTGCGCCGCGCCCAGGCCCCGCCGCATGAAACCCTCGATCGTGGCCTGATAGCTCGCGGTGATGGCCACGTCGGCCCCCGCCGCGAAGTAGTCGGCGTGCGCCTGCCGGATCAGCTCCGGCCGCTCCAGCAGCAGCCGCGCCGACCAGAGATCGTCGCTGAGGTCGGCGCCGAGCCGTTCGAGGTGGGTGGACAGGCCCCCGTCCAGCACAAGTGTGGTCACCCATCCAGGGTAAGAGGCGCCGGAGGGTGGGCGGGGAAGGCGCTGATCACCTGGTCGAGCAGGACCGGCGTGTCCTCGGGCGAGTCCACCGTGAAGTCCGCCCGGCGCGCCAGCTCGTCACCCGTCTCCCCGTTGGCCACCGCGACCCGCACGCCCATGAACCCGGGATCCCGTTCCTCCTGGCAGCGCAACGCGTCGAACGCGCGGCCGTCGGAGATGTCGTCGCCGAAATACCAGGCGCGGGTCAGCGTCTCGGCCTCCCGGGCGACGACCGTGCCCTTGTCGCGCTCCACCGGCGGCCGCAGCTCCACCACCATGCGGCCGTGCTGCTCGCGCAGGCCCAGCTCCGCCGCCTTGGCCGACGCCCACCGCTCCACCGCGCCACGCAGCGCGGGCACGGAGCGGTAGTGCAGCGACACCATCAGCGCCTTGTCCTCGATCAGGATCTCGCCCGGCAGATCCCGGGCGGCGTCCGCGGCCAGCCGGCGCATGACCGGGGCCCACGGCTCGGCTTCGGTGTCGGTACGCACCCGGCCGTCGACGACGGTCTGCATGCCGTACAGGCCGAACAGGGCCACCTGCGGCGCGCGCGAGAACCGCTCGCACAGGAAGGCGGCCGGACGGGCCGAGACCACGGCGACCCTGCCCACCAGGCTCGTCAGCGCCTGCAACCGCTCCACCGCCCCCGGAACGGGGCGCACGGCGCCGGGATCTCGCATGATCGGCGCGATCGTGCCGTCGAAGTCGAAGAAGAAACCCGATTTCCGGCTCTCGGCAACGGTGGCCGACACTGCTTCGACGAAGCGGAGCGGGGCGCGAGGGGTCGCCATGGTCGTGACGATAGAACAGCCTGATCGGCCCGGATAGGCGCTCATCCGATATTCGGCCGTGGTTCAGACCGCGGCCACGCCGGCCACGGCGTGCCCCGCCCCTGCCGCCATGGGCAGGGACGGGGCGTGCCACACGTCCGGTGGGGCCTCTGGCGAGACGTCAGGGGCGCTTCCAGAACGGCGGGCGAGGGCCGCCGCCGGGCTGCGGGCCGCCCGGCTGCCCGCCACCGGAGGGGTCGCCGCCCGGCTGCCCGCCGCCGGAAGGGTCGCCGAGGGGTCCGGGGCGCGGCTTGGGCCGTGGCGGCGGTACGGTGCCGGCGATCAGGGCCCTGAGGACCGCGATGGCGTGGCCGTGCAGCGCCTGGGCGTCCGCGCCCGGTTGTTCGGCCGCTTCGAGCTCGCGAGCCAGCCTGGTCAGCTCCTCCTCGCCGCCCAGGTACTCCGCGAGCGCCGCCAGCCGCGACCCCAGGTCGGCCAGGTACAGCAGATCGGGCGCGGGCAGCGCTGTGAGCCGATCCAGCTCGGCCTCGAGCTGCGGCCGGACCGATTCAAGCCGGCCCGCGGGACGCGGCCCCGGAGCGAATCTCGGCCCCCCGAGCCGCCCCCCGGAACCGGGCCGGGGACCGGGCTTGGGCACGCCGCCGCGACGCCGCCAGCGGATGCCCTCATCGGGCTCGCCGGAGGGAGGGGCACCGGGCGCGGGCATCGGCGGCTGCCGCCCGGTGAGATCCGGCGCCCCGCCACCGGCCAGCTCGGCGGCGCCGAACCCGGGCTGGGCCGGCCGCATCCTCGGCGCGGCCGCGGGCATGGCCATCATCGCGGTGTGCGCCGTCAAGCCGCCCCCCATCATCGGCGCGGCCTGCGGCAGCTCCCAGCCGCTCGGCGGCTCGACCGGCTGGATGACGCGGTGCTCGGGCCCGCCGTCGGCCACCTGCCTGGTGTCGATCGCCACGTACGCGGTGAAGCGGCAGAGCACGCCGTGCTCGAGCGACGTCTGGACGATGCGCGACTCGAGGTCGTGCTCGCCCATGGCGTACCGGTCCTCCAGCTCCCGCAGGTGGGCGCGGGCCCAGACGGCGCGGATGGCCGGATTGTCCACCCTGACCCCCTCGACCTGCTCCTCCCACGGCCCCCCGGCGGCCATCCCGCGTACGGTCACCGACGAGCCCTCGCGGTAGCGGCCGTACACGCGCAGCGGCACGCCCGGGAAGATCGACCCGAGATGCGTGACCGTGCCCGGCTCCACCTCCAGCCCCTTGAGGGACAGGCCGGTCACCAGGGGAGCGCCGATCCTGCGGTGGATGTGGTCCATGGCGGCGTCGAGCCGGTCCTCCGACTCCACCAGCTCGCACCGGCCCGCGCCGAGCCCGGCGAGCCGGCCGAGGAAGCCGGCGTTCACGGCCCGGTCGATGCCGACCGTGTGCACGCGCATGGCCGACAACGCGCCGCCCGCCTGCTCCAGGATCTGGTCATCGTTGCCCACCTGGCCGTCGGTGACCAGCACCACGACCCGCTCCCGTTCGGCCTGGGCGCCCAGCAGGGCGACGGCCTGGCGCAGCGGCTCCAGCAATTCGGTGCCGCCCCGGGCATCGACGCGCGCGAGGTGCTCGACGGCGCGGTACCGGTTGCGGTCCGACGCCTCCATCAGCCCTTCGAACGCCCGCTCCACCACTGAGTCGAAGGTCAGCACCGCGAACCGGTCCTGCGGCGTCAGCGTGTCCACGATCCGCGCCGCGGCCCGGCGCGCGGCCACCATCTTCCAGCCGGCCATGCTGCCCGAGCGGTCGAGCAGCAGCACCAGGTCGCGCGGCGTGCGCGTGGACTCCAGCGGCGGTGGCACGACGGTGAGGGCGAACGTTCCGCCTTGATCGGCCGGGCCGTGAAGCTGCAGCGACGTGGACGCGTCGAACGACATCCGCAGGATGAAGTCCCGATCCAGCCGCTCGCCCGGACGCAACCGCAGCGTGCGGCCCTCCTCCTCGACCACGTGCAGGCTGGAGGCCAGCTCGCGCAACTCCAGCCCGGCGGCGTCGACGGTCGCGGCGAGCGACAGGCGCACCGGGTTGGGGAAGCCGGGCAGCAGCACGGGCGGGCTGATCCTGGACGCGTCCGGCACGGCGTCGGTGTCGGGCACGACGCCGTCACCCGCGGGCGGGCCGTCGATCGGGGTGCCGGGGATGTAGCGCGGTGCCACCACCAGCGGGAAGCGGAACGTGGCCGCTCCGTCCTCGTACGGCAGCGGCTGGCTCATCGTCAGCCGCACCGAGACGTGCTCGCCGGGCAGGATGTTGCCCACCCTGATCGTGAACACGTCGGGCCGGTCCTCCTCGGCGATCGCGGCCCGCCTGCCCTCCCGCAGCGCCTTGTCGTAGTCCGCTCTGGCCTGGCCCCGCTCCTTCAGCACGCCCTCGACCACCCGGTCGTCGGCCTCCATCCGGAACCCGGTCACGGCCGCCCGGTCGGGCAGCGGGAAGACGTACGTGGCCTCCAGCGTGACGTCGAACGGGTTCCTGAACCCCTGCGTGACCTCGACGCCGGCGATGAGGCCCGAGATGTCCGCCGTCACGTCCACGCTCTCCAGCGGCAGGTTGCCGCGCTCGGTCAGCAGCGCGCCGAACCCGGCGTCCGGCACCGGCAGGCACCGTGCGGGCTCCAGCGAAGTGATCTTCATAGCAGCTCCCTCTCTTCGAGCACCGCGAGCAGCGGTCCCGCCGCCGCCAGCACCGCCTGTACGTCCTCCTCGGACGGGATGCGCCCGACGTCCAGCACCAGCCTCACCCCATCACCCAATCTGACTCCGACGACCAGAGCCCCGGCACTCCCGTCCCCTACCGGCACGCGAAGCGGCCTGGCTGCTTCGTCGCGTTCGTCCCGCTTTTCCCGCTCGGTCCGCAGCCCGTCGGCCGTCCCGCTGCCGGACGCGGCGCGATGCGCGCCGTCCATGCCGGGCCGCTCGGCCCAGAACCGGCCCCTGACCGCCTCGTCGCCGCCTCGTGCTCCAGCGTCGGCCCGCATGTCCGCAAGTCCGCGCTCGCCGGTCTCGACACCGCCGCCTGAGCCGCCGGCACCGGCCGAGCCGCCGGCACCGGCCGAGCCGCCCGCGCCTGTCGTGCGGCGGTCGTCCTGTGGGGGAGACGTGTCCGTGAGCCCCGCCAGGGCCGCCGCTTCCTCCAGCGCCGCGGCGGCGCCCGTCACCGGTCCCGTGATGCCCGCCGCGTCCTCCAGCATCCGATCCGTGGCCCCCGCCAAAGCCGTCTGGATCTCCGCGATCGAGTGGCCCGCCGCCTGCAGCCGCTTGATGGCCACCAGTTGCAGCAGGTGCCGCCGCCCGTACTGGGCGATCCTGCCGCGCCGGGTCAGGGGCGGGTCGACGAGGCCGATCGTCGTATACCACCTGATCAGCCGCTCTCCAGGCACGTCGCGTACCCGGCCGTTGGCCTGCGCGCTGCCGGCGCGCAGCGCCTGGGCCGCGTGCTCGGCCAGCTCGCCGATCGTCCAGGTGTCGCTCATACCTCCACAATGACACTGTCATTATTACACTGTCAACGTTAGCGACTCGGAGGATTGGGCACGGGGATGGTGGTACGGAAATAAGCGGATAAGTCGTATAAAACGGGGAGGAACTACGACATGGCCACGATCACCGGTCCACTCTCGGGAGACGCCAAGAACACGGTCGCGGAGGCCCTGCAGGGCGCCCTGGTCGATCTCATAGATCTGTCGCTGGTCGCCAAGCAGGCACACTGGAACCTCATCGGCTCCCACTTCCGCTCGGTCCACCTCCAGCTCGACAAGGTCACGGACCTGGCGCGGACGCACATGGACACGATCGCCGAGCGCGCGGTCGCGCTCGGGGCC
Organism: Nonomuraea polychroma; assembly: GCF_004011505.1. Taxonomy (NCBI): domain Bacteria; kingdom Bacillati; phylum Actinomycetota; class Actinomycetes; order Streptosporangiales; family Streptosporangiaceae; genus Nonomuraea; species Nonomuraea polychroma. Next base: position 1,954,005 of record NZ_SAUN01000001.1, read on the forward strand.
AATCCGGACGGCCGCGCCGCCACGATCGCCAAGTCGAGCAGGCTCGCGCAGTTCGACAGCGGCTGGGTGGAGGACGGCAAGGTCCTTGCGACGATCATCGACATCCTGGACGGCATCAGCAGGCGCATGCACGAACGCGTCCGGGCCACCGACGAGGCGGACCCGGTCAGCCAGGACCTGCTCATCTCCGTGGCGCAGGACATCGACAAGCAGCACTGGATGTTCCAGGCCATGAGCTGAGCAGAGCGCCAGGGCCCAGAGACCGGGGGAGCCCGGGAGCCGCGGCGGCGGCCCCGGGCTCTCGTCTGCCGTAAGCGGCACGTAAGAAGTGATCATCTCTTGTCGATCTAGCGTGCCGGGATATGGACAGTCGCCCGCAGATCGTCGTGCTCGCCAAGCGGCCGCGCCCCGGCCACGTGAAGACCCGCCTGACGCCGCCGTACACGCCGGAGGAGGCGGCCGAGCTGGCCGCGGAGGCGCTCCGCGACACCCTGGACGCCGTCGCGGCCACCCCCGCGGCGGCCCGCGTGCTGGTGACCGACGACCCGGGGCCGGGCGCGGCACCGGACGGGTTCGAGGTGATCGCGCAACGCGGCGACGGCCTGGACGAGCGCCTGGCCTGGGCCTTCGAGGACGTCTATGCCCGCCGCCGCCTCCCTGTCCTGCTCGTCGGCATGGACACCCCGCAGATCACCGGCACGCTGCTGACTCGGGCCGCGACCGCGCTCCAGGAGCACGACGCCGTGTTCGGCCCGGCCGCCGACGGCGGATTCTGGCTGCTGGGGCTGCGCCGGCCGGACCCCGGCCTGCTCCTCGGCGTTCCCATGTCCAGGCCGGACACGGGCGCCGAACAGTTGCGCCGGCTGCGCGGCCGGTCGGTGGCCACGATGCCGCTGCTCACCGACGTGGACGACGCCGCCGCCGCTCGCGCGGTCGCCGAGCGGGCGCCGCACACCCGCTTCGCCGCCACCCTGGCCCGCCTCGGCGCCGGAGCGGCGAGGTGATCGGACGGCTCTACGCGCATTCCCTGAACGGAGCCGAGATCGACATCGAGGGCGAGGACGGCCGCCGCCGCCCCCTCGACGCCATGCGCTGGCTGGATCCCATCGACGGGGACGAGGCCATGCTGTCGCGCTGCGCCGGCCCGACCCTGGACGTCGGCTCCGGCCCGGGACGGCTGACGGTCGAGCTGGCCAGGCGGGGCGTGGCCGCGCTCGGCATCGACGTCACCCCGCACGCGGTACGGCTGACCCGGCGGGCCGGCGGCCTGGCCCTGTGCCGTGACGTGTTCGGGCGAGTGCCGGGCGTGGGCCGGTGGGCGACGGCGTTGCTGGCGGACGGCAACATCGGCATCGGCGGCGATCCGGCCGCCCTGCTGCGCAGGATGCGCGAGCTGGTGCGCCCCGGCGGCGAGGTGATCGCGGAAGTGGCCCCGCCGGACATGCCGAGCACGGTCGAACGGGTGCGGCTGCGTCACGGTGCCGTCACCGGCCCCTGGTTCCGCTGGGCCGGCGTCTCCGTCTCCGACGTGCCGGCGCTGGCCCGCGGGAGCGGCTTCACGGTCACCGACCGTCACGAGGAGGCCGGACGCTGGTTCGCGTATCTCCGCTAGCTCGTACGCAACGTCACCGCCACGTGATGATCGCGGGCCAGGCTCCCGGGGTTTGCGCAGAGTTTGATGTCGCGAGTCCCTGCCATTCATGTCGGTGCGGTCGACTAGCGTGGCACCTAGAGGGAGGCCCCACGATGTCCCACAAGACTCTCCTCCGCACGGGCCCGCTCTTGCCGGGCGGCGTCAGCCCATACGGGCCGCTCGGCCTGCCGGGCGCCGTCGGTCTCGCGCTGCCCTCGGGGTTCACCGGCCGGGTCGTGGCCCGTTCGGGTCACAAGGTCGCCGGCCTCACCTGGCACGCGGCGCCCGACGGCGGCGCCTGCTTCCCTGACGGCGACGGCTGGATCTACGTGTCCAATTCCGAGCTCCCCCTGCTCGGCGGCGCGTCCGCGCTGCGGTTCCGCGGCGACGGCAGCGTCGGCGACGCCTACCGCATCCTGTCGGGCACCGACCTCAACTGCGCAGGCGGCGCCACGCCCTGGCACACCTGGTTGTCGTGCGAGCTCGGCCACCGCGGCCGCGTCTTCGAGTGCGACCCCTACGGTGCCCGCGCCGCCCGCCCGCGCCTGGCCATGGGCCGCTTCAAACACGAGGCGGCGGCCTGCGACCCCGAGCGCGGCGTGGTCTACATGACCGAGGACGAGCCCGACGGCTGCTTCTATCGGTTCAGGCCGGGCGACTGGGGCGACCTGACCGAGGGCACGCTGGAGGTGCTGTGCTCCTCCGGTGGCTGGCGGGTGGTGCCGTCGCCGGCGGCACTGCTGCAGGAGACCCGCCACCAGGTCGAGGACGCCCGCCACTTCGACGGCGGCGACGGCTGCCACTACGCGGGCGGCGTCTGCTACTTCACCACCAAGAGTGACACGGGCCTGTGGGCCTACGACGCGCAGACGTCCACGCTGGACCGGCTGTGCGAGGGCGTGCGCGCCATCACGGCCGCGCCGTCCGGCGATCTCTACGTGGCCAGGGAGACGACGCAGATCGACGTCATCGCGCCGGACCGGGCGGTCACGCCGTTCCTCAGGCTGGAGGGGCACGAGGGGGCCGAGCTGACCGGGCTGGCGTTCTCGCCGCGTGGCGACCGGCTCTACTTCTCCGCCAGGCGCGGCCGCACCGAGGGACACACGTTCGAGGTGACCGGCCCCTTCCGCGGCTAGCCCGCCGTCCCCGCACGTCACCGTGACCGGCGGCCCAGGCTCCTTCACCTCGTGAGGGGTGAGGGACTAGCTCAGGTAGCGGAGGAGCACGAGCTTGAGCTCGTCCACGAGCTGGGCGCTCCGCTCCGGCGCCGCCGTAGTGATCATCGGCATCACCGCCTTGACCACCGACAACGTCATGGTGCCCATGAGCAGGGCCCGGTTCTCGGTCAGTTCGGGACGGAGCAGGCGCAGCATGCCCGCGATCCGCCGGGCGATGTCCTCGTGCAGCCGCTGCGAGGCCGCGGCGAACCTGTCGCCCGTCGCGGAGCCGTGCAGCAGCGACCAGTATGCCGGTGAGCTGCTCTTGAACCGCACGCTCTCGTCCACGAGCTGCCCCACCAGCACCTCCAGCGGGACGTCGGGCGTGACCTCGGCCAGCCGGGCGGCCCAGAACTCCTGGCGGTCGTCGGTGTAGCGGGACACCAGCCCGTCCAGGATCTCCTCCTTGTTGCGGAAGAACTGATACAACGACCCCGGCGACATCCCCGCCCGCGCGGCGACCTGGTTCGTCGTCATGTCCGGGTAGCCGACCTCGGCGATCACCAGTTCGGCGGCGTCGAGGATCTCCTCCATGCGCTTCAGGCCGCGTGCCTGCCGGCGCACCGTGCGTTCAGCCATCTGGCACCTCGTCGACAAATGCGAGCATTTACTTGCATTTCTGGTCCGGAACCACAAACACGAGTAGTTTACCGAGTTTTGATCGGAGTGCCATGACGGTGAACACGCGCGTCGGGCCCGCCCGCGTGGAGACCGCGTCATGTTCGGCGCCATCGTCTGGATCTTCGGCAACCTGTCAGGCCTGCTCGGCTTCACCCCCACGGGCACGCTCGACCCCAGCATCCCCGTCCTCATGCTCTGCGTGGCCTACGGCCTGTCGATGGACTACTAGGTGTTCCTGCTGTCGCGCATCAAGGAGGAATACGACAGGACCGGCGACACCGAGGAGGCCGTGGCCGCCGGCCTGCAGCGGGGCGCGCCGCTGATCACGGCGGCCGGCGGCATCCTGGCGCTCACCTTCGCCGCGTACGCCACCGCGGAGGTGACGTTCGTGCAGATGCTGGGCGTCGGCATGGCCGTGGCCGTGCGGGTGGACGCGACCGTGATCAGGGCGGTGCTCGTGCCGAGCCTCATGCGCCTGGCCGGGCCGCTCAACTGGTGGCCCTAGAGCGTGTACTCCTGGATCGAGTCGGCGAGTTGCACGCACAGCTCCTCGGCGTCGAGCCGCTTCTCGATCTGCTTCAGGTCCTCGATCTTGGCCCGCGTCTCGGCACGCTTGGGAGCCAGCAAGGAGCAGCAGTCCTCGTCGGGCAGCTCGGAGATCTCCAGCGTGCCGATGCGCCGGGCCTCGGCCATGATCTCGGTCTTGTCCCAGCCCACCAGCGGCCGCAGGATCGGCAGGTCCACCGCGTTGTCCTGAGCGGTGATGTTGGCCAGGGTCTGCGAGGAGACCTGGCCGAGCGCGTCGCCGGTGATCAGCGCGGCGGCCTTGATGCGGTGCGCGACCTCCTCCGCCGTCTTGAGCATGAGCCGCCGCTGCGCGATCACGGCCAGCCGGTCCTGGCCCGAGGTGCGGATCGACTGCTGCGCCTTGCCGAACGGCACCACCCACAGCCGCGACTTGCCCTGGAACCTGTCGAGCTTCCTGACCAGCGCGTACGCCTTGTAAATCGACTCCGACGTGGTGAACGGGATGCCGGAGAAGTGCAGGAAGTCGACGTGCAGGCCGCGCCGCATCATCCGGTAGGCCGCCACCGGCGAGTCGATGCCGCCCGACATGAGCACCAGCGCCCTGCCGCTGCTGCCGACCGGCAGGCCGCCCTGGCCGGGGATGCCGCCGGTGAAGATGAACACCTCGTCCCTGTCGACCTCGATGGAGATCGTCAGCTCGGGGTTCTTCAGATCCACCGGCAGGCCGTACTCGTCGTTGATCGCGCCGCCGACGAGCCGGTCGAGCTCGTTGGAGCGCAGGGGGAAGCGCTTGTCGCGGCGGCGGGAGCGGACCGCGAAGCGGGCGCCGCGCCGCGCCTCCTCGCTCTCGCCGACCAGCTCCAGGCCGGCCTTGAGCACGGTGTCGGGATCCTTGGCGACCCGCCAGGCACGGTGGATCCAGACCAGGCCGGGCACGTCGGCGACCCGCTGGGCCACGGCGTCGGCCTGCTCGGCGGTGGCGCCCTGGGGCATGAAGATCGCGATGACGCCGTGCCGCTTGCGCACGTCGACCTTGATGTCGATGCTCTGGAGCGCGTCGCGGATGTTGGCGATCAGGCGGCGTTCGAACACCTCGCGGTTCTTGCCCTTGAGGACGATCTCGCCCAGCTTGAGCAGAACGCACGGCTCGCCCAGGGCGGACATCGTCATGGTGGAACCTCCGGGAAGACGGGGAATGGGCACGCCATGTTGGCAACGCCGAGCCCTCTTGAGTTTAGTCCGCGTCCAGTCCCTGCTCGATCGCATATCGCACCAGCTCCACGCGGTTGTGGAGCTGGAGCTTACGGAGAGTGTTCTGCACGTGGTTCTGCACGGTGCGGTGGGAGAGCACCAGGCGGTCGGCGATCTGCTTGTACGACAGCCCCTTGGCGACCAGCCTCAGTACCTCCGTCTCCCGGTCGGTGAGGCGTGGGCCGTCGCCCGGGCCGTCGCTCTGGACGTCCTGCGCGGCCAGCCGCCGGTATTCGCCGAGGACGAGGCCGGCGAGGCCGGGGGTGAAGACCGCGTCCCCCTCGGCGGTACGGCGTACCGCGTCGACGAACTCCTCCCTGCCGGCCGACTTCACCAGATATCCGGACGCCCCCGCCTTCACCGCCGCCAGCACGTCGTCCTGCTCGGCACTGGCCGACAACACCAGCACCCGGGGCGCCGGCTCCACCTCGGCCAGCCGGGCCGCCACCACCGCGCCCGGCAGGTCGGGCAGCCGCAGGTCGAGCACGACGACGTCGGGCCGCACCGCCCCGGCCACGCGCACCGCCTGCCGGCCCTCCCCAACGGTGGCGACGACCTCATAACCGGCCTCGGCGAGGTCTCTGGCGACCCCGTCACGCCACATGGGATGGTCGTCCACCACCATGACCCGCACCATGCCGCAACTCTAAACCGCCCCCCTCGCCCCCAGCCCCGTCCCCGCCCACCCCGCCGCGGCCTGAGGGCGGGAACGCACATGGGGCGGGTCAGGACGGGAGGGTGATCTCGACCTCCGTTCCCTGACCGGGAACGCTGACGATCGAGACGTGGCCGCCCAGGTCCGCCACCCGGCCGCGGATGGATTCGGCCACCCCCAGGCGGCCGTCGGCGCGGGCCTCGTCGAGCCGGCCGTCCGGGATGCCGGGGCCGTCGTCCCGGATGCTGACCGTCACCGTGCCCTCCCCGGACTCGGCCAGCACCCAGGCGCGCGCCTGCGGCCCGCAGTGCGCGCGCACGTTGTCAAGGGCGGCCTTGACGGCCGCGGCCGCGCCTCTGGCCGTCTCGGCGGGCAACAGGAGAGGGGTGGCCGGGGTGGAGACCGTCACCTCGGGCGAGCCGTACCGCAGGAGCAGCGAGCGCAGGTCGGTCGCGCCCTGCGGGGTGGCCGGCCGGGAGGCGATGAGCTCGCGCAGCGCGGCCTCCTGCTCGCCGGCCAGGCGGCCCAGCTCGGCGGCCTCCCCGCCGATCTGCCGCCCGCGCCGCTGGACCAGCGCCAGGACCTGCAGGACGGAGTCGTGGATGTCGCGCGCCAGACGCTCGCGCTCGCGCTGCGCGGCCTCCATCTCGGCGGCCCGCTGCATCCGCTCCTCGGCCTGCTTGGCCAGCCGGGCCACGTGCCCGACCACGACCCCCGCGAGGAACAGCAGGACCGCCCCATTGATCACCACGGACTCGCCGGGCGTGCGGACGAGCCACAGGTCGCCGGCCGCGACCACGGCGGCCGCCGCCGCGCCCGTGCGCCGCCCGCCGTACACGGCCCAGGCGAGCACGGGTGCGGCCACCCAGGTCGCGGGGACCGGCATCGTGCCGGCAGCGCCTTGTAAGGAGCCCTGCACGTACGGGGACGCCAGCAGGCACGCCATCGTCACCAGCAGGTCCATGGCCAGCAGCGGCCAGCGCCGCAACACCGGGACCGCATAGGCGTACGTCGCGCCCGCCGTCCACAGCGCCATCACGCCGATGACCAGCCAGCCCGCGACCGGCTGTTCGTACCCGCGCTGCTGCGCCATGAGCACGGCGGCGTACACCAGCGACGCCACGCGGTAGACCGCGATCGCCCGCCAGAACGGGCCCTCGATAGCCATGAGTCCTTCTCATGTTTCCGACTGCCAGGTTGACAGATAGTTCGGGTATCTATGCGAAACGGACGATCCGGATGGCACAATCCGGGAACCCCTAACTCAAGGAATCTCCCTCTATGACCTCCGCTGTAAATCATTTCACCCATGGCCTGCTGACACCGGTGCTCGCCTACGTGATGTCCTGCATGGGGTCGATGCTCGGCCTGCGGCTCACCGCCCAGGCGCACGCCTCCCGGGGCGGCTCCCGGGCGCGCTGGTTGCTCGGCGCGGCGGTGTCCATCGGGGGCACCGGAATCTGGGTCATGCACTTCATCGCCATGATGGGCTTCGACGTGGAGGGCACCCAGATCAAGTACGACGTGCCGCTCACCGTCGCCTCGGCGCTGGTGGCGATCGTGGTCGTGGGCACCGGCCTGTTCCTCGTCTCGTACGGCCGCGGACGGCTCCCGGCGCTGCTCGGCGGCGGCCTGCTCACCGGTCTCGGCGTGGCCTCCATGCACTATCTGGGCATGTACGCCATGAACATGTCCGCCCACGTCTCCTACGACCGCGTCGTCGTGGCGATCTCGGTGGGCATCGCGGTGGTCGCCGCGACGGTGGCGCTCTGGTTCACGCTCCGTGTCAAGAAGACCATCTGGATCACCGCCGCCGCGCTCGTCATGGGCGTGGCCGTGGCGGGCATGCACTACACCGGCATGTACGCGATGAACGTCACGGTCGACACCGAGCCTGGCGTGGTCGCCGGAGCCGACGCGCTCGACTTCCTCGTCCCGCTCATGACGGTGATCAGCCTGATCACGCTGACCATGCTGCTCATGGTGATCCTGTCCCCGTCGGAGGAGGAACTGCACGAGGACGCCGAACTCGTCGCCAAACTCGAATTGCGCCGGCGTACCGCCCAGCAGCAACATCTGGCTTATCCGGCGCCGCCCATGCCGCGTCAGCAGCCAATACAGCAAATGCCGCACATATCGCCGATGCAGGGGCGCAGAAGGTAGTTGCGCGGGCGACGACACCCTGTTCATACTCCCTTATCGGTGCGTAAGGGGATGGGTGGGGGTATGTCGCCGGTTGACCATTTCTCATTTGGGCTGTCAACGCCCGTGCTCGCGTACATCATGTCCAGCGTCGGCTCGATGCTGGGCCTCATGCTCACCTCGCGGGCCCGCCTCATCGGCGGGCGCGAGGGCAGGTTATGGCTGGTCGGGGCGGCGTTCGCGATCGGCGGCACGGGCATTTGGACCATGCATTTCATCGCGATGCTCGGTTTCTCGGTGACCGGCTCGGTCGTCCGCTATGATGTGCCGCTCACCGCCGCTTCCGCGGTCATCGCCGTCGTGGTCGTCGGCATGGGGCTGTTTCTCGCCTCATACGGCGGCGAGCGCCTGCTTTTTCTGCTCGGCGGGGGAATCCTGACCGGATCCGGCGTGGCGGGCATGCATTATCTCGGCATGGCCGCCATGAACATGTCAGGCCACATCTCGTACGACCCCGTCGTGGTGTCGTTGTCGGTCCTGATCGCGATCGCGGCGGCGACGGTGGCGCTGTGGTTCACCCTGCGGGTCAGCGGCGCGCTCAAGATCGGCGCGGCGGCGCTGGTCATGGGCGTGGCCGTGGCGGGCATGCACTACACCGGGATGTACTCCATGTCGGTCCAGACGCACGGCGAGACGGTGCCGGTGCCGGGTGCCAAGGCCATCGACTTCCTGCTGCCGCTGATCGTGGGCATCAGTGTGATCACCGTGGGGCTGCTGCTCACCGTGATCCTGTCGCCCTCGGAGAAGGAGTTGCGCGGCGAGGCGGAGTTCAGGGACCGGCTGCGTGACCGCGACGAGGGCGCGCCTGAAGTGGATCTCTTCGGCACGCCCCGCCGGTGAACGCTATGCCAGAAGGTACGGCTTGCGACGCGTGGTGGGCCGCCGACTCGCCGCGCCGCAAGCCGTACCTTTGAGCGGGTTGTAGCGGAAACCCCGCTGACTCAAAGGTACGGGCGCCGCTTGCAAGCCGCTTTCAGCTAGCCGAAGAACACCTCGGCCTCGGAGTAGCGCTCCACCGGCACGGTCTTCAGCTCGGCCGTGGCCTCGTCGAGGCCGACCCGGACGATGTCGGTGCCGCGCAGGGCGACCATCTTGCCGTAGTCGCCCTCGTGGGCCGCGTCGATGGCCTGCAGCCCGAACCTGGTGGCCAGCACCCGGTCGTAGGCCGTCGGGGTGCCGCCGCGCTGGATGTGGCCGAGCACCGTGGTGCGGGCCTCCTTGCCGGTGCGCTTCTCGATCTCCTTGGCCAGCAGCTCGCCGATGCCGCCCAGCCGGACGTGGCCGAAGGCGTCGAGCTCACCCGCCTGCAGCGCCATCTGGCCCTCGATCGGGTGCGCGCCCTCCGCGACCACGATGATCGGCGAGTAGCGGGTGCGGAAGCGGGACTCGACGTATTCGCAGACCCGGTCGATGTCGAACGGTTTCTCCGGGATGAGGATGACATTGGCGCCGCCCGCCATGCCCGCGTGCAGCGCGATCCAGCCGGCGTGCCGGCCCATGACCTCGCAGATGAGCGCGCGGTGGTGGGACTCCGCGGTGGTGTGGAGGCGGTCGATGGCCTCGGTCGCGATGTTGACCGCGGTGTCGAAGCCGAAGGTGTAGTCGGTGCCCGACAGGTCGTTGTCGATGGTCTTGGGCACGCCCACGACATGGACGCCGCGGTCGTAGAGCTGCTTGGCGACGCCGAGGGTGTCTTCACCGCCGATGGCGATCAGCGCGTCCACGCCGGTGGCGGCAAGGTTTTCCTTGATCCGGTCGACCCCGCCCTCGATCTTGATGGGATTCGTCCGGGAGGAGCCCAGGATGGTCCCGCCGCGGGGCAGGATGCCCCGCACGGCCTGGATGTCCAGCGGCATCGTGTCGCCTTCCAGAGGGCCACGCCAGCCGTCGCGGAAGCCGACGAACTCGTGGCCATAGACGCTCACCCCCTTTCGGACCACTGCCCTGATCACGGCGTTGAGCCCGGGGCAGTCGCCGCCCCCTGTGAGCACTCCAATACGCATGGCGGGTTCCTCCCGATGGGGTTCACGAACCGAACCTCAGTATTCAGACTGGCATTCTGCCCGCCCATGCGGGCAGTGGTCTAGACCAAACGCCAGGTCTGTAACGCAAACATCGCACGGAGGAAATTTCGTGAGCGTGTTGGCCATCGACGCCGGGACGACAGGGGTGACTGCGCTCGTTGTCACCGAAACCGGGCAAATATCATCGAAGGGCTACGAGGAATTCGCGCAACATTTCCCCGAACCCGGCTGGGTGGAGCACAATCCCGAGGACATCTGGCAGGCCACGTTGTCGGCGTGCGCGGCCGCGCTGCGCGGGAGCGACGACCCGCCGTCCTGCGTCGGGATCACCAACCAGCGCGAGACCGCGGTGCTGTGGGACCGGCGCACGCTGGCCGCGCCGCGCCGGGCGATCGTCTGGCAGGACCGCCGCACCGCGGGAGTGTGCGAGCGGCTGCGCTCGGCCGGTCACGAGCCGAGAGTGTCCGAGCTGACCGGGCTGCGCCTCGACCCTTACTTCACGGCCACGAAGCTGACCTGGCTGGCCGAGCACGACCCAGGGGTGTGGGCGGGGGTCGAGTCCGGAAATGTGGCGGTCGGGACGGTGGATTCCTACCTGATCGCCAGGCTCACCGCGGGCGCGCGGCACGTGACCGACCCGTCCAACGCCTCCCGGACCCTGCTGTACGGCCTGCAGTCCGGCGGCTGGGAGCCGGAGTTGTGCGCGTTGTTCGGGGTGCCGGCGCAGGCGCTGCCGGAGATCGTGCCCAACCACGGGCCGCTCGGCCGTACGGATCCGGCGGCGTTCCTCGGGCTGCAGCTGCCGATCAGCGGCGTGGCAGGCGACCAGCAGGCGGCGTTGTTCGGGCAGACCTGCTTCGACGTGGGCGACGTGAAGTGCACCTACGGCACGGGCTCGTTCGTGCTGACCAACACCGGCGGCGAGATCGTGCGCTCGCAGTCAGGGCTGCTGACCACGGTGGCCTGGCAGGAGCCGTCCGGGGCGCGCACGTTCGCCCTGGAAGGGTCGATCTTCGTGACCGGCGCGGCCGTGCAGTGGCTGCGCGACGGGCTCGGGCTGATCGGGACGGCGCCGGAGTCGGAAGCCGTGGCGCGGACCGTGCCCGACAGCGGCGGCGTGGTGTTCGTGCCCGCGCTGACCGGGCTCGGGGCGCCGTACTGGGATCCGGGTGCGCGCGGGCTGATCTCCGGCATCACCCGCGGCACGACGCGGGCGCACCTGGTCAGGGCCACGCTGGAGGCGATCGCGTTCGAGGTGCGGGACGTGGTCGAGGTGATGACCGGCGGCACGGTCCCGGTGCTCAAGGCCGACGGCGGCGCCAGCGCGAACGACCTGCTCATGCAGTTCCAGGCCGACCAGCTCGGCGCGCCCGTGGAGCGGCCGGTGATCCAGGAGACGACCGCCCTGGGGGCGGCGTTCCTGGCCGGGCTGGGGGCCGGCGTGTGGGGGTCGCGGGCCGAGCTGCGCAAGACCTGGCAGCTCGACCGCCGCTTCGAACCGGGCGAGCGCGACGACACGGCCTACGAGCGGTGGCGGGCGGCCGTACGGCTCGCGTCGGCCACCTGAGCGGGGGTCCGTGCGCCGGGGTGGCTACGTGATCAGCACGCAGGCCGGGCTCTCGGCCTCGTACGCCTCGCCGGTCGGCTCCGGCACGCCGTCGCGCAGCGTGAAGACGGTGACGGCGTTGGAGCGCTGGTTGGCCACGTACATGCGGTCGCCGTCGATGGCGAAGTGCCGGGGCCAGTCGCCGCCCGTGGGCACCTCGGCCACCAGGGACAGGTCGTCGGCACGCAGCACCGCGATCGTGTTGGGGCCGCGGTTGGCCACGTAGACCAGGTCGCCCTCCAGCTGCAGATGTGACGGGTAGTTCTCCTCGCCCTCGTGGCGGGAGGCGGGCGCGACCGTGCGCCAGTCGCCGTCGATGAGGGTGACGGCGCCGTCCAGCTCGCCGGCCACGTACAGGCGCGAGCCGGCGAAGGCGAAGTGGCGCGGGCCCGTGCCCGGGTGCAGGACGATCGGCTCCACCGGGGTGCCGTCGTAGCGGTAGCGGCGGATCTCGTCCGTGCCGAGGTCGGAGATGTGCAGCAGGCCGTCGTGGAAGACGGACTGGTGGGCATGCGGCCCCTCCTGACGCTCGGCGTTGGGGCCGGAGCCCTTGTGACGCAGCACGATCGGGTCGCCGTCGAACGCCCCGCCGGAGTCGAGCCGGCAGATGATCGCCGTGCCGTCGCCGTAGTTGGCCACCGCGAGCAGGCTCCCCGTGGGATCGACGGCGACGTGACAGGGCAGCGAGCCCTCGCTGGGCCGCTCCTGCAGCGGCTGGAGGTCGCCGCGCGCGTCAAAGGCGGTCAGCCGGCCGTGGTCGAGCTCGCCCACCGCATAGACCACGGGCAGGGCGGGATGGGCGGCCAGGAACGACGGCGACGCCGCTGGGGTGAGGCCGCGGCCGACAGTGACGATTCCTGGGCCGTATCCGCCTATGCGCAAGGTCTTCACAGCGGCGATCCTCTCATGGTTGACTGGGGCAATGAGTTCGTTGACAGAGGCAAGGGTTTCTGAGGTCCGAGCCTTCAACCGGTTCTATACGAAGGTGATCGGCGTTCTGCAGTCGGGGATGCTCGACTCGCCGTACTCGTTGACCGAGGTGAGGGTGCTGTTCGAGCTCGCGCACGCCGAGCGGATGGAGACCGGCGAGCTGCGCACCCTGCTCGACCTGGACGCGGGCTACCTCAGCAGGATCCTGACCCGTTTCGAGAACGACGGGCTGGTCGAGCGCGAGCGCTCCGCCGCGGACGCGCGCAAGCAGCTCGTAGGGCTCACGCCCGCGGGCGCGGCCACCTTCGCCGGGCTCGACCAGCGCTCGGCCGAGGAGATCGAGCGGCTGCTGTCCGGGCTGCCGGAGGAGGACCAGGAGCGGCTGGTCGCCGGCATGGCGACGATCAGGGGCCTGCTGGCCCCGGAGGGCGGGCGGAAGCCGTGCGTGATCAGGCCGCCGCGCACCGGCGACCTCGGCTGGGTCGTCTACCGGCACGGCGAGCTCTACAGCCGCGAGTACGGCTGGGGCACCGCGTTCGAGCAGACCGTCGCGAAGATCGTCGGCGAGCTCGACTTCTCCAGGGACGCCGGGTGGATCGCCGAAGTGGGCGGGGAGCGCGCCGGGTGCGTGTTCTACGTGCGCCAGGACGACACGACGGCCAAGCTGCGGATGTTGCTGGTCGAGCCCTCCGCGCGCGGGATGGGCATCGGCCGGCGGCTGGTGGAGGAGTGCCTGCGGCATGCCAAGGCGGAGGGCTGCGAGCGCATCACGCTGTGGACCCGCGACTGCCTGGCGAGCGCGCGGCACATCTACCAGGCGACCGGATTCCGGCTGGAGAAGGAGGAGAAGGGGGTGGAGAACGGGATCGAGGTCACCGAGCAGTGGTGGACACGCGACCTCTGAGAGCCGCGGGGATCAGGCGTCGACCTTGAACGGGTCGTGCTCGGTCAGCAGCTTGTCGAGCCTGGCCTGGTCGACGCGCTTGCTGACCTCGGCCAGCTCCTGGCGGTCGCGGACCACCTTGCACAGCGTGACCGTGGAGGTGACCACGTAGAGGAGGCCGAGCCCCAGGAACGCCCTGATCCACCCCTCGACGGGCAGGTAGACCAGGGCGATCACCACGGAGGTCAGCGAGACGGCGAACGACAGGATCGCCTGGATGTAGAACGCGGTGGTCTGCGTGGGCTGGATGGGCTTCGTCATGCGGCCCATCGTCCGTCCCATGGCCGGGCCGGCGCATGGGGCGAACTACTCAAGTTACCGCTGAGTACATCCCAGGCGGCCGGCCGTGCCCGCAGTCAGACGGTGACCACGGTCGCGGCCGACTTGCCGAGCAGCGCCGGGAAGTCGGTCATGACCTGCGCCAGCTCGCCCAGGTCGGAGTCGATCAGGGCCTGCGGGCCGTCGCAGAGCGCCTGCTCGGGCTGCGGGTGCACGTCGATGATCACACCGTCCGCGCCGACCGCGATGGCCGCCCGGGTCAGCGGCAGCACCAGGTCGCGCCGCCCGCCCGAGTGCGACGGATCGATGATCACCGGCAGGTGGGACAGACGCTGCGCCACCGGCACGGCCGACACGTCGAGCGTGTTGCGGGTCGCCTTCTCGAACGTCCTGATGCCCCGCTCGCACAGCACGATGTCGAGGTTGCCGCGCTGGGCGACGTACTCGGCGGCCATGAGCCACTCCTCGATCGTGGAGCTCATGCCGCGCTTGAGCATCACCGGCTTCCCGGCCGCGCCGACCGCCTGCAGCAGCGCGAAGTTCTGCATGTTGCGGGTGCCGACCTGCAGCATGTCCGCGTACGAGGCCACCAGCTCCACGTCGTGGGCGTCCACCACCTCGGTCACGATCGGCAGCCCGGTCTCCTCACGCACGTCCGCCAGGATGCGCAGGCCCTTCTCACCCAGCCCCTGGAAGGCGTACGGCGAGGTGCGCGGCTTGTACGCCCCGCCGCGCAGCAGCGTCGCCCCCGCCGCCTGCGCCATCCTGGCGGCGTCCAGGGTCTGCTGGTGCGTCTCCACGGCGCACGGCCCCGCGATCAACGTCACAGTGTCGGGACCGATCGGCACGCCGCCCACATGGATCGTGGAGCGTTCCGGATGATTCTCCCTGCTGACCAGCTTGTACGGCGTGGACACGCGCATGACGTCGCGCACGCCCCCCATGCCGCGCAGGCTCGCCTCGTCGAGCTGTGTCACGTCGCCGACCAGGCCGACGATCGTGCGCCGCACGCCCTTGCTGACGAACGCCTCAACCCCGGCCGCCTGGACGACCTCCACAATGGACGCCAGATCCGCCGGCGTGGCCTCGGGCCCCATCACGATCACCATCTGAAAACCTCCTGGAAAACACAGAAGGCCCCGGGTCCTGTCGGACCCGGGGCCTTCGTTCGCCTGTCTGCTAGCGCAGCGTCAGATGGCGAACGGACTCGGGTCCGTCGCCATACCAAAACAGGAACGCGGTGCGCATAGCCCGTAATAGTAGCGCACGCCACCCGCGCGCGAGCCACAGATGGGCCGATGGCAGGATGGCCCAAGACATGAGACAGGTGAGGGGAGTGATCGTGGAGGAGTCGCGCCTGCCGCCAGGCCAGTACGTCCCGCGCGGCCGACCCGTGATCCACTACGGCAGGGTGCCGCGGTTCAAGCCGGAGAGCTGGGACTTCCGCGTCTTCGGCGCCACCGCCTCGGGGGAGGAGCACCGCTTCACCTGGAGCGAGTTCGAGGCGCTGCCCCGGACGACCCGCATCGCCGACTTCCACTGCGTCACCAAGTTCTCCCTCATGGCCAACGAGTGGAGTGGCGTCGCGCCGGCCACGATCCTGGCGGCAGCCCCGCCCGACCCCGGCGTGCGGCACGTGATGATCTGGGCCGAGTACGGCTACAGCGCCAACCTCCGCATGTCCGACTTCACCGCGCCCGACACGCTGTTCGCCATGGAACTGGACGAGAAGCCGCTCAGCCCGGACCGCGGCCACCCCCTGCGGATCGTGGTCCCCCATCTGTACGCGTGGAAGAGCGTCAAATGGGTACGCGGCATCGAATATCTCCTCGAAGATCGCCGAGGCTTCTGGGAGGAACGCGGCTACCACAACATCGCCGACCCCTGGCGTGAGCAGCGCTACTCCTACCAGGAAGAACCCGGCGACGGGCCACTCTGACTTCACTCGCTGTTTCCGCGCGGACACGCTGCGTCATTGGCTACGGTTTCCCGCATGCTGACCACCGCGTGCGTGGCGCTGTCCAGCCTGGCCTTCGTCGCCGGCCACGTCCTCGCCCGAAGGCGGACCCGCCGCGACCCGCTGCCGGAGGGCCGGTGCAGGGAGGAGGCGACGTTCGCCACGCTGCACATCGCCGCGATGGCCGCCCCGGCTCTGCGCACGGGGCTCAACCGCGACTCCGCGCGCAAGGCCGTACGTCACCTGCGCGCGTTGCTCGGCACCCGCGCCGTCGCGATCACCTCGACCGAGGCCGCGCTGGCCTGGGACGGTCCGTGCACGGACGACGTGGTCACCTATGCCCGCGCCGCGCTGGCCGCCGGGCGGCCGCAGGTGTTCGCGGGGCAGCCCCACGCGGCCGTCGTGGTGCCGCTGACCGTGGACGGCACGGTCGTGGGCACGCTGGCGGCCTTCGGCGACGAGATCAGCGCCGCGCTCGTGCGTACCGTGACCGAGGTCGGCCGGTGGGTCTCCGGCCAGCTGGAACTGGCCGAGCTGGACACCTCGCGGCGGCGGGCGCTCGAGGCCGAGATGCGCGCGCTGCGCGCCCAGATCTCGCCGCACTTCATCTACAACGCGCTGACGACGATCGCCTCGTTCGTGCGCACGGACCCCAAGCGCGCCCGTGAGCTGCTGCTGGACTTCGCCGACTTCGCCCGCTACGCGCTGCGCCAGGCGCACGACTTCACCACGCTGGCCGACGAGCTGACCTGCGTGGACCATTACCTGCTGCTGGAGCGTGCCCGCTTCGGTGACAAGCTGCGCTTCAGCATGCAGGTGGCGCCGGAGGTGCTGCCCGTTCCCGTGCCGTTCCTGTGCCTGCAGCCGCTGGTCGAGAATGCCATCAAGCACGGCATGCGCGGCCGCCGCGGCACCGGCGAGGTGCGGGTCGTGGTGCGGGACGCCGGCCCCGAGGCGCACATCACGGTCGAGGACGACGGCGCCGGGATGGACCCCGAGTGCGCCAGGCGCATGCTGGACGAGAACCCCGCCCGCGAGGGCAGCGGCATCGGGCTGGCGAACGTGGACCAGCGGATGCGCCAGATCTACGGCGACGGCTACGGGCTCGTCGTCGAGACCGCGCTGGGCGCCGGCACCAAGGTGCGGCTGCGGGTCCCCAAGACGCAATTTAGCTCATTGTAGTCATTTCTTTACGCTATGCAGGCCAGTCCCTTGTGGCCCTTGCTCTCATGCGGCAGCGTGGTGCCCATGCTGAGAGTTCTGGCCGTGGACGACGAGCTGCCCGCTCTGGAAGAGCTCGCCTACCTGCTGCGCCAGGACGACCGGATCGAGCACGTCAGTACGGCGGCCGACGGCGTCACGGCGCTGCAGGACATGGTCCAGATGATCGGCGGGGGCGAGCGGCTCGACGGGGTGTTCCTCGACATCCGGATGCCCGGGCTCGACGGGCTGGACCTGGCCAGGCTGGTGGGCGGCTTCCCCAGTCCGCCGCGGCTGGTGTTCGTCACGGCGCACGAGGAGTGCGCGGTGCAGGCGTTCGAGCTGGAGGCGGTGGACTACCTGCTCAAGCCGGTGCGGGCGGAGCGGCTGGCCGAGGCTGTGCGGCGGCTGGAGGCCGCCGCCGCCCCCGCTCTCGAACCGGGGCAGGACGATGTGATCCCGGTCGAGCTGGGCGGGCGGACCAGGTTCGTGCCGCAGCAGGCCGTCTGGTTCGCCGAGGCCAAGGGCGACTACGTGCGCCTGCACACGGTGGACGGCAGCTATCTGGTACGCATGTCGCTGGCCGCGCTGGAGCGGCGCTGGTCGGACGCCGGCTTCCTGCGCATTCACCGCAGCACGCTGGTGTCGGCGAGGCACGTCAGCGAGCTCAGGTTCGAGGGCGGGCGGGTGACGGTCACCGTCGGCACGGAGACACTCCAGGTCAGCAGGCGGCACAGCCGTCAGGTGCGCGAGCAGCTCGTACGCCAGCACCGGGGCGCGATCTCGTGACGCCCGCCTGTCCGGGAGCGCTCGCAGTGGTGGATCGCAGGCGTCGGCGTCATGGGCGCGGGCTGTAGAAAGCTCTGAGGCGGCGCACGCGTCCGGCGGTTACCCCGCGTGGGCGAATCCGTGCCGCTGCCCGTCAGAACGCCTTCTGGAGGCTTGCGGAGGGCTCTGGCCGGCGGCAGGACGGGGACTCGCGGACGGGACGGCGGCGGCTCGTGGCCGCGGGCCGGTGGGCGTGAAAATGGGCGTGCCGCGTTCCCGCCCCCGCACCGGTCGCCGTGCCCGTCGCGCTCGCGGTGATGGTCATGATTTCCCTGGTCGCGCCCGGGTGGATGCCCCATGGCGGGGGGTGGACGGCGGCCGGGACGCCTCTGACGAGCGGGGCGCAAGCCCGCGAAACTACCGCTCATCGACTGAGGACGACCGCTCATCGTAACGGCACTCTCCGTATATCGATGGCTACGCACCGTTCAACGAGCTGCCCATAAACGGGGTTTCGCCCACAAGATCGCGACCGTAGTGTTTCGGCATCGGAAAGCCACCTCGGCGCATCGGGGGGGGACCAGGGCCAAGAGGCCCACTACAGCTCTGATGCGCCGACTTCACCGGCGACCGCGCAGGTCGCCACGGCTGTCGGGCCCTTGACCGGGGGGTAGGGCCCGCCAAGCCGGTTCGTGAAGGGGCGCCCGCCTGGGCCGTGACATTCGGCCCGCGATCCGGCCTTCGGGGGCGGCCGGATCGCGAGAGCGGGCGTCCCTGTCACGGTTTCCGGATCATCACCGGGATGCTCCTCAGCCGTCGCGCAGCTTCTTCAGCAGGGCGATGTCCTCGGCGTGCTTGGGGGCCTTGCCCGGCGTCTCGATGCAGATCGGCACCCCGGCCACCGCCGGATGCCGCATCATGTCGGCGAAGGGCTGCGTGCCGATGTGCCCGGCCCCGATGTTCTCGTGCCGGTCCCTCTTGGAGCCGCACGGGTCCTTGGAGTCGTTGGCGTGGATCAGCTTGAGCCGCCCGGGCGCGATCCCGTGCAGCGCGTCGAACGTCTCCGCCACCCCGCCCTCGGCGGTGAGGTCGTGGCCGGCGGTGAAGGCGTGACAGGTGTCGAGGCAGATGCCGGCCCGCGGATGCCAGTCCAGCGTGGCCAGGTAGGGCTCCAGGTCCTGGACGGTGGCGCACAACATGGCGCCCTGCCCCGCCATCGGCTCCAGCAGCAGGTCGGGCCCGCCGTCCGGGATCTCGTCGAGCAGCGGCAGCAGGTTGTCGCGCACCTGGCGCAGCGCGTCGTCACGCGACTGCGTCACCGCCGAGCCGGTGTGCACCACGACTCCCTTGGCGGCGGTCTGCGCGCCGCGCCGCAGCGTGTGACGGACGACCGCGATCGAGTTGGCCAGCGTCTCCGGGCTCGGCGAGCCGAAGTTGACGAGATAGGGCACGTGGATGAACGTGTCGACCCCCGACTCGGCCAGCTTCGCGTCCTCTGCCGGCTTGCCCTCGGCGAGCGCCCAGCCGCGTGGGTTGGTGACGAACACCTGGATCATCTCGGCGCCGATCTCGGCCATGGATTTGAGGCCGCCCGTCGCCAGGCCGCCCGTCACGGACACGTGTCCGCCGATCAGGGATGTTGGGCTCATGATGGGCCAAGTTTAGGCCCACCCTCCGACATCCCGACCGGCCGCGCCGCGCCGCGACTTGGAGCATGACACGAAAACCGGTGGCCAACCGGCCCGCCGGTTCGGAGTTCTCGCGGATGGACCGGGCACCAAGCGCATGTGTGTACTTCTGACATGCCCGACACGCTGACCGCGCTCGACGCCTTCAACGCCGCCTCGTCCGCCGCGGCCGAGGAGGAGTTGCTCGCCTGCTGCGCCTCACGTGCGTTCGCGACCGGTGTGACCTCCCGGCGGCCCTACGGCGACCTCACGACGCTCCTCGCGGCCGCCGAGGACGCGGTCAAGGGGCTGGCGTGGCCTGACGTGCTGGAGGCGCTCGCCGCGCACCCCAGGATCGGGGAACGGGCGGGCGGCGGCGGCCGGGAGGCGTCGTGGTCGCGGCAGGAGCAGTCCGGGGTCGAGGACGACCTGCGTGCGGCGCTCGCCGAGGGGAACCGGGACTACGAGGCCCGGTTCGGGCACGTCTACCTGGTCTGCGCCACCGGGCTGAGCGGGGCGCGGATGCTCGCCAGGCTGCGCGAACGGCTGGGCAACGACGTGGAGAGGGAGCGGGCGGTCGTACGGGAGGAGCTGGCGAAGATCACCCGGCTGCGGCTGGTCAAGCTCATGGAGGGGGAGCGATGAGTTTTTCCACGCACGTGCTCGACGCGGTCACCGGCCGCCCCGCCGCCGGCGTCCGCGTGCGGCTGGAGCACGAGAACACGATCGTCGCCGAAGGGCGGACCGACGACGACGGCCGGATCAAGGGGTGGAACCCGGAAAGGGGCGTCCACCGTGTCGTCTTCGACACCGGGGCGTACCTGGCGGAGACGTTCTATCCCGAGGTGGTCATCACCTTCACGGTGACCGACCCCGCGCAGCACTACCACGTGCCGCTGCTGCTCAGCCCGTACGCCTACTCCACCTACCGAGGGAGTTAGATGTCCGTCAAGCTCGGACCCAACCGCTACGGCAAGGCGGAGGCCAGGCTCGTCCGCGTCGTCAGGGACGGTCCCGTCCACCACGTCAAGGACCTCAACGTCAGCACCGCGCTCTCCGGCGACATGGAGGCCGTGCACCTGACCGGCGACAACGCCGCCGTCCTGCCGACCGACTCGCAGAAGAACACCGTGTACGCGTTCGCCCGCAAGCACGGCGTCGGCCAGATCGAGGAGTTCGCGCTCCTGCTCGCCAGGCACTTCGTCGAGACGCAGCCCACGATCCGCCACGCCAGGGTGGAGATCGACGAGTACGCGTGGAACCGCGGCGGCCCCCACTCCTTCGTGCGCGACGGCGGCGAGGTGCGCACGTGCGTCGTCCACCACGACAGGGACGGCCGCACGAGCGTCGTGTCCGGGCTGAAGGACCTGGTGCTGCTCAACACGACCGGGTCGGAGTTCCACGGCTACATCGTCGACCCGTACACGACGCTGCGCCCCACCACCGACCGCATCCTCGCCACCGCCGTCGAGGCCCGGTGGCGGCACACCGGGGACACCTCGTCCTACGGCAAGTCGTACGAGGAGGTGCGTCGCTGCCTGCTGGAGGCGTTCGCGGACACGCACAGCCTCTCGCTGCAGCAGACCCTCTACGCCATGGGCGAGCGCGCCTTGACGACCTGCGGCGAGATCTGCGAGATCAGGCTCGCGATGCCGAACAAGCACCACTTCCTCGTGGACCTGTCGCCGTTCGGCCTGGACAACGACAACGAGGTCTTCTACGCGGCCGACCGCCCTTACGGCCTGATCGAGGGCAGTGTGCTGCGCGAGGACGCACCCGACGCCGGATTCGCCTGGGAGTAGGCAGAGATGGACTTCTTGCGGCCCACGACATGGGAAGAGGCGCTGGCCGCCAAGGCGGACCAGCCGGAGGCCGTGCCCATCCAGGGCGGCACCGACGTGATGGTCGAGATCAACTTCGACGTGCGCAGGCCGGTCGCGCTGCTCGATCTCAACCGGGTGGCCGAGCTGCGCGAGTGGGACCTGGTGGACGGCGTGTGCCGGGTCGGGGCCGGGGTGCCGTACACGGCCGTCATCGAGGACCTCGGCGGCATGCTGCCCGGGCTGGCGCAAGCCTCGCGCACGGTCGGCTCGCCGCAGATCCGCAACCGCGGCACCGTCGGCGGCAACCTCGGCGCGGCCTCGCCCGCCGGCGACAGCCATCCGCCGCTGCTGGCCACGGACGCCGTGATCGAGGTGGAGTCGCGCGGCAGGGGCGTCAGGATGATCCCCGCCGCCGCGTTCTACCTCGGGGTCAAGCGCAACGCGCTGGAGCCGGACGAGCTGATCAAGGCCGTGCACGTCAAGCCCGCGAGCGGGCCCCAATACTTCTCCAAGGTCGGCACCCGCAACGCCATGGTGATCGCGGTGTGCTCGTTCGCCGTCGCGCTGCACCCGGAGGAGCGGCGGGTCCGCACCGGGATCGGTTCCGCCGCGCCCACCCCGCGCCGGGCGCTGGAGGCCGAGGACCTGCTGGCCAGAGAGCTCGACTGGGACACGCCGGCACTCGACCCGGCGCTGCTCAGGCGGTTCGGGCGGCTCTGCGCGGCCGCCGCCGCGCCCATCGACGACGTGCGCGGCACCGCCGAGTACCGCGTGCACGCCATCGACGTGATGGCCCGCCGCACGCTCACCTGGGCCTGGAACGACTACCTCGGAAGGAGGGCCGCCTGATGCGCGTCACCTTCACCGTCAACGGCCGCGAAGAGAGCGCCGAGGGCGTGTGGGAGGGCGAGAGCCTCCTGTACGTGCTGCGCGAGCGCCTCGGCCTGCCCGGCTCCAAGAACGCCTGCGAGCAGGGCGAATGCGGCTCCTGCACCGTTTACCTCGACGGCGTGCCCGTCTGCTCCTGCCTGGTCGCCGCCGGCCAGGCCGAGGGCCGCCAGGTGCGTACCGTCGAGGGCCTGGCCGAGGGGGACAGGCTCGACCCGGTGCAGGAGGCGTTCGTGGAGTGCGGGGCCGTGCAGTGCGGCTTCTGCACGCCCGGGCTCGTGGTGCAGGCCCACGACCTGCTGGAGCGCGTCGAACGGCCCAGCGACGCCGAGATCAGGGAGGCCCTGGCGGGCAACCTGTGCCGGTGCACGGGGTACGAGAAGATCCTCGACGCGGTACGGCTGGCGGCGGCGCGGAAGGCGCCAGGGAAGGAGACCGTCGCGTGAGCCTGCTGATCGAGAACGTGGCCATCGCGCCGGTCGCCGGCCCGGAGATCGAGTCCGGACACATCTGGATCGAGGGGGACCGGATCGTCGCCCTCGGTCCCGGCGCCGCAGGCGTTCCCGTTCTGGCGCGCGCGTCCGGGGATCCGGACGTCGTGCGCGTCGACGGCACCGGATGCCTGGCCACACCCGGGCTGGTCAACACCCACCACCACCTGTACCAGTGGGCCTCGCAGGGGCTCGCGCAGGACGCCACGCTGTTCGAGTGGCTGGTGGCGCTCTACCAGGTGTGGGCCGCCATGGACGCCGACGTGGTCAAGGGGGCCGCCTCGGCGGGGCTCGGCTGGCTGGCGCTGTCGGGCTGCACCACCTCCAGCGACCACCACTACATCTTCCCCAAGGGCCGGGGAGACCTGTTCGCGGCCGGGATCGAGGCGGCACGCGAGATCGGCATCCGCTTCCACCCGGCACGCGGCTCCATGGACAGGGGTCAGTCGCACGGCGGGCTGCCTCCGGACGCCGTGGTGGAGGAGCTCGACGACATCCTCGCCGCCACGGCGGAGGCCGTCGACACCTACCACGACCCGTCGTTCTCCTCGATGCTGCGGGTCGTCGTCGCGCCGTGCTCGCCGTTCTCCTCCAGCGCCGAGCTGATGACCGAGTCGGCCGCCTTGGCCAGGGCCAAGGGCGTGCGCCTGCACACGCACCTGGCCGAGACCCTCGACGAGGACGAGCACTGCCTGGCCCAGTTCGGGCTGCGGCCCGTCGACTACATGGAGAAACTGGACTGGCTGGGGCCGGACGTGTGGTTCGCGCACGCCGTGCACCTGAGCGACGCCGACATCGGCAAGCTCGCCGCCACCGGCACCGGCTCCGCGCACTGCCCCTCCTCGAACGGCCGGCTCGGCGCGGGCATCGCCCGCGTGTCCGAGATGGTGCGCCGCGGTGCGAACGTCGGGCTCGGCGTGGACGGCAGCGCCTCCTCCGAGCTGACGCCGCTGGCCGGGGAGATGCGGCAGACGCTGCTGTTCCAGCGCGCCAGGTACGGGCCCGCCGCGCTCACCGCCAGGCAGGCGCTCGAACTCGCCACCCTCGGCGGGGCACGCAACCTCGGCCGGGAGGCGGAGATCGGGACGCTGGAGCCCGGCAAACTCGCCGACATCGCCCTGTGGCGGATGGACGGGCCGTTCACCTCGGCGGTCGCCGACCCCGTCTGCGCGCTGGTCTTCGGGCCTCCGCCGCCGCTGGCCCGGGTGCTGGTCGGCGGGCGGACCGTGGTCGAGGACGGCGAGCTGAAGACCGTCTCCCAGGACGCCGCCGGGCGTGCCGGGGCCGAGGCGCGGCGAAGGTTGCTGCGCCTGGCGGAGGACCAGGGGTTCCGGGCCGTCAAGGAAGTCCATCACCATTAAGGTGAGACATCCGGACATAAGCACCCGAAAGGCGGTCCCGTGGCGGAACTCTCCGACGAGCGGCTGGCGCAGCTCAAGAGCACGTTCGCGTCGATCGACACCGACGGCGACGGCTACATCAGCGAGACCGAGCTGAAGCAGCACTTCCCCGACCTCCCCGCCGAGGCGCTGGGGGCGATGAGCGAGTCCGCCGACTCCGACCAGGACGGCCGTTACTCGCTCGAGGAGTTCATCCGCACGGTCTCCTAGTGGTTCCCGGGGCCCGGAGGCTCGGTGGAGGGCGGGCGCCCGGCTCCTAGAGCGCGGACAGGTCGCGCTCCAGCGGGGTGCGGAAGCGCGGGGTCACCGTGACGCCGCCGAGCCAGGCGGCCAGCCCGGCCGCCTCGGCCTCGATGGCGGCCGTGGCCTCGGCGCCCACGTCGGCCAGCAGCCGCCACACCACCTCGCCGTCCGCCCGCTGCGCCCAGCCGCCCACCACCCGGCCGTCCCACCACACGGTCGGTCCCACGTTGCCGGCCCGGTCGAACAGCTGCGCCCGGTACGCGGGCGGCAGATACCAGTCGCGGGCCTGCCAGCCCATCGGGGTCGGATCGAGCCCGGGCAACAGCGCGGCCCGCGGTTCCGGCTCGGGGACCTCCTCCACATCGCCGGGCAGGACGTAGCCGGCGCCCTCGTCCAGCGCCACCTCGACCGCTCCGGCCGCGGCCAGGGCCTGGCGCACCTCCCTGAGCGTCCAGCCGGTCCACCACTTGATGTCGGCTTCGGTGCCGGGGCCGAACGCCGCCAGCCAGCGGCGTACCAGCTCCGCCTGCGCGTCCGGCACCGCGAGCTCGGGCAGCTCCGGGGCCAGGCTCCATTGGTGCCGGGCGCTGATCCACGTGCCTGACGAGCGGCCGCACCGTACCAGCAGGCCGTCCATCGCCATCAGCGGCAGCAGCCGCGACCCCACGCTGACGACCCCCTCGTACGGCTTGCCCACGGCCACCCTGACCTGCTCGCGCAGCCGCGGCTCCAGCGCGCTCAGCTCCTGCGTCGTCGCCTCTCCCACCTCCGCCAGGATCCGCAGCACGGACGCCTCGACGTCCTTGAACCCCGCCTCGTCCCAGCCGCCCGCGGCGAAGGCCTTCAGCATCGACGCGCGCTCCCGACGGGCGACGGCCAGGTTCGAGGAGTGGTGGACGACCGGCACGAGCTCGGCCGGCACCACGAACACCGTCCGCCGCATCCCGTGCATCCGCACCAGCGTGCGGTCGGCGTAGAGGGCCCGCTCGACCGGCTCCGGGCCGGGGGCGGCCAGCCGCGCGCCCGCCGACAGGAACACCGTGGCCGGGTCCGAGCCGTGCAGCGCGACCACCGACGCGGCCGCTTCCTCCGGAGTGGCCGCCTTGACCGCGAGCCGGTGTCTCGTGGCGAGCCTCGCCTGCCTCTGCCGCGCCGAAATCCGCACAATCGCCCCTTTCTCTGGAGTGAGCGTAGTTGGAGGATCACACACCTGGCGACGGGTGGAGGGGGCGGCGGTTGATGTCCATGTGCATAGGTTCGCGGGGGTCCGCATTGTTTCACTGGAGGTCACCCCCCAACTCCCTTGGAGTAGCCATGGCGAACGAGGTGCATCCGGTCGACGCGCGGCTGCCGGCGGCGCAGCTGGGCACGCTGGGACTGCAGCACGTGCTGGCGATGTACGCGGGCGCGGTGGCGGTGCCGCTCATCGTGGGCGGCGCGCTGAAGCTGCCTCCCGACCAGCTGGCTTACCTGATCAACGCCGACCTCCTCATCAGCGGCATCGCCACGCTCATCCAGTGCGTGGGCGTGTGGCGGTTCGGCGTGCGGCTGCCGATCATGCAGGGCTGTACGTTCGCGGCCGTCACGCCGATGGTGCTGATCGGCACCACGCAGGGCGGGCTGCCCGCCATCTACGGCGCCGTCATCGTCTCCGGGCTGCTCGTCGTGGCGGTCGCACCCTACTTCGCGAGGATCGTGAGGTTCTTCCCGCCGCTCGTCACCGGCACCATCATCACGATCATCGGGATGTCGCTGCTGCCCGTCGCCGCGAACTGGGCCGCGGGAGGAGTCGGCAGCCCCACCTACGGGCAGCCGCGCAACATCGCCATGGCCGCGGCCGTGCTGCTGCTCATCCTGGCCGTCTACCGGCTGTCGAAGGGCTTCCTCGGCAGGGTCGCGGTGCTGGTGGGCATCGTCGCCGGCACGGTGGTGGCGATCCCGCTGGGCTTCACCGACTTCTCGCACGTCGGCTCGGCCGGGTTGTTCGGCATCAGCACGCCCTTCGCGTTCGGGCTGCCGACCTTCCACGTCACCGCGATCATCTCGATGTGCGTGGTCATGCTCGTGTCCATGACCGAGACCACCGGCGACTTCGTGGCCGTGGCGGAGATGACCGGGTCGGAGCTCACGCCGCGGCGGCTGGCGGACGGGCTGCGGGCCGACGGGTTCTCCACGGCGCTGGGCGGCGTCTTCAACACCTTCCCCTACACCGCCTTCGCCCAGAACGTCGGCCTCGTCGGGCTGACCGGCGTACGCAGCCGCTGGGTCGTGGCGGCGGCCGGCGGCATCCTCGTGGTGCTCGGCCTGATCCCCGTGCTCGGCGCGGTGGTCGCGGCCATCCCGCAGCCGGTGCTCGGCGGGGCCGGGATCGCCATGTTCGGCACCGTGGCCGCCTCCGGCATCCGGACGCTGACCAAGGTGAGCTTCGAGGGCAACCACAACCTCGTCATCGTGGCGGTGTCCATCGGGGTGGCCGCCATCCCGGTCGGGGCGCCCGAGTTCTACGCCGGCTTCCCCGACTGGGCCCAGACCGTGCTCAACAGCGGCATCAGCACCGGCAGCCTGCTGGTGATCGTGCTGAACCTCGTCTTCAACCACCTGCGCGCCGGCCAGCGGACGGGCTGAGGGATGATGAGCGTCACGCCTTCCTGCCCGCTCGCACCGGGCAGGAAGGCGTGTCCGGCCATTGTTCATCATCGTGTGGGAGTTCGTAGTGGTTCAGCATGTTCTGGTCGCCCCGGACAAGTTCAAGGGATCGCTGACGGCGGCCGAGGTGGCCCGGCGGGTGTCGGCGGGACTCGGCGTTCCCACGGTGGAGCTCCCGGTGGCCGACGGCGGCGACGGGACCGTTGACGCCGCCGTGGCCTGCGGCTTCGAACGGATCACGATCGAGGTGACCGGGCCGACGGGGGAGCGCATCCCCGCCTCGTACGGCCGGCACCCTGGGGACGGCACGGCGGTGGTCGAGCTGGCGGAGGCGTCCGGGCTGCGCCGCCTGCCGGGCGAGCGCGAGCCGCTGACCGCCACCAGCTACGGCACGGGCGAGCTCGTCGCGGACGCCGTGCGGCGCGGGGCCAAGCGGGTGGTGCTGGGGCTGGGCGGCAGCGCGTGCACGGATGGGGGAGCGGGCATGGCACAGGCGCTCGGGGTCCGGCTGCTGGACGCGGGCGGGAACGAGCTCCCTCGGGGCGGGGCGGCGTTGAAGGGGCTGGATCGCATCGACATGTCCGGATTTATGGATATCTCTGGGGTTGAGTTCGTGGTGGCGAGCGATGTGGACAACCCGCTGCTCGGCCCGCACGGGGCCGCCGCCGTGTACGGACCCCAGAAGGGCGCCACACCTGAGGATGTCACGACGCTGGAAGCGGCGCTCTCCCGGCTGGCGGCCGTGGCCACACAGACCCACGGGCTGCTCGGGGCGGTCGAGCATGACGACACTCCCCGTCCCATGGGCGTCGCCGGGGCGCCCGGGGCGGGGGCGGCCGGCGGGGTCGGGTTCGCGGCGCTGGCGTTCCTGCACGCCGACATCCGGCCCGGCATCGACTACCTGCTGGGCCTGCTCGGGTTCGGCACCCACGTCCAGGGCGCGCGGCTGGTCGTCACCGGTGAGGGGTCGCTGGACGAGCAGTCACTGCGCGGCAAGGCGCCGATCGGCGTGGCCCAGGCGGCGGCCAAGGCGGGCGTGCCGGTGGTGGCCGTCTGCGGGCGGCGTACGCTCAGCGACGAGGAGCTGAAGGCCGCCGGCATCCAGGCCGCGTACGCCCTCACGGACCTGGAGCCCGACCTCGCCCGCTGCATGGCGGAGGCCGGGCCCCTGCTGGAGCAACTCGCCGCCAGGATCGCCGCCGACCATCTCGAAGGGGAGTAAATGACGCAGCTGGACCTCGTGGTCCGGTCCCGCCGGACCGTCACGCCGGAAGGGGAGCGGGCGGCCGCGGTGGCCGTACAGGGAGAGAAGATCATCGCCTTGTACGACTACGCCGCGCCGCTCGACGCCGCCGAGGACATCGACCTGCGCGACCTGGCGCTGCTCCCCGGGCTGGTCGACACGCACGTCCACGTCAACGAGCCCGGGCGCACGCACTGGGAGGGGTTCGACTCGGCCACCAGGGCGGCGGCCGCGGGCGGCGTCACCACGATCGTCGACATGCCGCTCAACTCCCTGCCGCCCACGGTCAGCGTGGCGGCTCTGGAGGAGAAGCTCGCGGCCGCGCGCGGGCAGTGCCACGTGGACGTCGGGTTCTGGGGCGGGGCCGTGCCGGGCAACGTCAAGGAGCTCGCGCCGCTGCACGAGCGCGGCGTGTACGGGTTCAAGTGCTTCATGTCGCCGTCGGGGGTGGACGAGTTCCCGCCTCTGGAGCACGCCGACCTGCGGCGGGCGCTGGAGGAGATCGCCGGGTTCCGAGCTCCGGCGGGCGGCGGCGGGCTGATGGTGGTGCACGCCGAGGACCCGGCCCTGCTGCGGGAGCCCGCCGGCCCCACCTATCCGGAATTCCTGGAATCGCGGCCCGGGACGTCGGAGCGCAGCGCCGTCGAGCGGGTCGTCGAGCTGGCCAGGGAGACCGGCGCCCGGGTCCACATCCTGCACGTCTCCAGCGCCGACTGCCTGGACGTGCTGGAGGCCGCGCAGGCCGGTGGCGTGGCGGTCACGGCCGAGACGTGCCCTCACTACCTGACGCTGACGGCCGAGCAGGTGCCGGAGGGGGCCACGGCGTACAAGTGCTGCCCGCCCATCCGCTCCGAGGTCAACCGGGACCGGCTGTGGGACGGGCTGGCGAGAGGTGTGCTGAGCTGTGTCGTGTCCGACCACTCGCCGTCCCCTGCCGACCTGAAGGTGCCCGACTTCGCCGCCGCCTGGGGCGGCATCGCCTCGCTCCAGCTCGGGTTGCCCGCCGTGTGGACGGAGGCGTCCCGCCGGGGGTACGGGCTGGGTGATGTGGTGCGCTGGATGTCCGCCAATCCGGCGGCGTTGGCCGAAATTTCTGGAAAAGGCGGCATAAAGCCGGGCAATGATGCCGACCTGGTCGCCTTCGATCCCGTCGCCGACAACCCCGTGGACGCCGCCCGCCTGCACCACAAGAACCCGGTCACCCCGTACCACGGCCGCGTACTCAAGGGCGCCGTCCTGACCACGTGGCTGCGGGGGCGTCCGGTGGACGGCGAGCCGCACGGACGCTTCCTGCCTGCCGGGCAGCGCATGATGGCCGGAGAGCCGGCCGAGCAGCACATGATCTTGGGAGAGAAATAGATGTCGCGCTTCATCACCCTGCCGGACCTCGCCCTGCGCACGCTCGGCGGCTCCGTCGTGGCCGCCAGCGACGAGTCGTTCGCCGAGAAGGAGAGCCTGATCCGGCCGGGGCGGCCCGGCTTCCAGGCGGAGACGTTCGGCAACAAGGGCCAGGTCTACGACGGCTGGGAGACCCGCCGCCGCCGCGAGCCCGGCCACGACTGGGCGCTGGTGCGCCTCGGGATCCCCGGCGTGATCCGCGGCGTGGTGATCGACACGGCCTGGTTCAAGGGCAACTACCCGCCGCACGCCTCCGTCGAGGCCGCGGCCGTCGTCGGCTATCCGTCACCGGCCGAGCTGCTGGCCGCCGACTGGGTGGAGATCGTCCCGAGATCCGAGCTCAAGGGGGACGCCGAGCATCACCTCACCGTCACCGACGAGGGCCGCTACACCCACGTACGGCTCAACATCTTCCCCGACGGGGGCGTCGCCCGCCTCCGCGTGCACGGCGAGCCCCGGCCCGACCTGTCCGTCCACGAGGGCCTCAGCCTCGACCTGGCCGCCCTCCAGAACGGCGCCCTGGTCACCGCCTGCTCCAACGAGTTCTACTCGGCGCCCAACAACGTCATCTTCCCCGGGCTGGCCCGCCACCAGGCGGAAGGCTGGGAGACCGCGCGGCGCCGGGACGAGGGCAACGACTGGCTCGTGATCCGCCTGGCCGGCCGCGGCATCATCCGGCTCGCCGAGATCGACACCACGAACCTGCTCTTCAACGCCCCCGGCTGGGTCTCCCTGACGGGCCTCGACGGTGAAGGCCCGGACGCGCGCCACGTGGACCTCCTGCCCCGGACCCGCCTCCAGCCCGACACCTCCCACCGCTTCAGGCTCGACCACACGGACCCCGTCACTCATGTACGCGTCGACATCTACCCTGACGGCGGCCTGGCCAGAGTCCGCCTCCACGGCCACCTGACCTGACACCGGCGGCTGAGGAGCATCCCGCACCCGTGACGGTGCGGCCGGGACCGGTCGCACCGCCGGGCGTCAGTGCCAGAGGAAGACCGTGGAGCCGGCCGGGCGCTCGCTGTTGGGAAGAGGCCGCTGGAACTGCACCACGCCGCGATTCCCGAGCCGCTGCACCCGCACCTTGAACCCGAGCGCCTCCAACTCCGACTTGGCGTCCTTGACGTCCTTGCCGATCACCCCGGGCACCAGGGTGAACTGCTGATCGTCACGAGCCTCGTCGTCATCGTCACCGCGCCCGAACCAGTTGAGGAAGTCCTGGCACCGCGCCACCGTGACCATGACCTGCGCGCCCGGGTCCACCTCGGCCTTGGCCTTGGGCGTCTGAGCGATCACCGTGCACGGCTCGGCGTCGTCGTCCACCTCCTGGACCTGCACCTGGAAGCCCTGCTGGCCGAGGTAGGCGGCGGCCTCGTCCTTCGGCATGCCGCCGACGTCCGGCATGACCAGCCCGGCGCTCACGAAGATGGCGATCTTCGCGCCTTCCTTGACCTTCTCGCCGTTCTGAGGAGAGGTGCGGATGACCTTGTCGCGCTCGACCTCCGTGTTGGCCACTCGCGTGACCGTCCCCACGGTCAGCCCAGCGGCGGCGATCTTGTCGCGGGCGTCGTTGCCGGTCATGCCCGCGACATCGGGCACGACCACGCGCTTGGGCCCGAGCGAGGGCACCAAGGTGATCGTGGCGCCCCGCTCCACCTCGGTCTCGGCCACCGGGTCGGTGCGGAGCACGAGCCCTTCGGCGACGTTCTCGTCGTGTTTGCCGTCCACCGTCTTGATCTTGAGCCCGGCCCGGGCGGCGTTCTTCTCGGCCACGGCCAGGCTCTTGCCCACCAACTCGGGTACGGCGACGTATTCAGGCTGGGCGAAGTACCACCCGGTCAGCGCGACGGCGACGACCATCACGCCGGCCAGTATCACCAGGAACCAGTTGGGCCGGAACCCGCGCCGCTGCGGCATCTCAGCCCGCGGCTGGATCAGCGTGTGCGCCGGCGCCGCCTGAGGCGCCGACTGCGCGGCGTGAACGGCCGTCCTGGCGTTGGGCTGGGACGGCGTGGGCGGCTGGTGAAGCCCGTGGGGCTGGGAGTGCGACAGCGGCGGAGTGGACGTCCGCGGCAACATCCGGTGCGCGTCCACGGCCGCGACGAGCATGGCGGTCGCGTCGGCGGGACGGTCCCCGGGCTCACGGGCCGTCGCGTTCGCCACGAGCGTGTCGACCAGCGGCGGCACCTCGGGGACCAGCGACGACGGCGCCGGCACGGTGTCGTGCACGTGCCGGTAGGCCACCGACATCGGCGTCTCGCCGTCGTAAGGCTGCTGCCCCGTCACCAGCTCGAACAGCATGATGCCCGCGGCGTAGACGTCGCTGCGCACGTCGGCGGCGCCGGTGGTGACCTGTTCGGGCGCCATGTAGCCGATCGTGCCGATCATCACGCCGGTACGGGTCTGGTTGGTCGCCTCGATGGCCCTGGCCAGGCCGAAGTCGACGACCTTGACCCGGCCGTCGTCGGTCATCAGGACGTTTTCCGGCTTCACGTCGCGATGCACCAGCCCGGCCTGGTGGGCCGCGCCCAGGGCGGCGAGCACCGGGATCATGATCTCGAGCGCCTCGCGGGCGGGCAGCCGGCCGCGATCGCGCAGGATGTCGCGCAGCGTCCGGCCCGGCACGTATTCCATCGACAGGTAGACGACGTCGTTGTCGGTGCCCTGGTCGAAGACGTGCACCACGTTGGGGTGGGAGAGACTGGCCACCGACTTCGCCTCGCCGATGAACCTCCTGACGAACGCCGGGTCCTCGGCGAGCGAGCGGTGCATGACCTTCAGCGCCACCGTGCGGTCGAGCCGGACGTCCAGCGCGAGGTAGACGGTCGCCATACCGCCCCGGGCGATCCGGCTCTCGATGCGATAGCGCCCATCGAGGAGCCGCCCGACCAGGGGGTCCGCAGTCGTCGTGTCCACCCAGCAGAGTTTACGGGCGTTTTGCCACTGGCAGGGCCCCACCGCCCGAAACCGATGCGGAGCCGTGCTCGATGGAACGTGCCCACGCCCGCCGAACCGGACACAGCCCCACCTGCGTCACAACCCCGCCGCCGTGCCCGCCCCAGGGGCGGGCACGGCGGCATCGTGGCGTGGCGTGATCACGTGCCGGCGGGACGTGTCAGGGGGTCATCGGGGAGGACGCCTCGGCGTAGCGGCGGCGCGGGATGCGGCCCGCCTGCCGCGCCAGCCGCCCGGCCACCACCGCCGACTTCATGGCCGCCGCCATGAGATCGGGCCGCTGCGCCCGGGTGACCGCCGTGGCCAGGAGCACGGCGTCGCAGCCCAGCTCCATCGCCAGCGCGGCGTCGCTGGCCGTGCCGATGCCCGCGTCGAGGATCACGGGCACCGAGGCGGCCTCCACGATCAGCTCGATGTTGTGCGGGTTGCGGATGCCCAGCCCCGAGCCGATCGGCGCCCCCAGGGGCATCACGGCCGCGCAGCCGGCCTGCTCCAGCCGCCGGGCCAGCGCCGGGTCGTCGCCGATGTACGGCAACACCACGAAGCCCTCCGCCACCAGCCGCTCGGCCGCGTCGAACGTCTCGATCGGGTCGGGCAGCAGCGTCCGCTCGTCGGCGATGACCTCCAGCTTGACCCAGTTCGTGCCGAGCGCCTCCCTGGCCAGCCGCGCCGTCAGCACGGCCTCGCCCGCCGTGAAGCAGCCGGCCGTGTTCGGGAGCACCTTGATGTCCCGCTTGCGCAGCACGTCCAGAACGGAGCCGCGGGCCCCGGGGTCCAGCCGCCGCATGGCGACCGTGGTCAGCTCGGTGCCGGACGCGGCCAGCGCGTGGTCGAGCACCTCCAGGGAAGGCGCGCCGCCGGTCCCCATGATGAGCCGGGAGGAGAACTTCTCCCCGGCGATGATCAGATCATCCACCTTGCACCGCCGTCAGCACCTCCATGCGGTCGCGGTCGCTGAGCGCCGTCGTCTCCCAGGCGCTCCGCGTGACCACCTCGTCGTTCACGGCCACGGCCACCCCGGTGGTGGCCGTGGTCAAGGTCCGTACGGCCTGCGCCACGGTCGTGCCGTCGGCGACCTCGTGCGCGGCCCCGTTGATCGTCACAATCATGAGATTTCCTGAAACCTCCCCGGCGAGCACAACGCCGCCAGCCGACCTTCTTCGCCACCCAAGTCGCCTGACCCACCCAAGTCGCCTGACCCACCCAAGTCGCCCAAGCCACCAAAGTCGCCCGAGCCACCCAAGTCGCCCAAGCCGCTCGAATCGCCCGCGTCGCCCAGCACGAGCGCCGCCGTGAGCGGCGCGAGCAGCACACCGCCCCGGTAGTGCCCGGTGGCCAGGACGAGCCCCGGCGTCCCGCTCGGGCCGATGATCGGCAGGTTGTCCGGCGTGCCCGGCCGCAGCCCGGCCACCACGTCGGCGATCTCCAGCTCGGTCACGCCCGGCACCAGCTCTCTGGCGTCGCGCAGCAGCTCGTAGAGCCCGCCCGCGGTCACCCTGGTGTCGAACCCCAGCTCCTCCTGGGTGGCCCCGACGACCAGCTCGCCGTCGCCGCGAGGGACGAGGTAGACGTACGAGCCGTGCACGGTGCCGCGTACGCACCGGCTGAGCAGCGGCTGCGGGGAACGCAACCGCATGATCTGCCCCTTGACCGGCCGCACCGGCACCTCGGCCAGCTCGCCGCTCCAGGCCCCCGCCGCCAGGACGACCCGCTCCGCCCGCAGCTCGGACGGCGGCTCAGATTCCTCTCGCGGCGTGCCGGGGGCACCCGTCGGCGGCTCCAGGCGTACCCCGATGACCCTGCCGTCCTCGTCGCGCAGGAGGCCCGCGGCACGCGCCCGCACCAGCGGCACCCGCAGCCGCTCCAGGGCCGCGAGCAGGGCCGCCGTCACGCGGCGCGGATCCACCCAGGCGTCGCCGGGAGCCAGCAGCCCGCCGCGCACCGACGGGGCCAGCATGGGCTCCAGGCGGCGGCACTCGCGCCCGGTCAGCCGCTCGACCGGCAGCCCGAGCTTGTCCATGAAAGCCGCCAGCTCGTCCAGCGCCGCGAGATCGTCGGCCCCGAACGCCACGTCGAGCGTCCCGTCCGCACGCAGGTCCAGCCCGTGCCGAGCCGCGTCGCCGATCTCCAGCCCGCCGAACGCCCCGAGCCCGGCCACCTCGGCGGTCGTCCCCGGATCGCCGTCGCCGGACCGGGCCGTCCCGTCCGAGATGCCGCCCGCCGTGGCCAGGGCGTCGTCGCTGCGCCCGGTGAGGCCGGCGTCCTGGGCGAGCTCGGCGGCGAAGGACGGCCAGCGGCGCAGTGACGCCATGCCCAGCCGCAGCAGCGGCGCCTCCGTGTACGTCACCTCGCTGACCGGGGCCAGCATCCCCGCCGCCGCGTAGGAGGCCCCCGAGGCCGGAGCCGGATCCACCACGGTGACCGCGCGCCCCGCCCGGGCCATCCGCCACGCGATGGACAGTCCGACGATCCCGCCGCCTACGATCACATCCACATGCGCTCCCTTCGCCGGCATGATCCGGATCAGGTGTCTTGCGGTCGAAGGCCCGGTGCAGCCTTCCTCTCAGCCCGGTAACGGCCGGACTCCCGCGCGTCTTTACCTCCTCAGCCTACGGCCTCGGTGCGACGTCCAAGAACGGCCCCCGTTAAGGTCATGAACGTGGACAATGTCGTGGTGGTGGGAGCGGGCCTGGCGGGCGTCCGCACGGTGGAGGCCCTGCGTGGGCGAGGGTTCGGCGGCAGAATCACGCTGATCGGGCAGGAGCGGCATCGCCCCTACGACCGCCCGCCCCTGTCCAAGAGCGTGCTCCTCGGCGAGGCCGACAGCAGCTTCGTCGACACCGACCTCACCGCACTCGACGTCGCCTTCCGCCCGGGCGTGGGCGCCAAGGCGCTGCGCGCGGGCGTCGTGGAGACCACCGAGGGCGAAGTCGGCTACGACGGCCTGGTCATCGCCACCGGATCCGAGCCGATCAGGCTGCCCGGCGACGGGCCCCAGCACGTGCTGCGCACCCTCGACGACGCCCACGAGCTCAGGGCCATGCTCGTGCCCGGCGCCCGGGTGGCGATCATCGGCGCCGGCTGGATCGGCGCCGAGGTGGCCACCGCCGCCCGCCGCGCCGGCTGCGCGGTCACGGTGATCGAGGCGGCCGCCACCCCGCTCGCGACCGCCGTCGGCACGGAGATCGGGGCCCGTACCCAGCGCTGGTACGAGGGCATCGACCTGCGGCTGAACACCATGGTCCGGTCCGTGGACGAGGGCGGCGTGCGGCTGGTGGACGGCGAGTTCGTCGAGGCCCACGTGGTCGTGACCGGCATCGGCGTGCGGCCCGCCGTCGAATGGCTGGCCGACGCCGACATCGACCTGCACAACGGCGTCGTCGTCGACGAGCACCTGCGGGCCTCCCTGCCGAACACGGTCGCCGTCGGGGACTGCGCCGCCTGGTGGTCGCGCCGCTTCCGTACCCGGCTCAGGATCGAGCACTGGGACACCGCGCTCAACGCCCCCGAGGTCGCCGCCGCCACGCTGCTGGGCGAGGACGCGGTCTACGACCCGGTGCCGTACTTCTGGTCGGAGCAGTTCGGGCACATGGTCCAGTACGCCGGGCACCACCCGGCGGGGGAGCGGCTCATCTACCGCGGCGACCCGGAAGGCAAGTGGTCGGCCGTCTGGCTCGCCGCCGACGGCGCCCTGGCCGCGGTGCTCGCCGTGGATCGGCCGCGAGATCTCGTACAGGGACGCAGAATCATCGGCGCGGGACACCGTCTCGACGCGGAACGCCTGGTAGATCCAGAAGTATCCCTACGAGATTGTGTTGTTTGAGCAAGCACGGCATGTGGTAGTTGTGGTTTCGTGACGCTTTCTGTTGCACAGATCGACCGGGAGACCGACCAGCTCGTGGACGAGTGGCTGACGCTCCCCGAAGTGGCCCAGCGCCTTGAGCTTCCCATAGGGCGGGCCAAGCAGCTCCTGAAGGACCACAAGCTCCTCGGCGTGCGCCGGGGCAGCGGCGGGCCGCAGGTGCCCGCGGTGTTCCTCGATGGGAAGGACGTGATGAAGGGCCTGCCCGGCACACTGACCGTGTTGCAGGACGCCGGCTACGACGACGTCGAAGCACTGCGCTGGCTCTTCACCCCCGACGAGTCCCTGCCGGGGTCGCCCATCGAGGCGATCAAGGCCGGCCGTCACACGGAGGTCAAGCGGCGTGCCCAAGCCCTCGCTTTCTGAGGCCCGCCTCTACCTCTGCACCGACGGCCGCCGCGACCGCGGCGACCTCGCGGAGTTCCTCGACTCGGTGCTGGCCGGCGGCGTGGACATCATCCAGCTGCGGGAGAAGGGCCTGGAGGCACGCGACGAACTCGCCCTCCTCGAAGTCTTCCGCGACGCCTGCGACCGGCACGGCAAACTACTGGCCGTCAACGACCGGGCGGACATCGCCTACGCCGCCCGGCCCGACGTGCTCCACCTGGGGCAAGACGATCTTCCTGTGACGGTCGCGCGAGAGATACTCGGCGACGACATCGTCATCGGACGATCCACCCACTCCACCGCCGAGGCTTCCGCGGCGGCGGTGGAGGAGGGCGTCGACTACTTCTGCTGCGGGCCCATCTGGCCCACACCGACCAAGCCCGGCCGCCCGGCCCCCGGGCCCGCGCTGCTGCGGCACGCGGCGTCGCTGGGGACGTCGCGGCCGTGGTTCGGGATCGGCGGCATCGACCTCGCCAACCTGGACGAGGTCATGTCATACGGGGTTCGCCGGGTGGTGGTGGTACGCGCCATCACCGACGCCGACGACCCGGGCGCGGCGGCAGCCGAGTTCTCCAAGCGCCTGTCGGCAGCCGCGGCCGGCTGACGGCCGGTCGCCTGCTGACACGGCCGGTCGCCTGACTGACGGCCGGTCGCCTGACTGACGGCCGGTCGCCTGACTGACGGCCGGTCGCCTGACTGACGGCCGGTCGCCTGACTGACGGCCGGTCGCCCCGACAGACCGCCCTGCCGTCCGGCCGTCTGGCCTGCAGTCCGGCCGGCCTACCGTATGGTGCCGACTGGCGCTCGCCGCCGCCGAGGCGCTTGGCCGGCTTGACAGGCCCGCTCCAGCGACGCGCCCGCCCACAGACGTGCCCGGTGGGACGGCTGCTGTTCGGACGCGTGGCGCTGTGCGACAGCGGGGTTTCTGTCCGGTGGCGCGTTCGCGACCGGTGGGAAGGTCAGGCCTTGCGGGATGTGGCGGCGATGGCGAGGTCGGTCAGCGCGGTGCGGGCCTCGGCGGTGATCGGGGCCTGGTCGAGCGCGGTCAGCGCCGCGCCCAGGTAGTCGCCGATCAGGTCCTCGCACTCCCGCAGCGCCCCCGTGCCCTCGATGATCCGCCGCAGCGTGGCCACCCCGTCCGCGTCCAGCCCCGGATCCCCGAGCAGGCGCCGGACCGTCTCGGCCTGGCCCGGGGACGCCGCCGCGAGCGTACGGGCGATGAGCATCGTGCGCTTGCCCTCGCGCAGGTCGTCCCCCGCCGGCTTGCCCGTCTGCGCCGGGTCGCCGAACACGCCCAGGATGTCGTCACGCAGCTGGAACGCGATCCCCACCCGCGTGCCGTACCCGGTGCACAGATCGTCCATCCACGGCGCGAGCTCCTGGGCGGCGAGCACGAGCCCAAGCCTCAGCGGCTGCTCCACCGAATACTTGCCGCTCTTGAACAGCGCCACCCGCAGAGCCGAGTCGAACGTGTTCTCCCCGTGCGCCTGCTCCAGCAGGTCGAGGTATTGACCGCACATCAGCTCGGTACGCATGTGGTCGTGCACGGGCTGAGCCGCCTCCAGCGACGCGCGGGGCAGGCCGCTGGTGCGCCACATCTCACCCGACCAGAGCAGCAGCAGGTTGCCCAGCAGGATCGCCGCCCCCTCGCCGAACTGCTCCGCCGAGCCGTGCCAGCCGGCCTTCTCGTGCATGGCCTGGAAGCGGCGGTGCGCGGCCGGCATGCCCCTGCGCAGGTCGCTCTTGTCCATCACATCGTCGTGTACGAGCGCGCTGGCCTGCAGTAATTCCAGCGAGGCAGCCGCGGTGAAGATCTCGGGCACGTCGGTGCCGCCCGCGCCGCGCCAGCCCCAGTAGCAGAACGCGGGACGCAGCCGCTTGCCGCCGGCCAGCAGGTCGTCAGCGGCCGTGCGCAGCGGCTCCAGATCGGGGTCGCCGAGGGCGGGCAGTTGCCGTTCGACGAACTCGCCCAGGGCCCGCTCCACGTGCGTGCGCAGGTGCTGCATACGCGCGGCGTCAGTGGTCATGTCTTGAGACTAGTGGCCGGGCGAGCGCGCTCCGATCCCGGCTCACGTTCAAGCGTGTCCGGCGTACCCGTCGCTCCGGCCGGGGTACCTGTAACCTTGGGCCATGGCGCTTGGTCGACCCTCAATCCGGCCCGATCGTGTTCCCACCGTTCGCGAGATGCTCGCTTCCGGTGGCCGCACGTTCTCGTTCGAGTTCTTCCCGCCGAAGACCGACGAGGGCGAGCGGCAGCTGTGGCGGGCGATCAGGGAGCTGGAGTCGCTGCGGCCGACCTTCGTGTCGGTGACGTACGGCGCGGGCGGCTCCACCCGCGACCGCACGGTCGACATCGTGGAGCGGATCGCCCACGGCACCACGCTCACGCCTGTCGCGCATTTCACCGCGGTCAACCACTCGATCCGCGAGCTGCGCCACCTGATCGGGCGCTTCGCCGACGCCGGGGTGCGCAACATCCTGGCCGTGCGCGGCGACCCCCCGGGCGACCCCACCGCCGAGTGGGTGCAGCACCCCGAGGGCGTGCTCTACGCCGAGGAGCTGGTGCGGCTGATCAGGCAGGCGGGCGACTTCTGCGTCGGCGTGGCCGCCTTCCCCTACAAGCACCCCCGCTCGCCGTCCATCGAGGCCGACACCGAATACTTCGTGCGCAAGTGCGAGGCCGGGGCCGACTACGCGATCACGCAGATGTTCTTCCAGGCGGAGGACTACCTGAGGCTGCGGGACCGGGTGGCGGCCCGGGGCTGCGACACGCCGATCATCCCGTGCATCATGCCGGTGACGCAGATGAGCACGATCGCGCGCTCCGAGCAGCTGTCGGGGGCGCCGTTCCCGCCGGAGGTGGCGGCGCGCTTCGAGGAGGTCGCGGACGATCCGGGCGCGGTGCGGCGGCTGGGCATCGATCACGGGGCCGAGCTGTGCCAGCGGCTGCTGGACGAGGGCGCGCCGGGCATCCACTTCATCACGTTCAACCGCTCCAGCGCCACGCGCGAGGTGTTCCAGCGCATCGCGCCGATAACCCTCTCCGCCTGATCCAACCCCCTTCTTCGTGACGGTCGCCCAGCGGCACCCACCCGCCGACCAGGGCTGGGGGCCTCCAGGGAGACGCTGTCTGACCCCGCACAGGGCCGGGCGCCGTTACGGCGTCACGTGGGCCCTGAAAGTGGTGAGCCCGTCACCCGCCCGCAGGGGGACCGGGCGGGTGACGGGCGGGGGGACAGGGGTAGACGGCATGTAAAGGATCCGTCACTTTCCGTTAACTACGATGCCCTTGGGTATGCGGCGATAAACCCATGAGTCACGCCTTCATCAGCGGCACCCTCAGGTGAAGGGCAGAGGACGGCCGGCGATCGCGTACTCCTCGTAGCCGCCCGGGAAGACGAATCTCGTCAGCAGGTCCGTGAAGCCGAGGCTGGCGTAGAGGTGGCGGGCGGCAGTGGGCTGGTCGTGGGTGGACAGGACGGCCGTGCGCTCGCGGCGGCCCGCGCACAGCGTCCTGATCATGGCCCGGCCGATGCCTTTGCCCTGGTAATCGGGGTGCACATGGATCTCGGCCAGCTCGAACGCGTACCCGAGCCAGGCGTTGGCCACCTCCCGGCCCGACTGCTCCGAGAGCGCCCTGAACACCACGTCATGCCACCACTGCCCGGGCGCGCCGCGGAAGCCGTACGCGAAGCCGACGACTCGGGTTTCCGGCACCTCCCCAGACGGGGACGAATCGCGCAATTCCGCGAAATAACATTGAAAATGCGGATATGTCGCATGATTTCGCATGATGGACTTGCGGCCGGTGATCTGGTCCCGGGGCGGGTTCATCGCTGCCGTGTAAATGCCGATCACCGTCTCCAGCCGCTCGGTGAACGCGGCCGGCCCCGCCCCGCGAAACTCGATCACCCGTCGCACACTACTCGACGTCCACCGCAGTGCCCCCGGTGATGCGTACAAGCTCGTCAAAGGTGGTCGGGAACACCGTTGACGGATGCCCGCCGGCCGCCCACACCACCTCGTGCTTGCTCAGCCAGTTGTCCACCAGGGTCCGCACCGGCGCCGGGTGCCCCACCGGGGCGACGCCGCCGATGGGCTGGCCGGTGGCGGCGCGGACGAACTCGGGCGTCGCGCGGCGTACCTTCTGGACGCCCGCCGTGCGGGCGATGAGCTCCACGTCCACGCGGTGCGCCCCGCTGGTCAGCACGAGCAGCGGCGCCCCGTCGGCGTCGAAGATCAGGCTGTTGGCGATCGCTCCCACCTCGCACCCCAGCTGGGCGGCGGCGGCGGCCGCCGTGGGCGCCTTCTCGGGCAGGACGACGATCTCGCCGCTCGCCCCCCGCTCACGCAGCGCGGCCTCCACGACGACGGCGTTGGCCGGCAACTTTTCAGACATGGAGACACTCTAAACAGGTTGACCGCTTGATTACCCATTCGTGGTGATTGGTATAAGGTCCTTTGATCCGCTCTGAAATGGTGTGAGAGGTGGTACGGGTGAGGGCTCGACGGTTGCCCGGGATGGCTGCGCTGCTGACGGCCGGCGCCGTCGTGCTCTCGGGCTGCGGGACCCAGACGCCGCAACGTACGCACACCTCGCCCGCCGTCACGCATACCGTTCCCCTCGGGGCGGGCGCACAGTCGGTGCCCGCCGCCGCTCCCGCCACGGCCCCCGACAGCGCGCCCCGCAAGACGCTCAAGCTGGGCGCCAAGGGCAAGGCCGTCACCTGGCTGCAGAAGCGGCTGACCGAGCTGGGCTACCGGCCGGGCAAGGCCGACGGCCGGTACGGCGGCACGACGCTGGCGGCCGTCTGGGCGTTCCAGAAGGTCAACGGCATCAAGCCGGCCAGCACGATCGCCAAGCGGACGTGGGAGGCGCTGGAGGCTCCGAAGGCCCCCAAGGTGCTGGTCAAGAACGGCAAGCCGACCCGCGCCGAGGTCAACCTGACCAAGCAGATCATGGTCCTGTACGTCGACGGCGAGGCCACGCTGATCACCCACATCTCGTCGGGCAGCGGCGTCCCGTACTGCGAGACCGCCGTGTGGCAGGGCAAGGAGCAACGTTTCTGCGGCTCCGCGACCACCCCGACCGGCGACTACCGCACGACGTGGCGCAAGAGCGGCTGGCACAGGTCGTACCTGGGTCAGCTGTACAACCCGATCTTCTTCAACGGCGGGATCGCCTTCCACGGCGCGCTGTCGGTGCCGCTCTACCCGGCCTCGCACGGGTGCGTGCGCCTGCCCATGAACGTGGCCCAGGTGCTACCGGGGATGCTCGGCAAGGGCGTGCCCGTCCACGTGCGGGGCTCATTCAAGCGCCCGTGACATAACCCCCGCATAACCGGAATCGGTGACGGGCCGGTTATGGATCACTTGCTGGACTCCTCCTGACTTTCAGGGGGATCCATGACAATGACGTCCTTAGCCCGGATGCCGGACATCGTGCCGGCGGCGCGCTGGAACGGCCGGTCGTGGCCGTGGTGGCTGCCGCTGGCCGCGGGATGGGCGGCGCACGTGGCGCTGCGGCTGTGGCTGTATCGCTACCACGCGGGGCCGGTGGCCAATCCCGACGAGAGCGGGTACCTCCTCGCCGCCCGGTGGCTGGCCGGCG
This sequence comes from Nonomuraea polychroma, assembly GCF_004011505.1. Lineage (NCBI taxonomy): Bacteria > Bacillati > Actinomycetota > Actinomycetes > Streptosporangiales > Streptosporangiaceae > Nonomuraea > Nonomuraea polychroma. Next base: position 1,996,436 of record NZ_SAUN01000001.1, read on the forward strand.
GGGCCGGCGCGGACCTGAGCGGCTCGACGTTCTACCAGGGCGGGTACGCCGTGCTGCTCGTCCCGATCTTCTGGCTGACGGCCGATCCGGTGGTGGCGTACCGGATGGTCGTCGTGGCCGGGTCGATGGCGGCCGCGTGCGCGTACCCGCTGGCGTACCTGCTGCTGCGGCGCATGGCCGTGGGCCGGCGGGCGGCGCTGGTCATGGCGTTCACGGCGGGGTTGTCGCCGGCGTTGCTGGTGTTCGCCGGGCTGGCGCTGGCCGACGCGATCCTGCCGGTCGTCGTGCTGGCCTGGCTCGTCGCGGTGCACGACCTGGCCGCCCGCGGCTCGGCCAGGGCCGGGGCGGCGGCCGGAGCGTTGGCCGGCTATGCCGCGACGGTGCACCTGCGCGGGATGGTCATGCTGGCGGTGTGCGCGCTGGTCGTGGTGGCATTGCTGCGGCGGGTGCCGCGCGGGGCCGCCGTCGCGGCGCTGGGGAGTGCGGGCCTGACGACGGTGGCGGGGCAGGCGCTCAACGGGGCGCTCGCGGCCGCGCTCTATCCGGGCGGGCCTCGGGACCTGTCCGGCTTGCTGGTCGCCAGGCTCACGAGCCTCGACGGGCAGGCGTGGGCGCTGTCGGGGGCGGCCGGGCAACTGTGGTACCTGATCGCCGCCACGTGGGGTCTGGCGGGCGTCGGCCTCGCCGGCGCGGCGGCCATGCTGGTACGCCGCGCCGCACCGCTGCCACACCGCGTGCTGGCGGGCGCGCTGCTGGCCACCACGCTCGGCATCGCGTACGCCTCGTCGGCCGCGCTGCCGGACGAACATCGCGTCGGCAACTACGCATACGGGCGATACCTGGCCTGTGTCGCGGTGGCCTGGACGCTGGCCGGGCTGATCGTGCTGGCCCGCGGCGGGCGGCTCGTGGTGGCGCGGCACGCGCTGGCCGCCGCGGGGCTGCTGGCCGTGACGGGCGGCACGGCCGCCTGGTACGCGGGCGATCGCCTGCACCGCTACGCCTTCATCGCGTTCGACTTTCCCGAGGTGATGTTCCTGAGCGGGGTACGCGACTCGCTCGACATGACGGCCGCCTCGGTCTCCGCCCTGGTCCTGCTCGGCTGTCTGGCCGCCCCGGCCCTGCTCCTGGCCCGCCGGGGGCGCCTGCTGGTCGTGGGCGTGCTGGCGGCGGCCGACCTCGCGTTCACCGTGCACCTGACGCCCGCGGCCCCGCCCGCTCACGGCCGGGACTGGCTGCCCGCACCGCCTCCTGGCCGGGTGGCCGTCGATCGGCGGGTGCGGTGGAACGTGTGGGTGCCGCTGTCGTACCGGGTGTGGTGGGGCCGGCTGGAGTTCTACGACCGCACGCCGCCGGCGGGCGCGTGCACCGCGATCGTCCCGCCCGACGCCGGCCCGCCACCGGCCGGCTGGACCGCGACCGGCGCGGGCGGCCCGCGGCGGGGCTGGACGAGCTGGTCGAACCCGCGGTGCACGCGGCTCAGCACCCGCGGCGGCGCATCACGCGTCGCCGGGGTGGTCGGCGTCCCAGCGTTCGCGGGCCCCGGCGATGGCCTCCTTGTGCTCCCTGGACCACCCGGCCAGGCGCTCGACCGCCTCGGCCAGGCTCCGGCCCATCGGCGTCAGCCGGTATTCGACCTGCGGCGGGATCGTCGGGTACGCCGTGCGCTCGGCCAGCCCGTCCCGGCACAGCCGCCGCGTCGTCAACGTCAGCATCCGCTGGGAGATGCCGGGAATCGCCCGATGCAGCTCCCTGAACCGCCGCACCCCCTTGGCCAGCTCCACCATCACCAGCACCGTCCACTTGTCACCGATCCGGTCGAGCACGTCGCGAATCCCGCAGTCGTCGTCCCCGCACGGTCCGCTGACCTGGGGGGTTACGTCCGTGTGCGCGACTGACATGAAAGTGCCTCCTTACCGCGGGCACCCGCGCCCGCCCATGCTGGTGCAGCAGAAACACACTAGGGGGTTCGATGATTCTGGTTACGGGCGTGTCCGGGGCTTTGGGCGGTGCGATTCTCGACGGGCTGGTGGCCCGCGGGCTGGAGGTCGCCGGCGCGAGCAGCTCCGGCGACGGCGACGCGGTGCGGCACGCGGACTTCGACCGGCCCGAGACGCTGGAGACCGCGTTCGCGGACGTGAACGTGCTGGTGTTCGTGTCGGCCGGGTACGCCGAGGACGACGTCGTCCTGGCCCGCCACGGCGCCGTGGTGCGCGCGGCCGCCGCCGCGGGCGTCGAACACGTGATCTACACCAGCCTCGCCGGCTCCGGCGACCTGCTCACCATCGCGCTCGCGCACCGGTGGACGGAGGCGCGGCTGGCCGAGGCCCCGTTCGACGTCACGATCCTGCGCAACGGCCTGTACGCCGAGCTGGCGGCCGGGATGGCGCTTGCCGGGGCCGCGTCGGCGGCCGGGAGCGGGGTCTTCGCACTTCCGCTCGGCGACGGGCGGCTGTCGGTGGTGGCCCGCGGCGACCTGGCCGCCGTGGCCGTGCGCGTGGCCGCCGAGGCCTGGTCCGACCTGGCGGCGGGCGCGCAGCGGCGGCACGCGGGCAGGACGTACGAGCTGGAAGGGGTGAGCGCGGTCGGCGGGCACGACCTCGCCGACGTGCTGACCGAGGTGCTCGGCCGGCCCGTCGAGTACCGGACCATGCCCCTGGGCGAGGTGCGGCCGGTGCTGGCCGGGCTGGAGGAGTATCGGGCGGGGCACACGGTCTCGACGTTCTCCAACATCAACGCCGGGCTGCTGGAGGCCCGGCACAGCGACCTGACCGCGTTCCTGGCGCCGCGCCCGGTGCGGGACGTGATCGCGGCGGCGGTCAAAGCCGGCCTCGAGGCCTGACATCACGGCGCGGTGGGCGCGTCTTCCTTCCCAGCCGCGCCCGCGGCCGCCCGCCTGCCTCGGCGGCCGCCAGCACCAGCCCGGCCGCCTGCGCCAGCCCGGCGGCGAGGAGCAGGAACGCCGTGGCCGGCTGCCAGGACGGCACGCCCGCCGCGAAATCAGCGGCGTCGTAGAGGCCCGCGAGGAGCCGTACGGGATTGAGGAACGCCGCCGCGAACCCCAGCACGTACGGCACGATGAGGAAGCCCGACAACCAGCGCGCGTCCCCGCCGGGGCCGCCGCAGGAGCACCCCGAAGACCGCGTAGGCGACCGCGACCACGCCCACCAGCAGGGCGGTCCACCAGACCAGCCGCCAGGCATCCACGCCGAGCGACGTCAGCCCGTCGGCGCCGACCCGGCCGCCCGCCCACTCCGGCCGTCGACCTGAGCCTTCGCCGCCGCACGGATGGCCGTGTGATTGACGGCCGCGTACGCCGCCGCCAGGACCGGCCCCAGCGCCAGCAGGACGAGACCGGTTCGCGCCATGCGTGCTCCTCTCCGCTCGAGGCTTCAGCTTGCCATCCCTCGCTGATCCGCGCGGAGTCGGGCAGCGGCCTTCTCGTCGAGGACACGCAGTCCGGTCAGCGCGAGCTTGCCGGCGCGGCGAGCGGTGTCCCATATCTGCTCGATCGAACGGTCGTTGTCCAGGTTCGCCATCACGGCCAGTTTCACCGCGCCGAACATCGCGCCTACCGCAGCCGCCGCCTCGACCATGTCCACCTCGCCGGGGAAGGCGTCGCGCAGCGCCTTGGCCAGCTTGAGCTGGCTGTCGAACAGCAGCAGCAGCGCCCGCCCCTGCAACGCCGGCTCCGTCATGACCAGCCGGGTGCGCAGCGCCGCCTCCTCGAACGTGAGCTCCCCATGCTGGACCGCCGTGGCGATGCCCTCGTCCAGGAGCCGGAGCAGCACGTCGGTGGGCGACTCCTCGGGTCTCCTGGTCGCCATCAGCACCAGCGCCCGCTCCAGCCGCTCGTCGCCGTCGTAGAAGACCAGGTCCTCCTTGCTGGAGAAGTAGCTGAAGAACGTCCGCGTGGACACCTCGGCCTCGGCGGCGATCTCGGCGAGCGTGGTCTCGGCGTACCCCTTCTCCTCGAACAGCCGGAGCGCCGCCTCGATCAGCGCCCGGCGCGTGCGCTGCTTCTTGCGCTCCCGCAGTCCTGCCATGGGCGAACTTTACTGCATGGCGTTATCTTCTTCATCCATTGAAAATTTGCACTGATTGAGGTTTTCTGTAGAGACGAACGCGGAAAGGAGCCATGGCATGTCCGATCTGACCCTTCCCATCGACCGCCAGCGCCCACTGGACCCGCCCGACGAGATCATCGAGCTGAGCCGGCAAGCGTCGATGCACCGCATGAGATACGCCGACGGCCATCTGGGCTGGCTCGTCACCGGCTACGCGGCGGCCCGCGCGGTGCTGGCTGATCCGCGCTTCTCCAACCGGCCCGAGAAGATGCACCCGGCGTTCCCCGCCCGGGCTGCGCTGGCCCAGAATGGCGAGTTCCGGATGCCGCCCGGGATGTTCCTGCGTACCGACCCGCCCGAGCACACCCGCTACCGCAAGTTGCTTACCGGGCAGTTCACGGTGCGCAGGATGAAGATGCTCGAACCCAGGATCGAGGAGATCACCAACGCCTGCCTGGACGACATGGAGGCCGCCGGCGGGCCCGTGGACCTGGTGCAGGCGTTCGCGCTGCCGATCCCGTCGCTGGTGATCTGCGAGCTGCTCGGTGTCCCGTACGAGGACCGCGCCCGTTTCCACGAGGACGCCAAGGTGCTGGTCAACCTCGAGACCAAGGCCGAGGACGCGCTCGCGGCACTCGGCAGCACGATGGCGTACCTGCACGGGCTGATCCAGCGCAAGCGCAAGGAGCCCGGCGACGACCTGCTCAGCGGGCTCATCGAGAGCGGGGACCTCAACGACGAGGAGCTCACCGGGGTCGCGTTCCTGCTGCTGCTCGCGGGGCACGAGACGACCGCGAACATGCTGGGGCTCGGGACGTACGCGCTGCTCGCCAACCCCGACCAGCTGGCCGCCATGCGGGACGACCCGGCGGTGGTGGAGAACGGGGTGGAGGAACTGCTGCGGTACCTCACGATCATCCACCTCGGGCCGTTCCGGCTCGCGCTCGAGGACGTGGAGATCGAGGGCAATCTCATCAAGGCGGGCGAGATGGTCGGCCTCAGCCTGCCTGCCGCCAACCGCGACCCGTCCCGCTTCCCCGAAGGCGAGACACTCGACGTCACCAGGCCCGCGAGCGGTCACATGACCTTCGGCCACGGCATCCACCAGTGCCTGGGACAGCAGCTCGCCCGGGCCGAAATGCGCATCGCGTACCCTGCGCTGCTGCGGCGCCTGCCTGGCCTACGCTTGGCCGTAACACCCGAGGAGGTGCCGATGCGCTCGCATATGAGCATCTATGGAGTGCACAGCCTCCCTGTCACTTGGTAGGGGACCATGGAGATCAAGGCAGACACGACCGTGTGCATCGGGGCGGGCATGTGCGCGTTGACGGTGCCGGACGTGTTCGATCAGAGTGACGACGAAGGCACGGTGGTGGTGCTGCGGGGGGAGGTGCCGCCTGAGCTCGAGGACGCCGTACGCCGTGCCGTGACCCTGTGCCCGTCGGGGGCCATCTCCGCCTCCTGACGGCTGATCGGCACGCTGACACCCCCTTGAACCACTCGCCGTCGCCGCACTCCGACCCTGCGGCGACGGCTCACTCGCGCTTCGAGGCGCGCCGCACAGCCTGACACACCACGACGCTCTTTGCGCCGGCCACGCTCTTTGCGCCGGCCACGCTCTTTGCGCCGGCCACGCTCTTTGCAGCGGCCACGCTCTTGGCAGGCGCCACGTTCCTGTGCGGACATCCTCTTTGCAGCGGCCCGCCCTCTTCGCGCGGGCTACCCTCTTTGTGGCGGACGCGCCCTTATCGCGACGCACGCTGCGGCGCTTGATCGCGAGGTTGCTCCGGCTCACTCCTGGCCTCGCTCATGCCGGCCGCCGATGTTGCGACACCCCGGCCGGCTGGGCGGCGCGACGCGCCGAAGCGCCCCGCAACTGCCCCACACCTCTCGTCGGCCGTGCCCTGTGCAGCCTGCGTGCCTGTGTCGCTCTGGCCCGGCGTGCCTGCGGCCCCGCGCCAACCGTGCTCGGCGCCAGTGGCATGTGGATCGTGTGGCTTCATGGTCATCGAACCTATGTTCGTGGAATAGTTGACACTTGAGGGTGATCGAAATTATGTTCGACCTAGTGACGGTGAGGCTCGCGGCTCAACGTCACCGGGACCTGGTCGCGGGCCGTTCGCTTCCCCAAGTGAGCCCCGCGGCCAGGGTCCACGGGCGAAGGGCACGTCCTCGTCGTCGGCGGAGACGAGCGGGCGTGTCCTGGCCGGACGGGGAGAGGGGAAGCTCCTCGTCCGGCCAGCCCGGCGGAAATGTCGGTGGCGTCTGCAAGTGTTGGCTTCACCGGCGGAGACGCCGGCCGCCGCCCACGACTCCAAAGGAGGCGCGCAAGATGGCACCAAGGCCTAGAGACACACCCGGGCCCCGGCTGTCGCCTGCGGTTCGGGCACATCTCACCGACGCACGTTCCTGCCTGGCGGAGGCGACCGGCGCTCGCACCCCGGCATCCCGATATGTGGCCGCCCACCTGGCAGCCCTTCGAGCGGCGGCGGCGATCCTGGCCGCCCGTCCCCGTCCCATGGAAGGCCGCAGGCGCAGGCTGCGCAGCGCATGGGAGTTGTTGCCCGAGGCCGAGCCGCACCTGGCCGAGTGGGCCGCATATTTCTCGGTGAGCGCCGCCAAGCGCGCCGCTGCGGAAGCGGGCATGGTCAGCAGGATCAGCGCGGCCGACGCCGAGGAAATCATGGCCGAGGCGGAGACCTTCGTCTCCACGGTCGAAGACCTCCTCGGCGTTCCGGTCCAGCCCCAGCTACCGATCGGCGTCCCACTCGCCGGTTGACTGACTGACCCGGTCGGCCTCGACGACGACGCGTGGCCGACCGGCACCGGGTGAGCCGCCGGCGCCGGCCCCGCATGAGCCGCTGGCGCGGCTCAACGTGCTCCAGCGGGCCCTCGATGCGAGCTCGGCTGACATCGTGCGGGTCACTCAGCGGGCTGACATGTGGCTGGTCGGCAGTTACGGGCTTACGGGCCATCGATGACCCGGCCGGCAGCAGGTGGCCCACCTGGTCGCGTGGCGACGGGCACCACTTGGTCAGCGACGGCCCAGCCGATCGGGTTGTGCCAAGGTCGCGCTGTCTCGCCCGGTCAGGTTGTGTCGGCCGGTCAGGGTATGTCCGCCGGTCGGGCTGTGTCGGCTGTTCATGCGGGTCAGGTTGTGCCGGCCGGTCGGCTGGGCGGGCCGGTCGGGCTGCGCGGGGCGGTTGGGCGGGCCGGTTGTGCGGGCCGGTCGGCGGGGCGGGCCGGGCAGTTGAGCGTCCAAGCGACACCTGGTCGGGCCGGTGTCCGTGGTGGAGCGCCTTGTGCGGGTCGCTTTGCCATGAGTGCCCCCACCTTCGCGGTGAGCTCGCCCCCGTCGAGGGTTCCGGCTTCGCGGTGAACTTGTCCCTCGTGGGGGGGCTGGCTCGTTGTGAGTCCCCCCTTGTCCAGGGGATTGTGAAGCTCGGCGGTGTGCGGAGGACGGGGCGGGCCAGGTGGTCAGGGATCAGGTGGTGTCCGGACATGACGAAGGAGCCCGCCGGCGCGTGGCGGACTCCTTCGTGCTGAGTGACCGGCCTCAGGCCAGGCAGCGACCCGAGGCGGGAGAGCCGGCCCGGTCAGGCGGCGACCCCGAGGGCCGGGGAGCCGGTCTGGTCAGGCGGAGGGCTCAGAACGACTCGACGGCCCGGCGGGCCTCGGCGTCGAGGACGCCCCAGCTGATGAGCTCCTCGGTCAGCTCGCTCGGCGACTTGTCGTAGATCACGGCCAGGGAGCGCAGGTCCTCCTGGCGGATCGACAGGACCTTGCCGTTGTAGTCGCCCCGCTGGCTCTGGATCGTGGCGGCATACCTGGCCAGCGCCCCGGCCTTCTCCTTGGGCAGCGTCGCCAGCCGCTCCAGGTCGATCACAAGCTTGGGCGTCGGACCGAGCGGGCTCGGGGCGGCGCCGCCCGGTAGCAGCTCGGATACGGGCACCCCGTAGAAGTCGGCAAGCTCGGCAAGCTTCTGCACCGTGACCGCTCGGTCGCCACGCTCGTAAGAGCCCACGACCACGGCTTTCCACCTGCCACGCGACTTCTCCTCGACTCCATGCAGGGACAGGCCCTGCTGGGTGCGGATGGCGCGGAGTCGTGCACCCAGCGACTTTGCGTACTCAGACGGCATCGTGTGGCCCCCCGGCTTCTCGTATGTATTGCTCTCAGTAGATTGTGCTCCCTCGCGGCGAATGCCCTGGCCACCGGGGGTACGGTGCGAGACTCGGCACCATCGGTAGCCATGGCTCTGGGTTTACCCCGGTACGCCACGAGGTGTGGTTACGCACAGTGACGGTAAAGGGGCGGACGCCTAAGGTCAAGCTGATTGGAAAAAAGATGCCGAATCCGGTCCGGTATAGATCGCAACATACGCCCCTCATGTCCCACCGGTAACAGTACTTCGTCACACTTTGCCGAGGGGACCGCCGTGTCAGGGAAGGCGGGGGAGAATCATGACAGGGCAGGTCGAGGCCCGTACGATCTTGAGCGAGGTGTCCCCGACGAACACCCGCCTGAGTGGCCCCGTGGCGCTCGACGCGCATATGATCATCTCCCCTGGCCGCCACGAGGTCGCACCGAGCGCTTGGGCGACGTTGCGGCCCTCCAGCAGTTCGACCTCGACGCGCAGCCGCTGCGACTGGTCCTGCGCCGCCGTCCGAAGATCCGCGGCCGCCTGGTCGCGCAGGCCTGCCAGCATATCTTTCTCGATCTTGGCCGGTCTGGCGGTGTGGACGACCAGCGTGACCAGCCGCAGCGGGACGCCGAGGGTCACGGCCGTGGCGGCCGCGTCCTTGACCGCCGCGTCGCAGCCGGGGCCGCGCCGGTAGGCGACGGTGAGGCGGTCGAAGGCGGCGGGCGGCTTGTCGCCGTAACCGCGCGGGGCGAGCAGGACGGGAACGGAGCAGGAGTGCAGGAGCTGGTCGGCGGTGCTGCCGACGGCGATGCGGCCCCGGCGGCCGCCGACGGCGGAGCCGATCACCACGATGTCCCCGCCGCGCTTGCGCGCCAGCTCCACCAGCCCGCGTCCGCTGCCTCTGTGGGTGTGGATCCAGTAGTCGGCGTCCGGCCCCGCCAGCTCCCGCGCCTGCGTGAGCGTCGCCTCGGACTGCTCCTTCAGGTACGTCCGCCACTCGCTCTGCTCGGCCCGGGCCGGCCCGGGCGGGGACCAGGCGGGCGGCTGCACGTACGCCACCGTCAGGTGCGCCCCGGCCTGCTCCTTGAGCAGCAGGGCCAGCGCGAGACCGTCCCTGCCCCGCGGCTCGGGGATGAACCCGGCCAGCACGTTGTCGAGCTTCATTCAGCGCACCTCGGCATTCAGCCGGGAATGGCTATAGCCGTACAGGAAGTAGCAGACCAGCCCCACGAGCATCCACAACCCGAACGCCAGCCAGGTGACCCCCGCCAGCCCCGCCATCACGAGCACGCAGAACACCGCCCCCAGCACCGGCGTGACGGGGAAGAGCGGGACCCGGAAGCTCCGCGGCAGGCCGGGGCTGCGATAGCGCAGGACGAGCACGCCGACGTTCACGATGCCGAAGGCGAACAACGTGCCGATGCTGGTCGCCTCCGCCAACTGCCCGAGCGGCACCAGCCCGGCCAGCACCGAGATGAACGCGGCGACGATCAGCGTGTTCGCGACCGGGACCTGGCGGCGCGGGTTGACCTGCTGGAACACGCGCGGGATGAGCCCGTCGCGGGACATCGCGAACAGGATGCGCGTCTGCCCGAAGATGACGGTGAGCACGACGCTGGCGATCGCGATGACCGCGCCGAACGAGACGATCAGGCCCGGCCAGGTGGCGCCGGTGGCCAGGTCCGCGATGTAGGACAGACTCGCCTCGGTGGTCCGCGGGTCGAACTCCGTCCACGGCAGGGCGCCGACGGCGGCCACCGCGACGAGCACGTAGATCGCGGTCACGATGGCCAGCGAGAAGATGATCGCCAGGGGCAGGTCCCGCCTGGGGTTCTTCGCCTCCTCACCGGCGGTGGAGGCCGCGTCGAAGCCGATGTAGGAGAAGAACACCTGCGAGGCCGCCGCCGTGATCCCGGCCACCCCCATGGGCGCGAACGGCGCGAAGTTGCCCACGCGGAAGGCCGTGAACGCCACCGCGCAGAAGAACAGCAGCACCGCGACCTTGATCAACACGAAGATCGCGTTGGCCGCGGCGCTCTCGGAGGCGCCGTGCAGCAGCAGCCAGGTGGCCAGCAGCACGATGAGGATCGCCGTGACGTTGACCACGCCGCCGGCCTGGCCGGGGGAGCGGGTGATCGCCTCCGGCAGCGTGAAGCCGAACAGCGACCGCAGGAACGAGTTGAGGTATTCGCCCCAGCCCACGGCCACGGCGGCCACGGACACGGCGTACTCGAGCATGAGGCACCAGCCGCAGATCCACGCCACCAGCTCGCCCAGCGTCGCGTACGCGTAGGAGTAGGACGAGCCGGACACCGGGATCGTCCCGGCGAGCTCGGCGTACGACAGGGCGGAGAACAACGCCGTGATCGCCGCCAGCACGAACGACAGCACCACCGCGGGCCCCGCCTTGGGCACCGCCTGGCCCAGGATGACGAAGATCCCGGTGCCGAGCGTGGCGCCGACGCTGAACAGCGTGAGCTGCCACAGCGACATCGTGCGCCGCAGATCGCCGCCCTCGCCGTGGCCGCCCTCGGCCACGAGACGCTCGGTGGGTTTGGTGCGCAGGAGCCGCTGGGCCAGTGTCACCCCCCGACACCCCCTACAACGTGCTCGTCAGCGGCCACCTGCCGTTAGGTGTCACGATCGTTCCCGCTGAGCCGCTGAGTATGCGCTCGGCCTCGTCCAGCCTCCCGATCGCGGCCATGTCGCCGGTCGTCTCCACGAACCGGCACGCCGCCTCCACCTTCGGCCCCATCGACCCGGCCGGGAACTCCAGCGCCCGCAACTCGTGCGGGGTGGTGTGCGCGATCTCGCTCGCCTGCGGCGTGCCGAAGCCCCGCAGCACCCGCGGCACGTCGGTCAGGCTGAGGAACGCGTCGCACTCCAGCGCCTCGGCCAGCACCGACGCGGTCAGATCCTTGTCCACGACCGCCTCGACGCCGCTCAGCCGGCCGCGTTCGTCGCGGACCACGGGGATGCCGCCGCCGCCCGCGCAGACCACGATCACGCCCTCGCGGATGAGCTTGTGGATCAGCCGGGTCTCCACGATGCGGCGCGGCGCGGGGGAGGGCACCACCCGCCGCCAGTGCCCGCCGTCCTGCTTGACCGTCCAGCCGTGCTCGGCGGCCAGCTTCTCGGCCTCCTCGCGGTCGTACACCGGGCCGACGAACTTGGCCGGGTCCTCGAAGGCCGGGTCCACGGCCGTCACCAGCGTCTGCGTGACCACGGCGAGGACCTGCCGGCCGGGCAGCGCGTTCTGCAGGGCCTGCTGCATCCAGTAGCCGATCATGCCCTGCGTCTGCGCGCCTAGCGTGTCGAACGGGTAGGGCCTGGACAGGTTCGGATCGGCGGCGCTCTGCAGCGCCAGGAGGCCCACCTGAGGGCCGTTGCCGTGGGTGATGACCAGCTCGTGCTCGACCGCCAGCCGGGCGAGCGTCTTGACGGCCGCCCGCACGTTGGCGATCTGCACGTCGGCGTCCGGCTGCTGGCCGCGCTTGAGCACCGCGTTGCCGCCCAGCGCGACGATGACCCGCATCTCAGATCCCGTCCCGTTCGAGCGGGCAGCTCATGCAGCGCGGCCCGCCGCGGCCCCGGCCGAGCTCGCTGCCCCTGATCGTGATGACCTCGATGCCGTTGTCGCGCAGGTAGTTGTTCGTGGTGGTGTTGCGCTCGTACGCGACGACCACGCCGGGCTCCAGCGCCAGCCCGTTGCAGCCGTCGTCCCACTGCTCGCGCGCCGCGGCCCGCACGTCCTGCTTCGGGGTGAGGACCGTGATGCCGGGCAGGTCCAGGGCGTGGGCGATGGCCTTGTGCATGTCCTGCGGCGGGTGGTCGGTGAACTTGAGCTCCTTGTGGGTGCCGCCGGGCTCGATCGTGTACGCCGGCAGCATGCCCAGGCCCGCGTACTTGGTGAACACGCCCACGTCCAGCATCGTCATCACCGTGTCGAGGTGCATGAACGCGCGCGCCTTCGGCATGTCCAGCGCCACGATCCTGCGTGCCGAGCCGGCCTGGAACAGCCGCTGCGCGAACATCTCCACCGCCTGCGGCTGGGTGCGCTCGCTGATCCCGATCAGCACCGCGCCGCGCCCGATGACGAGCACGTCGCCGCCCTCCATGGTCGCCGGGGCCGCGTGATGGCCCGGCATCCAGCAGTGGAAGCCGCCCTGGTCCGGCCGGTTGAAGCCGGCGGCGAACGTCGGGTGATACATGTAGACGGCCTCCATGTTGACCGTCTCCCGCATGCGGGCCTTCTTCTTCATGGCGTTGATCGACACGCCGTCGTACACCCAGCAGGATGTGTCGCGGGTGAAGAGGTGGTTGGGCAGCGGCGGCAGGATGAAGTCGTCGTCCCCCATGGTGTGGAATGTCACAGATTGAGGGTCGCAGCCGAGCTCGACCAGCTCCCCCTTGGTGATGCCGCCGGTCAGGTAGAGCTGGAGCGTGGCCGCGTCCATGGCGTCGAGCGTGTTGCGGACGTCGTCGATCGCCACCGGGCCCAGCCACCGCTCGTCGACGACCGCGTCCAGGATGTGCTTGCGGGCCTCGGGGATGTCCACCGTCTCCCGCAGCAGCTCGTCCAGCAGGTGGACCGTGATGCCCCGCCCGCGCAGCACCTGCTGGAACTCCTCGTGCTCCTCCATCGCGCGCTGCACCCACAGCACGTCGTCGAACAGGAACGCGTCCTTGTTCGCCGGGGTGAGCCGCTTGAGCGCCAGGTCGGGCTTGTGCAGCAGGACCTGCCGCAGCCGCCCGACCTCTGAATCGACATGGAATGTCATCCTTGCGATATCCCCTTCATAAGGCGTGATGTACCCGGGACACCGCGTAGCGGCGCGGGAGGGCACCCACGTTGTTGCTGGTAGCCCCTGGTACTGTGAGTCCCGACCAACACCCTTTTAAGACCCGTCCCGTGAGGCGGGAAAGGTGGTGAGCTTCGCTATGTCCGATTCCAGGGCAGTCCTGGAAGCCCCGGACGTCCACCGGGCGCTGACGCGCATCGCGCACGAGATCCTCGAACGCACCAAGGGCGCCGGCGACGTCGTCCTCCTCGGCATCCCGACCCGCGGCGCCACGCTGGCCCGCCGCCTCGGCGACCGCATCGAGCAGTTCGAAGGCGTCAAGATCCCCGTCGGCTCGATCGACATCACGATGTACCGCGACGACCTGCGGCTCAAGCCGGCCCGTCCGCTCGGCCGCACCGAGCTGCCGGCCGACGGCATAGACGGCAAGATCGTCGTCCTCGTCGACGACGTCCTCTACTCCGGCCGCACCGTGCGGGCCGCGCTCGACGCGCTCAACGACCTCGGCCGCCCCACCGCCGTCCAGCTCGCCACCCTGGTCGACCGCGGCCACCGCGAGCTGCCCATCCGCGCCGACTACGTCGGCAAGAACCTCCCGACGGCCAAGAGCGAGAAGGTCAGGGTCTACGTGCAGGAGATCGACGGGCGCGACGCCGTGCTGCTCATGAAGGGGGACGCCAGGTGAACCGCCATCTGATCTCCGCGGGCGACCTCGCCAAGGACGACGCGCTGCTCATCCTCGACACGGCCGAGGAGCTGGCGAGGGTGACGGAACGGTCCATCAAGAAGCTGCCGACGCTGCGCGGCCGCACCGTGGTCAACCTGTTCTTCGAGGACTCCACGCGGACGCGCATCTCGTTCGAGGCGGCGGCCAAGCGGCTGTCCGCCGATGTGATCAACTTCTCGGCCAAGGGGTCGAGCGTGTCCAAGGGCGAGTCGCTCAAGGACACCGCGCTCACCCTCGAGGCCATGGGCGCCGACGCGGTCGTCATCCGCCACAGCGCCTCCGGCGCGCCGCACCGCCTGGCCACCTGGGTGCGCGGCAGCGTCGTCAACGCTGGCGACGGCACCCACGAGCACCCCACACAGGCGCTGCTCGACGCCTTCTCCATGCGCCGCCGCCTGGGCGGGCTCGAAGGGCGCAAGGTCACGATCGTCGGCGACGTCCTGCACAGCCGGGTCGCCCGCTCCAACGTGCTGCTGCTCCACACGCTCGGCGCCGAGGTCACGCTGGTGGCCCCGCCGACGCTGGTGCCGGTGTCCGTCGGGACCTGGCCGTGCGAGGTGTCCTACGACCTCGACGCGGTGTTGCCCAAGTCGGACGTGGTGATGATGCTGCGGGTGCAGAAGGAGCGGATGAACGCCGCGTACTTCCCGAGCGAGCGTGAATACTCCCGCCGGTACGGGCTGGACCGGGACCGGTTCGCCAAGATGCCGGACGACGCGATCGTCATGCACCCCGGGCCGATGAACCGTGGGATGGAGATCGCCGCCGAGGTGGCCGACTCGGCGCGGTCGACGATCGTGGAGCAGGTCGCCAACGGCGTGACCATCCGCATGGCCGTCCTGTACCTGCTGCTCGGGGGAGAGAGCGCCTGATGACCATCATTCGCAACGTCAGGATTCTGGGCGGGGAGCTCGCCGACATCCGGGTCGCTCATGGCGTGATCGCCGCCATCACGCCCGCCGGCCCCCAGGCGGACGTGGTCAGTGGTGGCCGTCCCTTGGGAGAAGACGGGGGCGCAGAGGAGCTCGTGGTCGACGGCCGGGGTGCCATCGCGCTGCCGGGGCTGGTCGACCTGCACACGCACCTGCGCGAGCCCGGGCGTGAGGACGCCGAGACCGTGCAGACCGGCACCCAGTCGGCGGCCCGCGGCGGCTACACCGCCGTGCACGCCATGGCCAACACCTCGCCCGTCGCCGACACCGCCGGCGTCGTCGAGCAGGTGTGGCGACTCGGGCGCGAGTTCGGGCACTGCGACGTGCACCCGGTCGGAGCCGTCACCGTCGGGCTGCAGGGCAGGCACCTGGCCGAGCTGGGCGCGATGGCCGACTCGGCCGCCCGCGTGCGGGTCTTCTCCGACGACGGCAAGTGCGTCGACGACGCGGTGCTGATGCGCCGCGCCCTGGAATACGTCAAAGCGTTCGACGGCGTCGTCGCCCAGCACGCCCAGGAGCCCCGGCTGACCGAGGGCGCCCAGATGAACGAGGGGGTCGTCTCCGGCAGGCTCGGCCTGACCGGCTGGCCCGCGGTCGCCGAGGAGGCGATCATCGCCCGCGACTGCCTCCTGGCCGCCCACGTCGGCTCCCGGCTGCACGTCTGCCACCTGTCCACCGCCGGCTCTGTCGAGATCATCCGCTGGGCCAAGTCCAAGGGCTGGAACGTCACCGCCGAGGTCACCCCGCACCACCTGCTGCTCACCGACGACCTCGTCGAGGAGTCGCCGGTGGGCGCGTACAACCCGATCTACAAGGTCAACCCGCCGCTGCGCACCCGCGCCGACGTCGAGGCGCTGCGCGCCGCGCTGGCCGACGGCACGATCGACGTCGTCGCCACCGACCACGCGCCCCACCCGGTCGAGGACAAGGAGACCGAGTGGTCGGCCGCGGCGATGGGCATGGTGGGCCTCGAGACCGCGCTCAGCGTCGTCCAGGAGGCCATGGTCGAGACCGGGCTGCTGGACTGGGCGGGCGTCGCCCAGCGCATGTCCGTCACGCCGGCGCGTATCGGCCGCCTCGCCGGGCAGGGGCAGCCGCTGGAGGCCGGGGCCCCGGCCAACATCACGCTCTACGACCCGTCCGTACGCACCGAGGTGGACCCCTCCGCCTTCGCGTCGAAGAGCAGGAACACCCCGTACGAGGGGATGACTCTGCCCGGCAGGGTGGTGGCCACGTTCCTGCGCGGCAGGCCGACCGTACTCGAAGGGAAGCTGGTTTGAACACAGCGGTGCTCGTCCTGGAAGACGGCCGCGTCTTCCACGGATCTCCATACGGCGCCGAAGGCGAGACGTTCGGCGAGATGGTCTTCAACACCGGCATGACCGGCTACCAGGAGACCCTCACCGACCCCTCCTACCACCGGCAGATCGTCGCCATGACGGCGCCGCACATCGGCAACACGGGCGTCAACGACGAGGACCCCGAGTCCCGGCAGGTCTGGGTCGCCGGCTACGTCGTGCGCGAGCCGTCCAGGATCGTCTCCAACTGGCGGGCCAACCGCTCGCTGGACGACTACCTCAAGGAGCAGGGCGTCGTCGGGATCGCCATCTCCGGCACCCGCGCGCTCACCCGCCACCTGCGCGAGCGCGGCGCCATGCGCGCCGGCATCTTCACCGCGCCCAGCGAGCCGGTCGAGGAACTCGTCGAGCGGGTGCGGCAGTCGCCCCGCATGGAGGGCGCCGCCCTGGCTCCCGAGGTGTCCACCACCGAGCCGTACGTCGTCCCGGCGATCGGGGAGAAGAAGTTCACCGTCGCCGCCGTGGACCTCGGCATCAAGGGCATGACGCCGCACCGGATGGCCGAGCGCGGCTGCGAGGTGCACGTGCTGCCCGCGGACGCCACGTTCGAGCAGATCATGGCGGTCGAGCCGGACGGGGTGTTCCTGTCCAACGGCCCGGGCGACCCGGCCACCGTGGACGTCTCCGCCCTCCAGAAGGTCCTGGAGGCCAGGGTGCCGTTCTTCGGGATCTGCTTCGGCAACCAGGTCTTCGGCAGGGCCCTGGGCCTGTCCACCTACAAGCTGCGTTACGGGCACCGCGGTGTCAACCAGCCGGTGCAGGACGTGCGGACCGGGAAGGTGGAGATCTCGGCGCACAACCACGGGTTCGCGGTGGACGCGCCGCTCGACGGGCCGTTCGACACCCCGTACGGGCCGGCCGAGGTCAGCCACGTCAACCTCAACGACCGCTGCGTGGAGGGGCTGCGCCTGCTCGACGGGCGGGCCTTCAGCGTCCAATACCACCCAGAGGCCGCGGCCGGGCCGCACGACGCTGCCTACCTTTTCGACGAGTTCTGCGAGGTCATGAGCCGTGCCCAAGCGTGAAGACATCAGGTCCGTCCTGGTGATCGGGTCGGGACCGATCGTGATCGGCCAGGCGTGCGAGTTCGACTACTCGGGCACCCAGGCGTGCCGGGTGCTGCGGGCCGAGGGCTTCCGCGTCATCCTGGTCAACAGCAACCCGGCGACGATCATGACGGATCCCGAGTTCGCCGACGCCACCTACGTCGAGCCGATCACTCCCGAGTTCGTCGAGAAGATCATCGCCAAGGAGCGGCCGGACGCGCTGCTGCCGACGCTGGGCGGCCAGACCGCGCTCAACACGGCGGTCGCGCTGCACGAGTCGGGGGTGCTGGAGAAGTACGAGGTCGAGCTGATCGGCGCCGACTTCGACGCCATCCAGGCGGGCGAGAACCGCGAGCGGTTCAAGGAGATCGTCGCCAAGGTGGCCCGCGAGCACGGGCTCAACGCCGAGTCGGCCAGGTCGGTCATCTGCCACTCGATGGACGAGGTCCTGGCCGCCGCCGGCGAGCTGGGCTACCCGCTCGTCGTCCGGCCGTCGTTCACCATGGGCGGCGCCGGCTCCGGGTTCGCCTACGACGAGACGGACCTTCGGCGCATCGCCGGGTCCGGGCTCGACGCCTCGCCGACCACCGAGGTGCTCCTGGAGGAGTCGATCCTCGGGTGGAAGGAATACGAGCTCGAGGTCATGCGCGACAAGCACGACAACGTCGTCATCGTGTGCTCCATCGAGAACATCGACCCGATGGGCGTGCACACCGGCGACAGCGTCACCGTCGCGCCCGCGCTGACCCTGACCGACCGCGAATACCAGAACATGCGCGACGTCGCCATCGCGGTCATCCGCGAGGTCGGCGTGGACACCGGCGGCTGCAACATCCAGTTCGCTGTGGATCCGAGCACCGGCCGCATGATCGTCATCGAGATGAACCCGCGCGTGTCCCGGTCGAGCGCCCTGGCCTCCAAGGCCACCGGGTTCCCGATCGCGAAGATCGCGGCCAAGCTGGCCATCGGCTACACGCTCGACGAGATCCCCAACGACATCACCAAGGAGACCCCGGCCTCCTTCGAGCCGACGCTCGACTACATCGTGGTCAAGGTGCCGCGCTTCGCGTTCGAGAAGTTCCGCGGGGCCGACCAGACGCTCACCACGCACATGAAGTCGGTCGGCGAGGCCATGGCCATCGGCCGGTCCTTCCCCGAGGCGCTGCAGAAGGCGCTGCGGTCGCTGGAGAAGAAGGACTCCTCCTTCACCTGGGCCGGCGCGCCCGGGGAGAAGGACGAGCTGCTGGAGGCGTGCCGCACGCCGCACGACGGGCGGCTGCGCACCATGCAGCAGGCCATCCGCGCCGGCGCCACGCCCGAGGAACTGTTCGCGGCGACGAATGTCGACCCGTGGTTCATCGACCAGCTCTTCCTGCTCGACGAGGAGGCGCAGGAGATCGCAGGGGCGGTCGAGCTGACCGCCGAGGTCCTCCTGCGGGCCAAGCACCACGGATTCAGCGACGCGCAGATCGGCGAGATCCGCGGCATCGACGAGGCCCGGGTGCGCGACCTGCGGCACGCGCTCGGCCTGCGGCCGGTCTACAACACCGTGGACACGTGCGCCGCCGAGTTCGCCGCCAAGACCCCCTACCTCTACTCGACCTACGACGAGGAGAGCGAGGTCCCCTCCGGGGAACGGCAGAAGGTCATCATCCTCGGCTCCGGGCCCAACCGCATCGGGCAGGGCATCGAGTTCGACTACGCGTGCGTGCACGCCTCGTTCGAGCTGTCCAGGGCCGGGTTCGAGACCGTCATGGTCAACTGCAACCCGGAGACCGTCTCCACCGACTACGACACCTCCGACCGGCTCTACTTCGAGCCGCTCACGCTGGAGGACGTGCTGGAGGTGGTGCACGCCGAGCAGCAGACCGGGCCGGTCGCGGGCGTGATCGTGCAGCTCGGCGGCCAGACGCCGCTGGGCCTGGCGCAGGCGCTCAAGGACGCGGGCGTGCCCGTCGTGGGCACGTCGCCGGAGTCCATCCACCTGGCCGAGGAGCGCGGCGCGTTCGGGCGGGTGCTGGCCGAGGCGGGCCTGCCCGCGCCCAAGCACGGCACCGCGCTGACCGTGGCCGAGGCGCGGGAGATCGCCGACGAGATCGGCTACCCCGTCCTCGTGCGCCCCTCGTACGTGCTCGGCGGAGCCGGCATGGCCATCGTCTACGACGACGAGACGCTCACCACCTACATGGCGGCCCAGGAGGGCGGCCACCCGGTGCTGGTCGACAAGTTCCTCGACGAGGCCATCGAGATCGACGTCGACGCTCTCTACGACGGCTCCGAGCTCTATCTCGGCGGCGTCATGGAGCACATCGAGGAGGCCGGGATCCACTCCGGCGACTCGGCGTGCGCGCTGCCGCCCATCACGCTCGGCAGCCACGACATCAAGCGCATCCGCGCCGCCACCGAGGCCATCGCCCGCGGGGTGGGCGTGCGCGGGCTGCTCAACGTCCAGTACGCCATGTCCGCCGGCGTCCTCTACGTCCTGGAGGCCAACCCGCGTGCCTCCCGCACCGTGCCGTTCGTGTCCAAGGCCACGGCGGTGCCGCTGGCCAAGGCGGCGGCCCGGGTGATGCTCGGCACCACGATCGCCGAACTGCGCGAGGAGGGCATGCTGCCGGCCACCGGCGACGGCGGCACGTTGCCCCTGGACGCGTCCATCGCGGTCAAGGAGGCCGTGCTGCCGTTCAACCGGTTCCGCGGCGTGGACATCGTCCTGGGGCCCGAGATGCGCTCCACGGGCGAGGTCATGGGCATCGACGAGTTCTTCGGGATCGCGTACGCCAAGTCGCAGGCCGGCGCCTACGGCGAACTTCCCACCAAGGGACGCGCGTTCGTGTCCGTGGCCAACAGGGACAAGCGTGCGATGATCTTCCCAGTGAAGGCACTGGCGGATCTCGGCTTCGAGATCCTCGCCACCGAGGGCACGGCCGAGGTGCTGCGCCGCAACGGCGTCCATGCCAAGATCGTGCGAAAGCACAGCGAGGGGCCCGGGCCCGGAGGTGAGCGTACGAGCGTGCAAGCCATCCTCGACGGCGAGGTCGACCTGATCGTCAACACGCCGTTCGGCAGCCCGGGACAGTCGGGGCCGCGGCTCGACGGCTACGACATCCGCACCGCGGCCGTGCTGCGCGGCATCCCGTGCATCACCACGGTGGCAGGACTCGCCGCGGCCGCGGCGGGCATCCAGGCCATCGTGCGGGGCGACGTCGGCGTACGGTCTCTCCAGGAGCACGCGCAGGCTCTCCGGGGCTGACACCGCACGGGAGGTGAAGACGACTGGCCGGCACTCCGGTGCAGGTGACGGGCACGGTGCTGACGACGCGCCGGGTCGACGCCTACCATGCGCTGACGGTGGTGGCGCCCGGGATCGCCGAGGGCTTCCGCCCCGGTCACTTCGTCTCCGTGGCCGTCGGCGGGGCTCACACGTCGATGGTGACGCGCCGGGCGTTCTCCATCCACGACGTCAAGTCCGACTACGGCGGGACGGTCGAGCTCGTCTTCACCACCGGCGGGCGCGGCACGGCCTGGCTGGCCGAGCGTCGCGCCCGCGACACGCTCGACCTCGTCGGGCCGCTCGGCCGGCCCTTCCCGCTGCCGCGTGACCCCGTGCACTGCGTGCTGGTCGGCTCCGAGTACGGCTCCGCCGTGCTCTTCCCGCTGGCCGACGCGCTGCTGGCGCGGGCCTGCCGGGTGGACTTCGTGCTGGGCGGGGCCGGGGCCGAGCGGGTCTTCGGCGCCATGCGGGCCCGCAGGATCGCCCAGACCACCACGCTGACCACCGAGGACGGCTCCCTCGGGCTGCGCGGCAAGGTCACCGACGCGCTGCCCTCGGTGATCGCCGACACGCGGGCCGACGTCGTCTACGCCTGCGCGCCCATGGAGACGCTGCGGGCCGTGACGGCGGTGGCGATGGAGTTCGACATCCCGGTGCAGGTGGCGGTCGAGGAGCAGATGGCCTGTGGCATCGGGGTGTGCATGACCTGCGTGATACCGGTCATCGGGGACGACGGGGCCACCCGGATGGTCCGGGCCTGCGCTGAGGGGCCGGTGTTCCGGGGGGAGCGGGTGCGCTTCGAGGACGTGGGAACGATCCCGTTCGACGCGCTCGGCGCCCCCGGAGGCGGTGCACGACATGTCAGTTGATATGCGGACATTTCTGGCGCATGTGGAGCTGGCGAACCCGATCACCACGGCCGCCGGGTGCGCCTCTTCCGGGCGGGAGCTGGCCCAGTTCTTCGACCTGCATCGGCTCGGGGCGCTCACCACCCGCTCGATCACCATGGCGCCGCGCGCGGGGCGGCCCACGCCGCGCATGGCCGAGACGCCCTCGGGCATGCTCAACGCCGTGGGGCTGCAGGGACCGGGCATCGACGTGTTCCTGGAGCGGGAGCTGCCCTGGCTGGCCCAGCGGGGCATCAAGACCATCGTGTCCATCGGCGGCGGCACCGTCGCCGAATACTCCGAGCTGGCCCGCAGGCTCGCCGACGCGCCCGGGGTGACCGCACTGGAGGTCAACCTCTCCTGCCCGAACATGGAGGACCGCGGGCGGGTCTTCGCCCGCGAGGGCAGCGCGGCGGCCGAGGTGATCGCCTCCGTGCGGTCGATCATGCGGTACGACGTGCCGGTCGTGGCCAAGCTCGCGCCCGACGTGGCGGACATCGTGGCCGTGGCGCGGGCCTGCGTTGACGCGGGGGCGGACGCCCTTTCCATGATCAACAATCCGCTGGGCATGGCCATCGACACCGAGACGCTGCGGCCCTCGCTCGCCGCCGTCACCGGCGGGCTGTCCGGGCCGGCCGTCCTGCCGCTGGCCGTACGGTGCGTGTGGCAGGTCCACGCGGCGCTGCCCGGGGTGCCGCTGATCGGCATCGGCGGGGTGATGAGCGGCCGGGACGCCTTCCAGCTCGTGCTGGCGGGGGCCTGCGCGGTCGGTGTGGGCACCGCGCTCTTCCACGACCCGTACGCGTGCCTGCGCATCGAACGGGAGCTCGAGGACCTGCTGAGGGCCCGCGGGCTGCAGCGGCTCGCCGACGCCGTCGGGCTGGCGCACCGGCCGCCGGGGAGCGCCCCCCGGCACCTTCTCGTCGACACCGAGGAGAGCGCGCCTTGACGCACCGACGAGCCTTCCTTGTGCCTCCTCGACCCAGGACACAACGGCCCGCCGCCTCCTATCGACCAGCACCGCACAGACGTGAGCATCCTCGGGCCGGGGGATTCGTTGTGGCTCCCCGGCTTCGGCGGGGGGCCGTTGTGGGAGGGTGCCTCGAACCTGCTGGGTTCGGGCGAGGGTGCCTCGCGGCTTGCCGGGCCGAGCACCGCTTGACTCCTCGGCTTCGAGGATCGCACGTCTTGACTTCAGAAACCGAGGAGAGCACCTCTTGACTCCCGCACCGATCGCCGTCGCCCTCGATGCTCCTGACCTGGAGACCGCCGCCCACTGGGCGGCCCTCGTGACACCCCACGTCAGCACGGTCAAGGTGGGCTTGGAGCTCTACCTCCGCTACGGGCCCGACGTGATCGCCTCCGTCCGGGGCGCCAGTGGCGTCCAGGTGTTCCTCGACCTCAAGCTGCACGACATCCCGAACACCGTCGCCGGCGCCGCCCGCGCCGTCGCCCGGCTGCGGCCCTCCATCCTCACGGTCCACGCGGCGGGCGGACCCGCCATGATCCGGGCCGCCGTGGAGTCCGCGCCCCACACCAAGATCGCCGCGGTGACGATCCTGACCTCGCTCACGGAGGCCGACCTCGGCCGCATCGGGCTCATGGGACCCGCCGACGAAGCGGTGCGCCGTCTAGCCGTCCTGTCGGTGGAGGCGGGCGCCACGGCGCTGGTGTGCTCGCCCAACGAGGTGTCGGCGGTGCGGGCCGAGGTGGGGGACGGCATCACACTCATCACGCCGGGCGTGCGGCCTCAGGGCGCGGCCACGCAGGATCAGATGCGGGTGGCCACGCCTGAGCAGGCGCTGGCGGACGGCGCCGACCTGCTCGTCATCGGCCGCCCCATCACGGGCTCCGCGGACCCGGGGGCGACCGCCGCCGCCATTGCCGCCTCCCTCCGCCGCGCATCCTGACCCGGCACCGGCTTCGCCCTCATCAGCCGGACGCCGGTCCGGGCGCGCGTTCTGGGCCCGCGCCGGCTTCGCCCTCATCAGCCGGACGCCGGTCCGGGCGCGCGTTCTGGGCCCGCGCCGGCTTCGCCCTCATCAGCCGGACGCCGGTCTGGGCGCGCGTTCTGACCCGGCGCCGGATTCGCCCGCATCGGCCAGACGCCGGCTCGCGTCCGGGCCTTCATCCGCGCGTCGATCATTCCCATGGCAAGCGGTGTTCCGCGCCTCGAAGGCGCGGTCGTGCGTGCTGAGGTTCGCTGGCGGGTGCCCGCCGTACTCAGCAAGATCCTTTACGGCAAGCCGCCTTGACCGCACGCGCCGTACCCCGTTGCCGTCTGTCATGGCCGGTGGTGAAGGCTCACGGGGTGCTCGCCGTGACGAACGCGTGCTTGACCGACGCCGTGGTGAGCGGGCGCCCCGGCCGCGGGGTTGCCGCAGGGACGCGTACAAGATCATAGCGGGTCCCGGAGGCAAGATCCACATAGCGTTGACGCGCGCCATGATCGGGATTTCGGGCCTGGTCCGAGGCGGGTTTCGGACATCGAGGGATGGCGGGAATGTGATCATCGTTGCGTTTCGCGACATCGTCGCGTGCCGACGCCTGAACTGGGAAGTGAGGGCGATTTGATCAGCACTGCGTTATTTTGCAATCACGCAAAGTGATGAAGTGGATTTTGTAGGGAGAGAAACCGCGCTTGACGTTGCTTAGGGGGCGATGACCAGCTAGTTTCCCTTCCCGTCCGAGTACATCGACAGAAATTCGAGGTGACCCGGCGTGGCTCTTCCTCCCCTGACCCCTGAGCAGCGCGCCGCAGCCCTGGAGAAGGCTGCCAAGGCCCGTAAAGAGCGTGCCGAGGTCAAGAACCGGCTCAAGCATGGCGCGGTTTCTCTGGCTGAGGTGCTCAAGGATGGGCAGACCGACGACGTCATCGGCAAGATGAAGGTGTCGGCTTTGTTGGAATCGCTCCCCGGCGTGGGCAAGGTCCGCGCCAAGCAGCTCATGGAGCGGCTTGCCATCGCCGAGTCCCGCCGCGTGCGGGGTCTCGGCGCGAACCAGAGGGCCTCCCTCGAGCGCGAGTTCGGTGGCAACGAGAGCTAATCTCTGTTCCACACGAAAGCGCAGGTTCAACGGGGGGTAGGAAAGTGACCGACAGGTCCTGGTCCGGCGAGGTCAGTGCCCACGAGGCGATCGGACCGGAGATGGAGGTCGGATTCCTGCCCACGAGCGAACGGCGGCTGACGGTCCTTTCAGGGCCGTCGGGCGTCGGCAAGTCCACGGTCGTCGCCGAGTTCCGGCGGGCACACCCTGAGGTGTGGCTGTCGGTCTCGGTGACCACCAGGCGTCCCCGGCCCGGCGAGGTCAACGGGGTGCACTACTTCTTCGTCGACGGCGAGGAGTTCGACCGGCTGGTGGAGGCCGGCGACCTGCTCGAGTGGGCGGAGTTCGCGGGCAATCGCTACGGCACACCGCGCGAGCCCGTGCTGAAGAAGCTCGCCGAAGGCGTGCCCACGCTGCTCGAGATCGATCTCGAGGGCGCCAGGCAGGTGCGCAGGTCCATGCCGGACGCCCTGCTGGTGTTCCTGGCTCCTCCTTCCTGGGAGGAGCTGGAGAAGCGGCTGCGCGGGCGCGGCACCGAGCCTGAGGACGTCATCGCGCGGCGCCTGGAGGCCGGGCGGGTCGAGATGGCGGCCGAGTCGGAGTTCGACCTGACGCTGGTCAACACGAGCGTCCAGGATGTGTGTCACCGGCTGATAGCCTTGATGACTGACCCTCAGGGGGTCACCACAACCACCAAACGAGAGGTCTGACAATCGTGGCAGGCACCACCGCGGCCGCGGAGGGCATCACCAACCCGCCGATCGACGCGCTGCTCGACATCGTCGACAGCAAATACTCCCTGGTGATCATGGGCGCCAAGCGCGCTCGTCAGATCAACGCCTACTACTCCCAGCTCGGCGAGGGTCTGCTGGAATACGTCGGCCCGCTGGTCGAGACGCACGCCCAGGAGAAGCCGCTGTCCATCGCGCTGCGCGAGGTCTCCGAGGGCCTGCTCAACGCCGAGCCCATCGAAGGCGCGGTCTGACCCCTTCGATGAAGGTCGTCCTGGGCGTCAGCGGCGGCATCGCCGCGTACAAGGCATGTGAGCTGCTGCGCCTGTTCACCGAGTCCGGGCACGAGGTGCGGGTCGTCCCGACCCGCGAAGCCCTCAAGTTCGTGGGCGCGCCCACCTGGGCCGCCCTGTCGGGCAACCCCGTGTCGGCGGAGGTGTGGGACGACGTTCACGAGGTGCCCCACGTGCGGATCGGCAAGCAGGCCGACCTCGTCGTGGTGGCGCCCGCGACCGCCGACGTGCTGGCCAGGGCCGCGCACGGGCTGGCCGGCGATCTGCTCACCAACACGTTGCTGACCGCGACGTGCCCCGTCGTGTTCGCGCCCGCGATGCACACCGAGATGTGGCAGCACCCCGCCACCCGCGCCAACGTCGCGACTCTGCGCGAGCGCGGCGCCGTCGTGATCGACCCGGCCGTCGGGCGGCTCACCGGCGCCGACACAGGACCCGGCCGCCTGCCCGACCCGGCCGAGATCTTCCAGGTCTGCCTGCGTGTGCTGCGCGGCCGGCCGCGCGACCTGGCCGGGCGCAAGATCGTGGTGTCCGCCGGCGGCACCCGCGAGCCGATCGACCCGGTTCGCTACATCGGCAACCGATCCTCCGGCCTGCAGGGATACGCGCTGGCCCGCACGGCGGTCGCGCGGGGCGCCGAGGTGACGCTCGTGGCCGCCAACGTCGCGCTGCCCGATCCGGCCGGAGCCACTGTGGTGCGGGTGGAGTCGGCGGCGCAGTTGCGTGAGGCGGTGCTGGCCGCCTCCGGCGACGCCGACGTGGTCGTGATGGCCGCGGCCGTGGCCGACTTCCGGCCAGCGGCGCGGCACGAGGCGAAGATCAAGAAGACGGATGCGGAACCGGAGCCCATCCGCCTGACGAAGAACCCCGACATCCTGGCCGAGCTGGGCGAGCGCCGCCGCGAGGCGCCGGACGGGGCCGGTGGGGCGTGCCCGCACGTGATCGTGGGGTTCGCGGCCGAGACGCACGACGTGCTCGCCAACGGGCAGGCCAAGCTCGCACGCAAGGGTTGCGACCTGCTGGTCGTCAACCGCGTGGGGGAGGGCCTGGCCTTCGGGACCCCCGACAACGCCGCCACCGTGCTCGTCGCGGGCGGGGAGCCGGTCGAGGTGCCGCTCGGGCCCAAGGAGGACCTCGCCGACGCCGTCTGGGACCTGGTCGCCACGCGCCTCGCCTGAGACCTGGCGGTACGCGGACGGCGTGTGAGGCGCGGGGCGAAGACCGTACAAATCGTGCAAGACCGATTACCCGATCAGCTGTTGCCACGCCCCCGGACGCCTACGGATACTTGGGGCAAAGGGGGACAGAATGCCGGTGGGTTCCGCTGTCAGGGATCGTTGTAGAACAGTGCTCGGAGACCAGGGAGAGATCCACTACGTCTTCCCGGCATTATCCGCGGATCCGGCGGGTACGGGGCATTTCCTGATCGTGGTCACGGACGCGTCCATAGCCGTGCTGGCCACCAGGACGCTCAGGAGTGACCGTCCGGTCTCGGTGTTCGCCGAATTCCCGCGACACACCCGGCTCGGTCCTATCCTGCCTGGGCCGATCATCAGGCTAGGCTCGATGGCGTTCGAGTTCGACGAGGAATACGTCGCGGTGGTGTCGGCGGCCGACGCGGAGATCTTCGCGCCGGAGACCCTGCCACCCGATCCCTTCCTCGACCTGTGATCGGGGGCCAGATAGTGTACGGTTTCGCGACTCGGCACCGGGTAGGGCTAGACTTCGGCGAGGCCCTGGCATCTCCCTGTGTCCGGGGCCTTGAATTCGTCAGCAGCCGCTGCATGAGGAGCCACTGAGTTGTCACGTCGCCTGTTCACCTCCGAGTCGGTCACCGAAGGCCACCCGGACAAGATCGCCGACCAGATCAGTGACGCGATTCTCGACGCCATGCTCAAGGACGACCCGAAGAGCCGGGTCGCCGTCGAGACGATGATCACTACCGGCCAGGTTCACGTCGCAGGCGAGGTCACGACCGAGACCTACGTCGACATTCCGGGCGTCATCCGGGAGAAGATCCTGGAGATCGGCTACGACGCTTCCCACAAGGGCTTCGACGGCGCCTCGTGCGGTGTGTCGGTGTCCATCGGCGCGCAGTCGCCCGACATCGCCCAGGGCGTGGACGACGCCTATGAGCACCGGGTGGACGGCGATGGCGATGAGCTGGACCGGCAGGGGGCCGGTGACCAGGGCCTCATGTTCGGTTATGCCTGCCGGGAGACTCCTGAGCTGATGCCGTTGCCGATCACGCTGGCGCACCGTCTGGCGCAGCGGCTGTCGCAGGTGCGCAAGTCGGGCACGGTGCCTTACCTGCGTCCTGACGGCAAGACGCAGGTCACGATCGAGTACGACGGTGATCGGCCGGTCCGCCTCGACACGGTGGTGGTCTCGACGCAGCACGCGGCCGAGATCGACCTCAAGGAGATGCTGGCGCCGGACATCAAGGAGCACGTGGTCGACCCGGTGCTGGCGGGTCTGGACATCGAGACCGAGGGTTACCGGCTGCTGGTCAACCCGACCGGGCGGTTCGAGATCGGCGGCCCGATGGGTGATGCCGGCCTGACCGGCCGGAAGATCATCATCGACACTTATGGCGGCATGGCCCGGCACGGTGGCGGCGCCTTCTCCGGTAAGGACCCGTCCAAGGTGGACCGTTCGGCGGCCTACGCGATGCGCTGGGTCGCCAAGAACGTCGTCGCGGCCGGTCTGGCTGACCGGTGCGAGGTGCAGGTGGCGTACGCGATCGGCAAGGCTCAGCCGGTGGGTCTGTTCGTGGAGTGCTTCGGCACCGAGAAGCTGCCGGTGGAGAAGATCCAGGCGGCTGTGCTGGACGTGTTCGACCTGCGTCCGGCCGCGATCATCCGGGATCTGGATCTGCTGCGGCCGATCTACTCGGAGACCGCCGCCTACGGCCACTTCGGCCGTGAGGGCTTCTCCTGGGAGTCCACCGACCGCGCCGAGGCTCTGCGGACCGCTGCCGGCCTCTGACGCCCGCCCTTTTCTTCCGACGCCCAGAGGCGTGGCCTTCGCATGAGGGCACGCCTCTGGGCTTTGCGGCTTGACCACATGTTCGTGCACGAACTCGACCCCGCTCGGAGGGATCTGGCGGTGCGGCGGGTCAGGCCGCGCGGGTTCTGGAAGAGCGCCGCCGCAGGGCTCCGGGCTCGACGTGTGGGCGTTCCGGGTCGGCGGCGTCTGGTAGACGTTATGCGTGACCCACTCCGACGACGCTCTTCTGCCGCTGGACGCCGTGCGGCCGCCGGCGTCGAAGGACACCAAGGGCGCCGTCGTCCCGGCTCCTGAGCGGCCGGTGGCGAAAGTGGCGGTGGACAGCCCGCTGCCGCACCTCGACCGCCTCTTCGACTACCTCATTCCCGCGATCATGCACGAGACGGCCCAGCCGGGGGTGCGGGTGCGGGTGCGGTTCGCGGGCAAGCTCGCCGACGGATTCCTGCTGGAACGGGTCGAGGAGAGCGAGCACGAGGGCAGGCTGACGCCGCTCGAACGCGTCGTGTCCCCGGAGCGGGTGCTGACGCCGGAGATCGCCGGGCTCGCCAGAGCGGTCGCGGACCGATACGCCGGCACCCTCACCGACGTGCTCCGCCTCGCCATACCGCCCCGCCACGCCAGGGTCGAGGCGGAGACCCCCAAGCCGGACGATTCGGACGCCGCCCCGCCGGCCGTGGTGGCGGCGGAGGAGCCGCCGCCGGACCCGAGCGCCTGGGATGCGTACCCCACGGGCCCCTCTTTCCTGGACGCGCTGCGCAACGGGCGTGCGCCCCGGGCCGTCTGGTCAGCCGTGCCCGGCGCCAGAGGGTGGGCCGGGGCGATGGCCGAGGCCGTGCGGGCGACGCTGGACGGCGGCAGGGGGGCCGTGGTCGTGGTCCCCGACGGCAAGGACGTGGCGCTGGCCGACGGCGAGTTCACGCGCGTGCTCGGGCCCGGCAGGCACGTAGCGCTCACCGCCGACCTGGGTCCCGCCGAGCGCTACAGACGGTGGCTGAAGCTGCTGAGAGGCCAGGTACGCACCGTCGTCGGCACCCGCGCCGCCATGTTCGCCCCCGTGGCAGAGCTCGGCCTGGTGGCCATCTGGGACGACGGCGACGACCTGCACGCCGAACGCCTGGCCCCCTACCCCCACGCGCGCGAGGTCCTCGGCCTCAGAGCACACAGGACCGGCGCCGCCATGCTGATCGGCGGATACGCCCGCACGGCCGAGGCCACCCAGCTCATCGCCGGCCGCTGGGCCCGGCCCATCGTGGCCACCCGCACGCTGATCAGAAGCCTCGCCCCACGGGTGCGGCCCGCCGGAGAGGACGCCGAGCTGGCCAAGGACCAGGCCGCCCGCCAGGCCAGGCTGCCCAGCATCGCCTGGCGGGCCCTGCGCCAGGGACTGGAGAGCGGCCCCGTGCTGGTCCAGGTTCCGAGGCGCGGCTACCTGCCCGCCCTCGCCTGCCGCCACTGCCGGACCCCTGCCCGCTGCACCCTCCCCCCGACCCGCATGGCCCCGGTGCTCTTGGCCGCGGCCGTCCCGGGAAGCGCCGCGCCCGGCGCGGGGTCTCCGACGGCACTTCCACTGGCCGGCCCGCTCGGCGCGCTCCGGCTGGACGGCCCGACGGCGCCGCCGGTGAACAACCCCACCGGGCAGCCTCCCTTCGGGGGCCAGGGCGGCTCAGGCGCCCGGGGAGGGCCTGGCGGCTATGAGTCCCTCGGTGGACCGGCGTCCCACGGCACGGCCGGCCCGCACGACGATGGTGCGGGGGCCGTGGGGCCGTTGGGCGGTGGCGCGGTGCCGGGGGTGCAGGTCGAGCCGGAGCCGTTCTGTCACGGGCCGCTGGCGCTGAGAGGCGGCCACGCCGCCCCCTACTGCCGCTGGTGCGGGCGGGTGGACGCCGACTGGCGCTGCCCCTCCTGCGGCAGCCCGCACCTGCGCGCGGTGGTCGTCGGGGCCCGGCGCACGGCCGAGGAGCTGGGCAGGGCCTTCCCGTCGATCCAGGTACGCACGTCCGGCCGCGACGGTGTGCTGGCCTCCGTGCCCGCCACCAGAGCCCTGGTCGTCGCCACGCCCGGCGCCGAACCCGTGGCAGAAGGCGGCTACGCGGCTGCCGTGCTGCTCGACGGGTGGGCCCTGCTGGGCCGGGCCGACCTGCGGGCCGGCGAGGAGGCCGTGCGCCGCTGGATGAACGCCGCCGCGCTCCTCCGCCCCGCCGCCGAGCTGGTGGTGCTGGCGGACGCCGCGCTGCCCGCCGTACAGGCCCTGCTGCGGTGGGACCCCGTCACCCACGCCGAGCGCGAGCTGGCCGACCGCGCCGAGCTCGGCTTTCCGCCCGCGGTCAGGATGGCGACGCTCACCGGTGCGGCGAGTGCGGTCCGGCAGATGCTCGACGAGGTGCGCCTCCCGCCCGACGCCCAGGTGCTCGGCCCCGTCCCCGTCGACGACGCCGGCCAGGAACGCGCCATGATCCGCGTGCCCAGGAACGGTGGTGGCGCGCTGGCCGCCGCGCTCAAGGGGGCCAGTGGGGTACGCGCGGCGCGTAAGACGCCAGATGTCGTGAGGGTCAGTGTCGACCCCCTCGACCTGATTTAGACCATTTCCCCGATTCGCTCATCTGGTGACCAGCCGTTAGCGTGCCTCTGTGTCGATCGAATGGGTGAACCAGGCCATCGACGACCTGCGTGCCTGGGGGCGCGCGCGGGAAGTCGAGGTCGATGCGGACGAGGTCCGCCTGCTCTGCGACTACGCCAGCGACTACCTCAACGTCAACGAACTCGGTGATTTCGCTCCGGAAACCTTCGACGAGCTGCTTCTTTCCATCTATCCGCGCAAGGTCATCGCGCCTCCGGAGAGCGCGCCGGAGACCATCGCTGCCGCCCGTAGCCTGGTCGACTACCTCAGCGAGGCGGGCGTGGTGCCCGAGGAGCGGGCGGCGCGGATGCGCGAGCGGCTCAACGACATCGAGCCGCGCATGCCCGAGGCGCTCGCCGACCCGGCCAACTTCGGCATGGCCAAGAGCCTGTTCAGCTCCATCGGTCCCGAATCACTCGAGCAGTCGATCGCCATCCCGTCCGGCGAGCTGCCCGACCTGGGTGAGGCGCCCTGCGACTGCCCGGGCTGCGCCCCGCTGCCCGCCGCCAGGCTGGCCCCGCCCGAGGAGCTCCTCGCCGCGCTCAGGACCGTGCCAATGCTGAAGGAGCGGCCGCTGCCGAGCACCGGCGAGCCACTGCGCGAATGGGCCGAGACCGTCGGCCGCATCCTCGACCGAGACACGCGCGGCGCGATCACCGGCTCCACCGAGGTCGACGAGGGCCTCTACGACCTGTTCGACATGCTCTACCGGCTGCAGGTGCGCGTGCCCGTCACCGTGATCGGCGACTACCTCGACGAGATCGCCGGCGACGGCGGACCCGGCCTGGCCGCCGTGCTCGACCGGCTGGCCTGGTGCGGCCTGGTCACGATGGACGGCGACGACGCGGAGCTCACCCCGCTGGCCGTCTGGGCGCTTCGCGAGCACTACCTGTCGCTCGGCCTCGACGCCCCGCAGGCCCCCGACCTGGCCGAGGCCGACGCGCGCGGCCTCATCGAGGGCCTGCTCGAAGGCGTGCCGGCCGAGCTCGCCGAGGACGACATCAGCCGCTGGCTGACCGGCAGGACGGCCGGCGAGGCAGCCGGCGAGCTGCTGGCCGCTGCCTCCGGCGCGCCCGCCGTGGCCCGCGGCATCGCCATCACCATCGTCGACCGGCTCGGCGCGGAAGCCGCGCCCCAGGTGCGCGACTACCTCGACGACCAGGAGCTGCGGCCGCACGCCATCCACTGGCTGGCCGCCCGCGGCCTGCCCGCGCCCCAGCTCACGCAGGAGGAGCTGCTCTGGGTCAGCGTCGACATGCTCGCGCTGGCCATGCCCGCGGCCGAGGAGGCCCCCGAGATCTTCGCCGAGAACATGGCCGCCTCCGGACCGCCCGCCCATCTCATCGAGGAAATGTGGCGCGTCGACCACCCCGACGTCGTCGAGGTCCTGGAGCTGCTCGGACGCTCCATCCCCGACACCACGGTCGCCAAGGCGGCACGCAAGGCCGCGTTCAAAGCCCGTTCCCGTGCCATCCGTTGAGTACGCTCATGTGACTGCTGTGCAGTAAGTTTCGTGGGTGGCCAACAACGTCTTCGACCTCTCCGAGCTGCGCAAGCTGATCGATGAGCAGGCCGCGGTGCCGCCACGTCCGGCCGAGGAGCCTCCCGTGGAGGAGCACGAAGCGCTGACGTTCCCGCCGGTCCTGCTGGCGCCCGACGCCGAGCTGGCCGCGGCGGTGCCCGCTGTGCCTCTCGTGGCCGACGCCATCAGGCTCGCCGCCTGGACGGGCAGCCGCGACGTGAGCGCCGACGGGCACCTCGGCGAGGGTGACGCGGCGGCCGCCGCCGCGGAGCTCGGCCTGCCCGCCGCCCGGCTCAGGCTCGTCTGGATCGTCGCCGTCAACACCGGGCTGCTGCGGATCATCGGCGGCCGCGTCTCCCGCGGGCCGCTGTCGATGCGGCTGACGGTCGAGGCGACGCTGGAGTTCTGGGACGGCGTGGTCATGGACGTGCTCGACCGCGCCGACGAGGGCCTGACCGGGTCGGCCGTGGTCGACGGCCACCTGGCCGAGATGCTCGCCACGATCTACTCCGTGCGCTCCGGCGTCGCCACCGCCAACCTCGCCAGAGGCATCCTGCAATCCCACGAGGTCGCCTGCGCGCCCGGGCCCGTCGAGATGCGCAGGATCGCCGCCGCGCTGCCCGCCGAGCTGCTGGAGGCGCTGTCGCTGCTGGCTTACTGCGGCCTGGTCGAGCAGACCCCCGCGGGCCGCACCGCGCTCACCCCGCTCGGCGTCTGGGCCATCCGCCGCGACCTGCTGCGCGAGGGGCACGACGCGCCGACCACCGAAGAGGTGGAGGTGTTCGCCGACCTGTCGGCGGCCGAGCTGGTCGAGGCGCTCGCCAAGGGCTCGGCCACGCAGAGCGCCGTCGCCGGCTGGCTGGAGCGCCGCTCGCCGGAGTCGGCCGCCCGCGACCTGATCGAGATCGCCGCGTCCGGCACGGCCGGCCAGCGCGGCACGGTCGGCGCGATCCTGGAGGAGCTGGGCCCCGAGGCCGAGGCGCCCGTCAGGCAGGCGCTCGACCACCCGATGACGCGCCGCTACGCCGCCTCCTGGCTGCACATCCGCGACCTGGAGGCCCCGCCGCTCAGCCCCGAGGACCACACGTGGATCGCGGTCGACTCGCTGGCCGCCCTCATGCACCTGTCCGGGCCCGCTGCGGGCCGGCTCGACCCGCCCGAGCCGGGAGAGGAGCTGATCAAGCTGGTCGCCGAGATGCCCGGGGTCGGCCACCCCGACACGATCGCCGTTCTCGACATGCTGGCCACGGCCCACGACGACCAGGCGGTGGCCAAGGCGGCCCGCAAAGCCGCGATGAAGGCGCGGTCGCTCGAGCACACTAAACTGGGCTGATCAATGCTCGCGGAGCTCGCGGACGCGGAGCTCGAGAAACAGGAGTGACCCCTTGGCGATCCAGTCGATCCGGCTGTTCGGAGACCCGGTGTTGCGCACCCCGGCGGCCCCCGTCGTCGACTTCGACAAGGAGCTTCGCAAGCTGGTCAAAGACCTCACCGACACGATGATGGACGCGCCCGGCGCGGGCCTCGCGGCCCCGCAGATCGGCGTCGGCCTGCGGGTGTTCACCTACTACGTGGACGACCAGCTCGGCCACCTGATCAACCCCGACCTCGACCTGTCCTCGGAGCTCGACGAGGAGGGCGAGGAGGGCTGCCTGTCCTTCCCCGGTCTGTCGTTCCCGACGCCGCGCGCGATCCGCGCCGTCGCCAAGGGCTTCAACATGCACGGGGAGCCCGTCGTGCTGGAGGGCACCGACCTCATGGCACGCTGCTTCCAGCACGAGACCGACCACCTCGACGGCATCCTCTTCATCGACCGCATGGACCCCAAGCAGCGCAAGCTGGCCATGAAGGCGGTCCGCGAGGCCGAGTGGAGCGGCCTGTCCGCCCCGGTGGTCAAATACTCGCCGCACGCGACCGGCGGAAAGGCGCTCTGAGGGCATGCGTCTGGTCTTCGCGGGCACACCCGAGACGGCGCTGCCGTCGCTGCGCACCTTGATCGACTCGCCGCGGCACGAGGTGGTGGCGGTCGTCACCCGTCCGGATGCCCAGTCTGGGCGGGGACGCAAGGTCCACCCGTCGCCGGTGGCCGCCCTGGCCGAGGAGTCGGGCATCGAGGTGCTGCGTCCGCCCAAGGCGGGTGACCCAGCCTTCCTCGACCGGCTGCGCGAGCTGGAGCCTGACTGCTGCCCGGTGGTGGCCTACGGCGCCCTCCTGCCGCAGTCCGCGCTCGACGTGCCCCGCCACGGGTGGATCAACCTGCACTTCTCGATCCTGCCCGCCTGGCGTGGTGCCGCGCCCGTCCAGCACGCGATCCTGCACGGCGACGAGATCACCGGCGCGACCACGTTCCAGATCGTCAAGGAGCTGGACGCGGGGCCCGTCTACGGCGTGGTCACCGAGGAGATCCGCACCACCGACACCAGCGGGACGCTGCTGGAGCGGCTGTCGGTCTCCGGCGCGGGGCTGCTCGCGGCCACCCTCGACGGCGTCGAGGACGGCGTCCTGGAGGCCCGGCCCCAGCCGGCCGACGGCGTGACCATCGCCCCCAAGATCAACGTCGACGACGCCCGGGTGGACTGGGCCAAGCCCGCCATGCACGTGGACCGGCTGATCCGGGCCTGCACGCCCAGCCCTGGGGCCTGGACCGAGTTCAGGGGCCAGCGGATCAAGCTCGGGCCGGTGCGGCCGGCTCCCGGCGAGCGGCTGGCGCCCGGCGAGATCGCCGCCACGAAGACGACCGTGCTGGTCGGCACCGCCACCGACGCCGTTCTGCTGAGCGAGGTGCAGCCGCAGGGCAAGCGCCTGATGGAGGCCGTCGAGTGGGCTCGCGGCGTCCGCCCCGACGGCAAAGAGACCTTCGAGTGACCCGAAGGGGAAGGTCTGACGGCATGAGGGCCAGGAGGGACCAAGGAGCCGGTGGCGGCGCAGGTCGCGGGGCCGGAGGTGGCGCGGGCCAGCGTGGCAGTGGCGCGGGCCGCGGGGCTGGGCAGTCCGGCGGTGGCGCGGGCCGCGGGGCTGGGCAGTCCGGCGGTGGCGCGGGCCGAGGGGCCGGGGGTGGTCCTGGTCGGGGGCGCGGGCCCCGGGGGGCGCCGCGCGACCCGGCACGCAACGCGGCCTTCGACGTCGTACGCGCCGTGGACGAGCGCGACGCCTACGCCAACCTGCTTCTCCCTCGCCTCCTGCGCGAGCGCGGCATCAAGGGCCGCGACGCCGCGCTGGCCACCGAGCTCACGTACGGCACGCTGCGCGGTCTCGGCACCTACGACGCGATCATCGAGCTGTGCAGCGACCGCATGCCCGACCCCGGCGTGCGCGACGCCCTGCGGCTCGGCGCGCACCAGCTCCTGCGCATGCGCGTCCCGCCGCACGCGGCCGTCGGCACCACCGTCGACCTCGTACGCCTGCGCATCGGCCCCGGCGCCGCCAAGTTCGCCAACGCGGTCCTACGCAAGATCGCGTCCAGGACGATCGAGGAATGGCTGCCCATCGTGGCACCGGACCCGGCCGACGACCCCGTCGGCCACCTCTCCGTCGCCTACGCCCATCCGCGGTGGATCGTCTCGGCCTTCCGCGACGCGCTGGGCGGTGACGACGAGCTGTCCGACCTGCTCGACGCCGACAACGCCCGTCCCCTGGTGACGCTGGTCGCCCGGCCCGGGCGCAGCTCGGTCAAGGAGCTCGAGGACGCGGGCGCCACCCCGGGACGCTACTCGCCCTACGCCGCATACCTGCCTGAAGGCGATCCCGGGCGGATCGAGGCCGTGGCCGGGACGAGGGCCGCCGTCCAGGACGAGGCCAGCCAGCTGGTGACGCTCGCCCTCACCCGCGTACCGGTCCAGCGGGAGGGCGAGGAGCTGTGGCTCGACATGTGCGCCGGGCCCGGTGGCAAGAGCGGGCTGCTGGACGCCGTCGCCACCCACGGCGATCCCTCCGGATTCCCCGGCGGGGCCCGGCTGCTGGCCGCCGACGTGCAGTACCACCGGGCGCGGCTCGTCTGGCAGACCACCCGGCACGCGTCCGTGGTGACGGCGGACGGGACCGAGCCCGCGTGGCGGCCGGGCGTGTTCGACCGGGTCATGCTCGATGCGCCGTGCACCGGGCTCGGCGCGCTGCGACGGCGGCCCGAGGCGCGGTGGCGGCGCGATCCGTCCGGCATCGCCGAGCTCGGCAGGCTGCAGCGGCGGCTGCTCGGCACGGCGCTGGACGCGGTGCGGCCGGGCGGCGTCGTGGCGTACGTCACCTGCTCGCCGCACCTCGCCGAGACCCACGTCGTGGTCGGGGACGTGGCCGGGCGCAGGGACGACGTCGAGCAGCTCGACGCCCGCGACTACCTGCCCGAGGTGGAGGGGCTGGGAGACGGCCCGCACGCCCAGTTCTGGCCGCACCGGCACGGCACCGACGCCATGTTCCTGGCCCTGTTCCGCAAGCGGCCCTGAGTGCCGCCGGGGACGCCGAACGAATCGCCGCGATCGGTTGATTTGTTGTTCTCAGGGGCAGGTGTGGTCGGATCGATGCCGTGGACTTCCTAGACGACCTTCATAGAGCGGAGCTGGAGCCGATCGTCTGGCTCCAGCAGTGGCCGGACTCGGTGCGGCCGGTGATGGAGCTCGTGTCCGTGTTCGGCACGGACACGTTCTTCCTGCTGTGCCTGCCCCTCCTCTACTGGTGCGTCGATCCCAGGCTCGCCCTCCGGCTGGCCTTCACGGTCATGGTCTCCGCGGCGGCCAACGCCGTCGCCAAGCTGGCCGCACACCAGCCCAGGCCTTACTGGATCGACCCCCGGGTGCGCCCGCTCTCCGTCGAAGGCGCCTTCGGCCTGCCGTCGGGTCACGCCCAGAACGGCACCGCCGGCCTGGGCCGGCTGGCCGTGACGGCGGCCAGGCCCGGGGCATGGTGGACGGCCGGCGGGCTCGTGACGCTGGTCTGCCTGAGCCGCGTCTATCTGGGCGTGCACTTCGTCTCCGACGTGGTGGCCGGGGTGCTGCTCGGCGCGGCCGTGCTGCTCCTCGTGCTGAAGCTGGAACGCCCGCTGACGGCGTGGTGGCGAGGGCTGGAGCTCTGGGCGCAGCTGGCGGCCTCGGCCGCGCTGTCCGTGGCGCTGATCGGCGCGGCCGCGCTGGCCAATGCGCCGTACGCCGGCTGGTCCCCGCCCGCGGCCTGGAGCTCGGCAGGCCAGATCGCACCCGAGAGCCTGACCACGGTCGTCACCATGGCGGGCGTGCTCTTCGGCACGCTGGCCGGGGCGTCGATCATGCACAGGATCGGCTGGTTCGACGCGGGCGGCCCGCTCGGCCTGCGCGTCGCCCGCTGGCTGCTCGGCACCGCCGTGGCCGTGCTCATCTGGTACGTCCAGGGCGAGCTGCTGCCCAGGACCGGCGTGGTCGCGTACGCCGGATACGCGGTGCTGGCGCTCTGGGTGCAGCTGGGGGCACCGGTGACGTTCATCAGGCTCGGGCTGATGTCCCCGGCGAGGCAGGCCCAGCCCGTTCACTAGACTGGGGAAAATCATGGCCGTACAGATCTCGCCCAGCATCCTCGCCGCCGACTTCGCCAGGCTCGCCGACGAGGCCGCCGCCGTGCCCAACGCCGACTGGCTGCACGTCGACGTCATGGACTACCACTTCGTGCCCAACCTCACCCTCGGGCTGCCCGTGGTCGAGGCGCTGCGCAAGGCGACCGCGACGCCGCTCGACTGCCACCTCATGATCGCTGATCCCGACCGCTGGGCGCCGCAGTACGCCGAGGCCGGGGCGGGCAGCGTGACCATCCACGCGGAGGCGGCCAGGGCCCCGA
The DNA here is from genome assembly GCF_004011505.1 of Nonomuraea polychroma. Lineage (NCBI taxonomy): Bacteria > Bacillati > Actinomycetota > Actinomycetes > Streptosporangiales > Streptosporangiaceae > Nonomuraea > Nonomuraea polychroma. Next base: position 2,034,680 of record NZ_SAUN01000001.1, read on the forward strand.
TCCGCACGCTGCGCGAGATCCGCTCCCTCGGCGCGCGGGCCGGGCTCGCGCTCAATCCGGCCACCGCGGTCGAGCCTTACGAGGATCTGCTCGGCGAGATCGACATGCTGCTGCTGATGACCGTCGAGCCCGGGTTCGGCGGGCAGAAGTTCCTCGACGTGGTGCTGCCGAAGATCCGCCGCGCGCGGGCGCTCGTCCAGCGGCACGGCGGGGCCATCTGGCTGCAGGTCGACGGGGGAGTGGACGCCGAGACCATCGGGCGGTGCGCCGAGGCGGGCGCCGACGTGTTCGTGGCCGGCAGCGCCGTCTACGGCGCCTCCGACCCGGTGGCCGCCGTTGACGAGCTGCGCGCCGCCGCCACCCGCGCCATGGCGTGAAATATCCCCCTTAATCCGTCTGGCGGGGCCTTTTCGACGGGCGTGCAACAGTTTCCGCGGCCTGTTCCTCTCGGAGGAGAAGGAACGACGAAGGGCGAGAACTGTTGGAAGGCGATCCCCGTTTCGCGGAGTTCGTCGCCGAACGCGGCGACGCGCTCCTGCGCTACGGCTACGTGCTGGCCGGCAATCCGCACGATGCGGCGGACCTGGTCCAGGAGGCGCTGCTCAAGCTGCGCGGCGCCTGGCATCGATTGCGTCTGAAGGACAACCCGGAGAGCTACGCGCGCACCACGATGGCCAGGCTGCACATCGCCGGCTGGCGGTTGCGCAGGCGCGAGCAGCTCGCCTGGGACCCGCCTGAGCGGGAGCACCACGACGCGTTGCCCAGTGGCGACGAGCAGAGGATGTGGCAGGCGCTGGCCGGGCTGCCCCGCAAGCAGCGCGCCGTGCTGGTGCTGCGTTACTACGAGCAACTCGACGACGCCGAGATCGCCACCGTGCTCGGGATCTCCCGCGGAACGGTCCGCAGCCAGGCCTCCCGGGCGCTGGACAAGCTCCGGTTCGCCATGCCAAGCGAGGACAGCCCGATGACCAGGGGGAACGTACGATGAGCGACGTCGAGGAGATCCTGCGCAGGACGCTCGGCCAAGCGGCCGACCAGGCACCCCGGCTGCCGGGCCTGCTGCCCGCCCGGCTCGAACGCATTCACTCGCGGAGAAGGCGACGGGCCCGGACGGCGCTGGCCGCCGCGGCCGTCATCCTCGTGGCGGGCGGGACCGCGGCCGTGCTGCGCGGTGGCGACATCACGACGGTCGTCCAGGGCGAGGCCGCGTCGGGGCCGCGCTCCGCGGCGCCGTCCGAGCATGTGGAGAAGGTCTGGCCGGAGGCGGTGCGGAAGCTCCCGGCGAAGGGGCCCGACGGAGAGGCGTGGCGCCCGGCCACGTTCATCGACGACCACACGCTGCTCATGGAGGCAGATTCCGAGGGAACCGGCGCCATCTACGCTTACGACCTCGGCAGCAACGCGCATCGCAAGATCGTCACCGTGCCGGTGCCTGAAGGCACGACAGGCTTCGCCAACGGCTTCGCCGTGGGCGGCGGTCACGTGGTCTGGTGGACGGCGACGGACGACTCCGTCGCGCATCTCTGGGCCGTGCCGCTGGAGGGCGGCAAGGCCGAGATCGTCGCCGATCAGCGCATCCCGGAGGGCGACGACGGCAGCGGGATCGACGGGCTCGCCGTCGTCAACGACAAGATCGTTTTTTCTCTGTATGTGGGCGGCGTCTTCACCGTCCCCCTCGAGGGCGGCATGGTGGAGCCGGTCGAGGCGGGTGCGGGGATGCATCTGCTGACCTGGCCGTGGGCCGGCACGCCGGGGATGGGCGGGGAGCCGACCGGCACCCGGTTCGGCCGGATCCAGAACCTGGAGACCGGCGAGACCAGAACGGCCGTCACTCACCCCGGCGAACAACTACGCACCTGCGGCGTGACCATCTGCCTGGGCAGGAGCGCGGAGGGCGAGGTCTTCTTCCGGCAACGGGACGGCTCGACGCAGAAGAACGTGCCCGGCGACGTGAGCACAGCCATGCCGCCGACCCAGGACCGCTTCTACGTTTCGGCGTACGGCGACAGGATGCCTGTGGGCGTGGGGCTGTACGACCTGGACAGCGGCAAGTCGGGCTATCTGGGCATCCGGGGGGAGGGCAACTCCATCAGATTGCCGTCCACGGACCCGACAGGCCGGCTCCTCAGCTACACGATCGGGGACGACCTCTACATGATCGACCTCATCAGGATCAAGTAGCAATTCGTTAACGTCATCCCCGGGCTGGGTAACTATCCACTTATGGGCGACCATGGGATCTTCGGCCCCGGTTCGGTGACGTGGCGGGTGATGGGGGAACCCATCCTCCTGGTCGGCGGCATCCGGGCTCTGCTCATGCAGGGGCTGCATCCGCGGGCGATGCGCGGAGTGCTGCAGAACTCCGCGCTCATGGATCCGGACGAGGCGTGGTCGCGCTTCGTGCGCACCACCGAGTTCGTCCGCGTCCGCACGTACGGCACCTGCGCCGAGGTCGCAAAGGCCGGCCGCCGGGTCCGCAAGATCCACGCCAGGCTGACCGCCTACGACCCGGACACCGGCGCCACGTTCCGCCTGGACGAGCCGGAGGCGCTGCGCTGGGTACACGTCGGCGAGGTCGACTCCTACCTGTCCGTCGCCCGCCGGGCGGGCGTGCGGCTGACGGACGACGAGGCGGACACGTTCGTCCACGAGTGGCGGCGGGCCGCCGAGGTCGTCGGGCTGGACGGCGCGGAGGTGCCCGGTTCGGTGGCCGAGCTGCACGACTACATCGAGGCCGCCCGTCCCGGGCTGCGTTTCGTGCCCGAGGCCGCCCACCCGCTGCGCCTGTCGCTCAACGCGCCGCTCCCGCGTCTGCTGTTCCCGCTCAAGCCCGCCGTGCCCGCGCTGATGATCCTCGCCTTCGCCACGCTGCCGCGCTGGGCGAGGAGACTGTACGGGCTGCCCGCCACGCCCGTCGGCGACCTGTGGGCGACCGCGACGCTGCGCACCCTGCACACCGGGCTCGGACTGGTCCCCGCCCAGGTCCGCTACTCACCGGCGGCTCGCCGCGCGCACCGGCTGACGGCGGCCTGAAGCGGACGCTTGGTCAAAACGGTGGGGGTGGTCGCGCCCGTTGTTTCGGGCATGGCACACTGATAGCGGAAGAAAGCTAGCGTGCTCCGGGGTCGGTGAAACTCCGAACCGGCGGTGATAGTCCGCGACCCGGCCGATGCCATCGGCCGGTTGACTCGGTGAAATTCCGGGACCGACGGTTAAAGTCCGGATGGGAGGTAGCGCGCGAGGTGTCCGGCATACCTGCCGGATGCCTTCTGTGGTGCATGCGTGCATCACTCGAGTCCCCCGGGGCCCGCCGTGGCTTGGAGCTACTGGCGAGTAGGAGACCCGGGTGGAGATACCCGAGCAGGACGTCGCGCACATGGCGCGCGCCGTCGAGCTGGCCGGGCACGGACACGGCACCACCAGCCCCAACCCCGTCGTGGGCTGCGTCGTGGTCGACTCCGGCGGTGTGGTGGCCGGCGAGGGGTTCCACGTGTACGCGGGCGGACCGCACGCCGAGGTCGTGGCGCTGGCGCAGGCGGGAGAGCGGGCCAGAGGCGGCACCGCGTACGTGACGCTGGAGCCCTGCGACCACACCGGGCGGACGGGTCCGTGCAGCCGCGCGCTGCTCGACGCGGGGATCGCGCGGGTGGTGGTCGCGGTCGCCGACCCCAGCCCGAAGGCGGCGGGCGGCGCCGCGCGGCTGCGGGCCGGCGGGGTCGCCGTGACGATGGGGGTTCTGACGGGCGCGGCCGAGCGGGTCAACGAGGAGTGGCTCACCTATGCGCGGCTCGGGCGCTCACATGTGACCTGGAAGTTCGCCGCCACCCTCGACGGCAGGTCGGCCGCCGAGGACGGGACCAGCCAGTGGATCACCTCGCCGGAGGCGCGGGCCGACGTGCACCGGTGGCGGGCGGCCGCGGACGCGATCGTGGCGGGCATCGGCACGGTCCTGTCCGACGACCCCCGCCTCACCGCCCGCCCCGCCGCCGACCCCCCTCTCGCCGCGAACGACGGCTCCACTGCCGACCTCGGCCATGCGGCCGGGGTGGGCTCCGGCTTGGACGTCGGCTCTGGCGCACATGCCGATTCCTGGGGCGGCTCGCACGCCGGCGACGGCGGTGGCGGTGAGCATGCCGCGACGGCAGCCGCCGCACGTGCCGCGGCAAGCGGGCGCGTGGCGGGCACGGTGCGCGCGGACGGCGCCGTGGAACCCCTCGCCGGTCACCGCACCGCAGGCGTCCATCACAACGCCGAGCGCGGCGACGGAGCGGATGCCGGGCACTCGGCGGCGGCCGACGGGCGCGTGACGGGCGTCGGCGGTGTGGCGGCCGTCAGGCTGGTGAACGATCTGGTCCCCGAGGAGGAGCCGGCGGCCGCGGCGGGTGCCGGCGGGGTCGCAGGTGTCCGGGCTCCGCTGCGGGTCGTCGTCGACACCGAGGGCAGGACACCGCCGGACGCCAGGGTCCTCGACGACGAGGCGCCGACGCTGATCGCGGTCGCCGACGACGTCACCACCGATCTCAAAGCCGAGCTCCTGCGCCTGCCTCGCCACGGAGACGGCCTGGACCTGCACGCCCTCCTGCTCGAGCTGGCCGCGCGTGAGGTCGTCAGCGTGTTCGTGGAAGGCGGCCCCACGCTGGCCGGCGCGTTCCTGCGCGAAGGCCTGGTCGACCGGGTGGTCGCGTACATCGCGCCCGCGCTGCTGGGCTCAGGGCGGGCCGCGCTCGGCGCGGCCGGGGTGGAGACGATCAGCCTCATGCACCGCCTGACATTTGACGAAATTTCCCCCATCGGGCCGGATGTACGGCTAATCGCCCGGCCCATCGCACAACCAGGCAGGGAGCAGTGATGTTCACCGGAATCATTGAGGAAAAGGGCGAGGTCGTGGCCATCGACCGGGCCGGCGGCGGCGCCCTGCTGTCCGTACGCGGCCCGATCGTCACCTCCGATGCCAAGCACGGCGACTCGATCGCGGTCAACGGCGTGTGCCTCACCGTCGTGAAGACCGAGGGGGACGTCTTCACGGTCGACGTGATCAAGGAGTCGCTCGACCGCAGCTCCCTGGGCGGCCTCACCGAGGGCTCGGCGGTGAACCTGGAGCGGGCCGTCCGCGCCGACCAGCGCCTCGGCGGCCACATCGTGCAGGGCCACGTGGACGGCACCGCCGTGCTGCTGTCCCGCCACCCCGGCGACAGCTGGGACGACCTGCGGTTCTCCCTGCCTGAGCCGCTGGGCCGGTACGTCGCGGAGAAGGGCTCGATCGCGATCGACGGAATCAGCCTGACGGTCACGGCGGTTGACGACGAAAGCTTCGGCGTGAGTCTCATCCCGACCACGCTGAAGCTCACCACCATGGGCGAACGCCAGGTGGGCGACGTGGTGAACATCGAGGTCGACGTGATCGCGAAGTATGTGGAAAGGCTGGTGGCCAGGCAGTGAACTGGGCTAACGCCGGATTCACCGTATTCGGCACACACGTGCTCTGGACGGACCTGATCGGCAACATCGCCGCGCTGTCCACGGTCCTGCTCGCCATGCGGAAATCGATATGGACGTGGCCGGTGCAGTTCACCGGCTCGGTGCTGCTGTTCATCGCCTCCATCAACGCGCACATCACCGGCAACGCGCTCAAGCAGGCCATGTTCGCGGGTCTGGCGGTCTACGGCTGGTGGGCGTGGCGGCGCGGCACGCAGGACGGCAAGCAGCTGCCGATCAGGCCCGCCGAGCGGAGGGAGCGGTTGCTGCTGATCGGCCTCATGCTGCTGGGCACGGTGGTGGTCGGGTTGTTGTTCTTCGTCACCGGCCTGTCGTGGGGCGCCCACGAGCCCCTGCCGAAGGGCGCCTTCCTGGTGGCCGCCGACGCCTACATCTTCGTCGGCAGCGCCCTCGCCACCTGGGCCCAGGGCCGGGCGCTGGTGGACTTCTGGATCGTGTGGGTGGCCGTTGACCTGGTCGGGGTGCCGCTGGCGTTCAGCTCGGGCCTGGTGGTCTCCGGAGCCGTCTACGCTGTCTTCTTCGTCCTGGTCCTCATCGGGTTCGTGAAGTGGCTGCGCGAATACCGGTCCTCCCCGCTGGCCGTGGCCGAGGCGGTGACGCCATGAGCGACATCACGCTCGACCCGATCGAGCGCGCGATCGAGGACATCCGCAACGGCAAGGCCGTCGTGGTCGTCGACGACGAGAACCGCGAGAACGAGGGCGACCTCATCTTCGCCGCCGCGAAGGCCACGCCGGAGTTGTGCACGTTCACGATCAGGCATACCAGCGGGATGATCTGCGTGGCCATGGAGGGCAAGGAGCTCGACCGGCTGGGGCTGCCGCTCATGGTGTTCCAGAACAAGGAGCGCATGCGCACGGCGTACACGATCACCGTGGACGCCCGCGACGGCGTCACCACCGGCATCTCGGCCGCCGACCGGGCCAAGACCATCCGCACGCTGGCCGACTCGGCCACCGAGCCCAACGAACTCGTCCGCCCCGGGCACATCTTCCCGCTGCGTTACCAGGAGGGCGGCGTGCTGGCCCGGCGCGGGCACACCGAGGCGGCCGTGGACCTGGCCAGGCTGGCCGGGCTGTCGGCGGCGGGCGCGCTGGCCGAGGTCGTCAACGACGACGGCACCATGGCCAGGCTGCCCGAGCTGCGCCGCTTCGCCGACGAGCACGATCTGGCCCTGGTCTCCATCGAGCAGCTCGTCGACTACCGGCGGCGGGCCGAGAGCATGGTCACCAGGGTCGCGGAGACCCGCCTGCCGAACGTGTACGGGATGTGGCGGGCCTACGGCTACGCCAGCGCCCTGGACGGCGGCGAGCACGTCGCGCTCGTCTTCGGCGACCTGGGCGACGGCGAGAACGTCCTGGTCCGGGCCCACTCCGAGTGCCTGACCGGTGACGTGTTCGGCTCGCTGCGCTGCGACTGCGGCGTGCAGCTCGACAACGCCATGTCCGCCGTCGCCCAGGAGGGCCGCGGCGTGATCGTCTACCTGCGCGGCCACGAGGGCCGGGGGATCGGCCTGCTGGCCAAGCTCAAGGCGTACAGCCTGCAGGACAACGGCAGCGACACCGTCGACGCGAACGTGGAGCTGGGGCTGCCGGTGGACGCGCGGGAGTTCTCCAACGCCGGGCAGATTCTCGCCGACCTCGGGATCAAGTCGGTACGGCTGCTCACCAACAACCCGGCCAAGCTCAAGGGCATGGACGGGTACGGCATCAAGGTCCTCGGCCGCGAGCCCATGCCCGTGGCCATGAACCCCTTCAACGAGCGTTACCTGATGGCCAAGCGCGACCGCCTCGGCCACGACATCTCGGAGGCGTCATGAGGGAGCTTAGCGAGCGATCACATGGTCACAGCCGGGCTCCGCTCATGTGGCCGGCGGAGGAGGCCGCATGAGCGAGCGTAGCGAGCGATCAAATAGACACAGCCGGGCTCCGCTCATGTGGCCGGCGGAGGAGGCCGCATGAGCGGAGAAGGGCGGCCGAGCGCCACGGCGCCCGACGCCTCAGGGCTGACGGTGGGGGTGGTGGCGGCCAGCTGGCACGCCAAGATCACCGACCAGCTGGTGGCGCGGGCCGTGCAGGCCTGCGACGACAGCGGCGCCAGGGCGACCGTGGTCCGGGTGGCGGGCTCGCTGGAGATCCCGGTGGTCGCGCAGGCGCTGGCCCGCCGCTGCGACGCGGTCGTGGCGCTGGGCGCGGTCATCCGGGGCGAGACCGCCCACTTCGACTATGTCTGCGACTCGGTGACGTCTGGCCTGACCCGGATCTCGCTGGACGAGGAGACCCCGGTCGGCAACGGCGTCCTCACCTGCGACACCCTGGACCAGGCCCTTGATCGGTCCGGCCTGCCGGGGAGCAAGGAGGACAAGGGTTACGAGTCCACCGTGGCCGCGCTCGAGACCGCCCTCCTGCTGCGGAACCTCGGCTGAGCTGCGGTAGGTTTCCCTCGTGCCCGAGCCCGTCCCGCCTCCAGCCTTGCCCGTCACCTGGCGTCCGCGCCGGCCCAGGATCGTCGCCTACGGTTTCGCCGCGCTGATCGTGCTCGGGGCGGTGGTCATGGCCGTCTTCATCGCCGAGCCGTTCAAACTGCCCGACCGGGTGGCGATCGTGGCGTTCGGGTGCGCGGTGGCGTTCGTGCTGCATTTGCTGGGGCGGGTGCGGGTGGAGGCCGACGAGGAGGGCATCACGATCGTCAACGCCGTCCGCACGCATCGGTATACGTGGCCGGAGATCCTGGAGGTCACGCTGCTGGTGGGGGACCCGTGGCCGAAGATCGACTTCTCGGACGGGCGCACCATCAGCGCCATGGGCATCCAGGGCTCCGAGAAATCCCGCGCCCGCCGGTCCACGGCCGAACTGGAGGCCTTGATCCGGGAGCGCGGGGAGGCACGGGAGCGCTGACGCGCCGCCCGCCGCGCGCGATTGACGGCGGGCGGGAATATCGTCGAGCCGGGTGCCGACGTAGCCTGAAGGCGTGCTGCGGCGGACAATCAAGGCAATGGACATCGAGTCGCCCGAGAAGCTCATCGAGCTTCTCGACCGGCACGCCTATCTGGCCGACGAAGGGCTGGCCACGGCCGCCTTCCTGGCGCTGAAGATGGGGCGGCCGCTGTTCCTCGAAGGGGAGGCGGGGGTCGGGAAGACCGAACTGGCCAAGACCCTCGCGACGCTGCTCAAAGCGCCGCTCATCAGGCTCCAGTGTTACGAGGGGCTGGACGCCGCCCAGGCGCTGTACGACTGGGACTTCGCCCGGCAGTTGCTCCATCTCAAGGCCGCCGAGGCCGCGGGAATCACGGATGTGAGCAGGCTGGAGGGGGAAATCTACGATCGGCGGTTCCTGATCGCGCGGCCGTTGCTGAAGGCCATCGAGACGCAGCCGAGCGTGCTGCTCGTGGACGAGATCGACCGGGCCGACGACGAGTTCGAGGCGTTCCTGCTCGAGGTCCTGTCCGACTTCACGATCTCGATTCCGGAGCTGGGCACGGTCAGCGCCAAGACACCGCCGGTGGTCGTGGTGACCTCCAACCGGACGCGAGAGGTGCACGACGCGCTCAAGCGGCGCTGCCTCTACCACTGGCTGGAGCACCCCAGCTTCGACCGGGAGGTCGCCATTCTGCTGCGGCGCCTGCCTGACTGCACCGAGACGCTGGCCACGCAGGTGGCGCGGACGGCCGAGCGGCTGCGGCAGGCCGACCTGGTCAAGCCGCCCGGGGTGGCCGAGACGCTGGACTGGACGGAGGCGCTGCTGACGCTGGGAGCCAAGGAGCTCGACCCCGGGCTGGCCGCGGCCACGCTCGGCGCGGCGCTCAAGTATCGGGAGGACGTCGCGCACGTGCTCGGCAACGGGCTGCTCTCCCATGCGTGATCCGATAGGTGACCTCGTCGCCACTGTGACGGGGTTCGTCAGGACGCTGCGGGCGGCGGGGGTCGGGGCCGATCACGACCGCACGCGGAGCATGTTGCAGGCGCTCGACCACCTCGACGTGACCGACCAGGGCGAGGTCTACTGGGCCGGGCGGCTCACCCTCTGCGCCACGCCCGACGACCTGCCCAGGTACGACCGCTGCTTCGCCGCGTACTTCGGCGGGCAGCGGGCGGCGATGGCCCGCACCAGCACGACCAGCGTCACCAGGCATCTGGCCACGCGGGAGGACGCGGAGGAGGGCCGGGACGACGGCACGGCGGCGCCGGCGACCGCCAGCCGGGCCGAGATCCTGCGTCACCGCGATGTGGCCAGACTGACCGAGGCCGAGCGGGCCGAGGTGCACCGGATGCTCGCCATGCTGAGGAACGGCCGGGCGCGGCGGCGTTCGCGCCGTTTCGAGAGCGCGCACCGGGGCGCCCTGGACCAGCGCCGCACCATCCGCGACGCGCTCAGGAAAGGCGAGGTGGCCAGGCTCCGCCACAAGAGGCACACCACGAGGCCCCGCACGGTGGTGTTGTTCGTGGACGTCAGCGGCTCCATGGCCCCGTACGCCGAGACGCTGCTGCGCTTCGCCCACGCGCTGGTGAGGAGCGAGCCCCGGGCGACCAGGGTCTACTCGGTCGGCACCAGGCTCACCCCGATCACCGCCGAGCTGCGGCACCGCGACCCGGGCACCGCGCTCAACGAGGTGTCGAAGGTCATACCGGACTGGAGCGGCGGAACGCGGCTGGGGGAGGAGCTCAAGGAGTATCTCGCCCGGTCCAGCGCACGAGGGGCGATCGCGGTGATCGCCTCGGACGGGTGGGAACGCGGTGATCCTGAACTGCTGGGCACGCAGATGGCCAGGCTGGCCAGGCAGGCATACCGGGTGATCTGGGTCAACCCACACAAGGGGTACGAGGACTACCAGCCGCTCACCGGCGGCATGCGGGCCGCCCTGCCGTACCTCGACGACCTGGTGGCCGGACATAGCCTGGCCGCGTACGAGGAACTCAGCGAAAGGCTCGCCCATGCGTGACGTGCTGCGGGACATCCTGCCGTGGTGGAGGTCGGGGCTCAGGTTCGGGCTGGCGACGGTGGTGAACACGTTCAGCAGCGCGCCGCGGCCGCCGGGCGCGGCCATGGCGGTGCGCGGCGACGAGGTGGTCGGCAGCGTGTCCGGCGGGTGTGTCGAGGGCGCGGTGTTCGAGCTGGCCACAGAGGTGACCACGGTGGCCGACGCGCCGGTTCTGCAGCGGTACGGGGTGAGCGACGACGACGCGTTCTCCGTCGGGCTCACCTGCGGCGGCATCATCGACATCCTGGTCGAGCCCATTTCGATGGAGACATTTCCGGAGCTGGGGGAGATCGCGGCGTCCGTGGACGCGCATGAGCCTGTCGCCGTGGCCACTGTCGTCTCGGGCCCCGGCCATGTCGGTGCCCGCAGGGTCATCTGGCCGGACCGCTCCTCGGGCACCCTCGGCCTCGAACGCCTGGACGACGCCGTGGACGACGACGCCCGCGGCATGCTCGCCCAGGGCCTGACCGGCATCCGGCACTACGGCGGCCAGGGCGAACGACGGCTGGACGATCTGGCGGTGTTCGTGAACTCGTTCGCGCCGCCGCCGCGCATGCTGGTTTTCGGCGCCATCGACTTCGCCGCCGCGGTGGCCAGAGTGGGCAAGTTCCTCGGCTACCACGTCACGGTCTGCGACGCCCGGCCGATCTTCGCCACGTCCAAACGGTTCCCCGAGGCCGACGAGGTCGTGGTCAAGTGGCCGCACGACTACCTGGCGTCCGTGCAGGTGGACGAGCGTACGGTGATCTGCGTGCTCACCCACGACCCCAAGTTCGACGTGCCGCTGCTGGAGGTGGCGCTGCGTACCGACGCCGGCTACGTCGGAGCCATGGGCTCGCGCCGCACGCACGAGGACCGGCTCGACCGGCTGCGCGAGTCCGGCCTCACCGATGAGGAGCTGGCCCGGCTGCGGTCCCCGATCGGGCTCGACCTCGGCGCGCGTACGCCCGAGGAGACGGCCGTGTCGATCGCCGCCGAGCTGATCCAGCTGCGCTGGGGCGGTACGGGCCGTCCGCTGTCCACCACGAAGGGCCGCATACACCACGAGGCCCCATGAGGCCCATGAAGTCAGGCAAGGTCGCGGGGCTGCTGCTGGCCGCCGGCCAGGGCGCCCGGCTCGGCAGGCCGAAGGCGCTGGTGGAGTACGCGGGCGAGCGCCTGGTCGACCGTGGCGTGCGGCTGCTGGAGGAGGGCGGCTGCCACCCCGTCGTGGTCGTGCTGGGCGCGGCCACCGTGCAGGTGCGCGGCGCGGTCACCGTACGCAATCCGGACTGGGCGTCGGGCATGGGCTCCTCCCTGCGCGTCGGCCTCGCCGCGCTGCCGGAGGAGGCGGAAGCCGTCGTGATCGCGCTGGTCGACCAGCCGCTGATCAGGCCGGGCGCGGTGCGCGCGCTGATCGGCGCGGGCGCGAGCGTGGCCGTCGCCACGTACGGGGGAAAGCGCAGGAACCCGGTGCTGATCGGCCGGGAGCACTTCGCCGAGGTGGCCGAGCGGGCCGTGGGCGACGTCGGCGCCCGTCCGTTCCTGAAGGCGCATCCCGAGCTGATCATCGAGGTGCCGTGTGACGAGCACGGCGATCCCGCCGACATCGACACGCCCGAAGATCTGGACCTGCTACAGGCGGAATGAGGCGATGGCCGCGCGATGATCGCTGCCGGTCGCCGGGGCCACGCCCGCCTCGGTCGCCTTCATCCCCTTGAACAGGATGTGATCCGGCCGCGTGATCGGGAACTCCGACGGCCACGTGAACCCGAACCCCTCGCCCGCCACGGTCTGCGCGTCGCTCAGCGGCGGGGTCAGCCCGCGCATGCCCCGGTCGGTGGTGGCGGTGTTGAGGTCGCCGAGCAGCAGGATCCGCTTGCTGGGGTCGGCGTCGACGAGCTTGCGCGCGTGCGCCAGCGAGGCGTCGCGCGAGGCGGTGTAGCCGGGCCGGGCCGAGGCCAGGTGCATGACGTAGACGGTGACCTTGCCCTTCGGCGTGACGACCACCGCGCGCAGGGCGCGCGGCCAGCCCAGGCCGACATCCAGCGGCTTGGTCTCGCTGATCGGGTAGCGGCTCCACAGTCCCACCGTGCTGACCGGGTAGTGGTACTTGAACATCTTGTTGAGCTGCTTGGCCGCGGGCCCGCCGCTGGTCAGCTCCTGGGCGGCCAGCAGGTCGAGGTCCTTGGCTATCGCGCGAACGGCCTCGCCGGAGGCGTTGTTGCGCACCCCCACATTGACCGTGCCCACGGCCAGGTCGCTGGGGCCGCCCGGCGGCGTGCGGAACAACGTGGAGCCGAACATCACCGTCCACACCAGGCCCGGCACCAGCGCCGCCGCGGCGGCCACCGTGGAACGTGCCAGCGCGGCGCCCACGATCAGCAACGGCACGGACAGTCCGATCCAGGGCAGCAGGCTCTCCAGCACCGGCGTGAACCCGCCGAGCGCGGGGATCAGCCGATGCCCCGCCAGGGCCGCGGCCACGACGAGCGACACCACCACTACAACCCGTCTCAGCACCCGAACCAGGCTAGCCGCTCCCTGGCCGAGATGCCGACGCGGTAGCCTGTTCCGGTCGAAACGGAACAACATTCGGTTCATCGGGAGCCCGGCATGCGGATCGGTATGGCACTCAACTACTCGGGCGGCTTCAAGGAGTCGGTGGCCGAACTGGCCGACTACGAGCAGGCCGGACTGGACATCGTGTTCGTGGCCGAGGCCTACAGCTTCGACGCCGTCAGCCAGATGGGCTACATCGCGGCGAAGACCGAGCGGCTGGAGATCGCTTCAGGCATCCTGCCGATCTACTCGCGGACGCCGACGCTGCTGGCCATGACGGCCGCGGGCATGGACTACGTCTCCGACGGCCGGTTCACGCTCGGGCTCGGAGCGTCGGGGCCGCAGGTGATCGAGGGCTTCCACGGGGTGCCGTACACCGCGCCGCTCGGGCGTACCAGAGAGGTCATCGAGATCTGCCGCAAGGTGTGGCGGCGCGAGCGCCTGCAGCACGAAGGCAAGAACTACACGGTGCCGCTCCCGCCGGACCAGGGGACGGGCCTCGGCAAGGCCCTGAAGATCATCAACCATCCGGTACGTCCCCGCATCCCCATCGTGATCGCCGCCATCGGGCCCAAGAACGTCGAGCTGGCCGCCGAGCTGGCCGAGGGCTGGGAGCCGATCTTCTACGTACCCGAGAAGGCCGGCGCGGTGTGGGGCCCGTCGCTGGCCGCGGGCAAGGCCAAGCGGGACCCTGAGCTGGGCGAGCTGGACGTGATCGCGCAGGCGCCGCTGGCGATCGGCGACGACGTGGCGGGGTTGCTGGAGTTCGGGCGGCCGATGGCGGCTCTTTACATCGGCGGCATGGGCGCCAAGGGCAAGAACTTCTACAACGACCTCGCCCGGCGCTACGGCTATGAGAAGGAGGCCGAGCTGATCCAGGACCTCTATCTGCAAGGCAAGAAGGAGGAGGCCGCCGCGCACGTGCCCGCCGAGCTGCTGGAGAAGATGTCGCTGATCGGCGACGAGGCCTTCGTCCGCGACCGGGTGCAGGCGCTGAAGGAGTCGGGAGTGACCACGCTCAACGTGACGCCGCTCGGCAGAACGCACGAGGACCGGGTGCGGCTGATCGAGACCATCAAGGAGATCGCCGGGTAGCGTGCTGCGGTTGCACCGCGGTGAACGTGACGGGGCAGATGGTCGTGCCCGTCCTGGTGGCGCGCTCACCCGTCAGATGGTGGCCTCGGCCTTTTCGGGCAGGGACACGCTTCGCTGGGCAAACCGTGGTGCCGAGGCCGGTTATGCGGCGGAGGGGGCTGTGGGGGCCTATGGTGGGTCGGAAATCCTGATGTTCGAGTAATTGGCGGGGATATGTCCGACGCGACGGAGCGCGCGCCGTCCTTGGTCGCCGACCGGTACCGGCTTGACGAGCTCATCGGCAGCGGGCCCATCGGCGAGGTATGGCGGGGGTACGACACGCGGGCCGACTGGGTCGTGGCCGTGAAGGTGCTCGGCGGCAAGGCGGCCGGTGCCGCCACGCGGGAGCGGCTCAGGCGGCATGCTCAGGCCGTGGCCAAGGTGATCCATCCGAACGTGGCCATGGTGCTGGACGTCGGCGAGCACGATGGGGCGCCGTTCCTGGTGATGGAGTACCTCACCGGGCTCTCGCTGGGGGAGGAACTGGCCGCGGGCGGGCCCATGAAGATCGTCGACGTGTGTGATCTCATCGGGCAGGCGTCGGCCGGGCTCGACGCCGCGCACCGGGCCGGGGTGGTGCACGGGGAGATCGATCCCGACAGCTTCCGGAGGGCCGGGAGCGGGGTGCTCAAGGTCGTCGGGTTCGGGCTCGGTGACGAGGAGCCGTCCGCGATCGACGGCCGGTACACGGCACCCGAGCGGGCCGCCGGGGGGAAGGCGCAGGCTGCCGGGGACGTGTACGCGCTCGGGTGCGTCTGCTATGAGCTGCTCGCCGGCCGTCCGCCTTTCGAAGCGCGGGAGCGCGCTGCCGGGACCACTCCCCACGGGGGCGCCGGGGCGGCCGATGGCGTTTCCACGGAGGCCGATGGTGGCGCCGCTGCGGGGGATGGAACGCCTGTGCCGCCTAGCGCGTACCGGGCCGAGGTGCCCGCCGAGCTGGATCGGCTCGTGCTGGCCATGATCGCAGAGGATCCGGCGGCACGGCCGTCCAGTGGTGAGGCGATCCGGCGGTCGCTGGCCGCCATCGCCCGGCCGCGCGTCCACCCCGGCGCGACGCCTGTCACCGGCGCCGCCTTCCGCGACGGCGTGGTGACCGGGCCCGCGCGGTCCGCGGGCGGTGCAGGGGCGGCGGGTGCCGCGCACGGCGGCGGGCCGGTGGCGCCCGGGCCGGGAGCCGTCGCGGGGCACGGGGCCACCGAGGTATACCCGCTGGCCGGACCAGGCGGGCTCGGGTCAGGTGGCACCGGGCCGGATGCCGGTGGGCCGTTCGGCACCGGGCGGGATGGTGCGGCGCGGGCCGGTGACACCGCCGTATACCAGGCCGGGGACCTGGAGGCGGAGCGGCCGTCCAACCGGAAGCTCTTCGTGCAGCTCGGCGTGGCCGTGGCGGCCATCGTGGCGGTGACGGTGGCCATGGTCATGTGGGCCGGAGGCCCGGAGAACCCCGTTGCGGTGACCACGCCGAGCGCCGCGCCCACCGTGTCCTCGCAGCCCAGCGAGACCCCGGACCTGGACACCGGCCCGTCCCCCGGCACGGTGATCACAACCCTGCCTGACACCGACCCGCCCGGCTCCCTTCGCGAGACGCCGCCCGCCAAGGCGACCCTCGGGACGGAGATCCCGCCGGGCGGATGGCGTACGTGGCTGGGGAGATTCGATGAGGCGGTGTCGCTGCAGGAGGGCTCCGGCGGGATCAACCCACAGGTCGCCGCCAAGGCCCGCGAGAAGATCCTGAAGGCCAACAGGAAACTCGACGAGGGAAAGCCGGACGCGACGCTCGACCAGATCGCGGAGGTGTACCGCGACCTGCAGCGCGCCCAGCAGAAGGGGGACATGGAGCCGTTCGGGCCGTTGGCGGAGTTCATGAACGAATGGCGGCTGCCGGAGAGGTGAGCGCCATTGCGGGCGTACATTGGCGAAGTGTCCTTTGACTACCCGGCGCGCCGGGCCCGGCTGGCCGCGCTCCTGCCCGACCACGAGGTCCACGCCCTGCTCGTCACCTCGCCGGTCAACGTCCAGTACCTGACGGGCCTGGCCAGCTCGAACGCGGCGGTGCTGGTCAGGGCCGACGGGTCGGCGCTCCTGGCGACCGACAACCGCTACATCGACAAGGCCAGGACGCTGGACGTGCCGGTGGTCGAGGCGCCGGACGTGGCGGGCACGCTCGCCGAGCCGGGCGCCGGGATCGAGGCGGCGATCATGAGCGTGGCCACGTACCGGCGGCTGGGCGAAGGGCTGGTGCCGCTGGGCCCGGTGGTGGAGGTGCTGCGGGCGGCCAAGGACGACGGTGAGCTGGAGCTGCTCCGTACGGCCTGCGCGATCACCGACCAGGCATTCGCCGATATATCAGGAAAAATCATCCCTGGCATCACCGAACGCGACCTCGCCCGGCTCCTCGAGAACCGCATGATCGAGCTGGGCGCCGACAAGCCCGCGTTCGACACGATCGTCGCCGCGGGCGAGAACGGCGCGACACCGCACCACGCCCCCACGGACCGGCCGTTGCGCGCCGGCGACCTGGTGACCATGGACTTCGGCGCCCGATACCAGGGCTACCACGCCGACATGACGAGGACCGTCAGCCTCGGCCCGCCCGCCGCCTGGCAGCGCGAGGTCTACGACCTGGTCGCCCAGGCGCAGCGCGCGGGCCGGCAGGCGCTCGCCCCCGGCGCCGAGTCCAGGGACGTGGACGCGGCCGCCCGCACCGTCATCGAGGACGCGGGCTACGGCGACCGCTTCAGGCACGGTCTGGGTCACGGCGTCGGCTTGGAGATCCACGAGGAGCCGTTCCTGGGCCCCGCGCGGACCGGTAGACTTGAGGATCGAGTTCCGATCACCGTCGAGCCTGGGGTCTACCTTCCAGGCCGGGGAGGGGTTCGCATCGAGGACACCCTCGTGACACGTGAGGGCGGACCGGAACTTTTCACGAAGACGACCAAGGA
Source organism: Nonomuraea polychroma (assembly GCF_004011505.1). NCBI lineage: Bacteria > Bacillati > Actinomycetota > Actinomycetes > Streptosporangiales > Streptosporangiaceae > Nonomuraea > Nonomuraea polychroma. Next base: position 2,051,771 of record NZ_SAUN01000001.1, read on the forward strand.
GCTGCTCGTCCTTTAGAGCGGCCACACGTGGGAGAAGAACGAGTGGCGACGACCAACGACCTCAAGAACGGCATGGTGCTGAAGCTCGACGGCGGTGAGCTCTGGGCCGTTGTGGAGTTCCAGCACGTCAAGCCGGGCAAGGGCGGCGCGTTCGTGCGCACCAAGCTCAAGAACGTGCTCTCCGGCAAGGTCGTCGACAAGACCTTCAACGCCGGCGTCAAGGTCGACGTGGCCAACGTCGACAAGCGCGAGATGCAGTATTCGTACAAGGACGGCGACGACTTCGTGTTCATGGACACCGAGACCTACGACATGGTCAACGTGCCCAGCGCCACGGTCGGCACCGCCGCCAACTACATGCTGGAGAACACCCTGGCCACGGTGGCCTTCAACGAGGGCGCCGCGCTCTACGTGGACCTGCCCGCCGCCGTCGAGCTGACCATCGCCAACACCGAGCCGGGCCTGCAGGGCGACCGCTCCACCGGCGGCACCAAGCCCGCCACGCTGGAGACCGGCGCCGAGATCAAGGTCCCGCTGTTCATCACCACCGGCGAAAAGGTCAAGGTCGACACCCGCAGCGGCGAATACCTCGGCCGGGCCTGAGGTGTCGGCACGCGGCAAAGCACGCAGGCGGGCACTCGACATCCTCTTCGAGGCCGAGCTGCGCGGCGAGGATCCGCTGAAGATCCTCGCCGAGCGCGTGGAGCGGCAGGAACCCCCGGTGAACGAATACACCTCGACCATCGTCGAGGGCGTCGCCAGGCACCACGCGCGCATCGACGAGCTGCTCACCACCTACGCCGAGGGGTGGACGCTCGACCGCATGCCCGCCGTCGACCGCAACTTGCTGCGCGGGGGCACGTACGAGCTGTTGTGGATGCCCGGCGTGCCCGAGGGCGTGGTCATCAGCGAGTGGGTGCACCTGGCGGGGGAGCTCTCGACCGACGAGTCCCCGCAGTTCGTCAACGGACTGCTGGCCCGGTTCAAGCAACTCAAGCCAAGCCTCACCCTTTAGACACCCTTTTGGGCGGGCCAGAGCCGCGCGTTCGGGGTACGTTCCAACCACGCCGGCCTGCACGGCTTGCGCAGGCGAGGGACGTGTACCGTCACGCGGTCAGGCGTCCGGCGCCGTCACGGCGGAGCCTGGCCGTGTGATGAGGAAGTCCGAGCCGCACGGAGAAGTGGCGCGTCACCAGCCGCGACGCGCCCCTTTTCTGTTTGTGCGAGCATCCACCCCATGGTGACCGAAGACGACGTCCGCCGGATCGCCCTGGCGCTGCCCGAGACGGGCGAGAAGACCATGTACGGCACCCCCGCCTTCTACGTGCGCGGCAAGTGGTTCGCCAGGATGGGGGAAGACGGCGACCTCCTGGTGCTGCCGGTGGCGAGCGAGGAGGAGAAGGCCGGACTGCTCGCGGCCGAGCCCGCCACGTTCTGCACCACTCCGCACTACGACGGGTACGCCGTCGTGCTGGTGCGGCTCGGCGCGGTGGACGCCGAGGAGCTGGGCGAGCTGCTGGCGGACGCGTGGCGGCTGCGCGCCCCGAAACGGCTGGCGGCCGACTACGACGGCTAGGTGCACTGCCGCCGGCGGGGAGCGGGGGATCATGTCCACGGCGTAGGCTGGGCCACGTCCGCGAAGGAGCCGTCCGCGAAGCAGCAGTTCGCGGGGGAGAGGGAGGCGAGCCGACGTTGCGTGCTGAAGGCGTCACGAGGACCCCGGCGGTGCGGACCGCCGTCGTCTGGGACGCGCTGCGGTCGGTGCTGGCCGAGCGGACGGCGGCCACGGGCCGCGAGACGCTCGACATCGTCGACGCCGGCGGCGGCACCGGCGGGTTCGCCGTGCCGCTGGCCGCGCGCGGCCACACCGTCACCGTCGTCGACCCCAGCCCCGACTCGCTGGCCGCGCTGGAGCGCCGGGCCAAGGAGAAGGGCGTGGGCGTCAGCGCCCTGCAGGGCGACGCCGCCGACCTGGGCGAGCTGCTCAACCGCGACAGCACCGATCTGGTGTTGTGCCACAGCGTGCTGGAATACGTCGAGGACCCCATCAGCGCGCTGACCGCCGTCGCGGGCGTGCTGCGCAGGGGTGGCGCGGTCAGTGTCCTGGCCGCCAACCCGGTCGCCAGCGCCATCCACCGGGCTCTGGTCGGCCACTTCGACGAGGCACGCGCGGTGCTGGACGACCCGGCCGGCAGCTGGGGCGACCGTGACCCCACGCCCCGGCGGTTCACGGCCGAGACCCTCGAGGAGTTGCTGATCGCGACCGGGTTCGCCGTCGGCGCCATCCACGGGGTGCGGGTCTTCGCCGACCTGGTGCCGAGCAGGCTCGTGGACGGGGAGCCCGGCGCCGCCGAGGCTCTCGTGGCGCTGGAGCAGGCCGCCGCGACCCATCCCGTGCTCAGGGACATCGCGACGCAGCTGCACGTCCTCGGGCACAGGGCCTGACCCCCCTCGTTATCGAATTCATGTTCGGATAGAATTGGCGGCGTGTCTCGCAAGCAGATCACCGGCATCGGCCCCGCTCCGCGGACCGGGGTCGATGACAGCGGCTGCCCGATCCTGCACGTCGACATGGACGCCTTCTTCGCCAGCGTCGAGCTGCTCGAGCGCCCGGAGCTGCGCGGCCGCCCGGTGATCGTGGGCTCGCCCGCCGGGCGCGGCGTCGTGCTCAGCGCCACCTACGAGGCCAGGGCCTTCGGCGTGCATTCCGCGATGCCGATGAGCAGGGCACGCCGGCTGTGCCCGCAGGCCACGATCATCCCGCCCGGTCACGGGAAATACTCCGAGGTCTCCAAGGGCGTCATGGAGATCTTCCACGCGATCACCCCGCTGGTCGAGCCGATCGCGTCCGACGAGGCGTTCCTCGACGTCGGCGGCGCCAGGCGGCGGCTCGGCCCGCCCGCGGCCGTCGCCGCCATGATCAGGGAGCAGGTTCTCGACCGTTACGGCATCACTTGCTCCGTGGGCGTGGCCAGCAGCAAATTCGTGGCAAAGCTCGCCTCGAAGCAGTGCAAGCCCGACGGGCTGCTGGTGGTGCCCGCCGATCAGGTCGTGGACTTCCTCCATCCGCTGCCCGTGTCGGCCCTGTGGGGGGTCGGTGAGCGCACCGAGCAGTCCCTCGTACGCCTCGGCATCCGCACCGTGGGCGATCTGGCCAGAGTGCCTCCCGCGACGCTCCAGCGCGAGCTGGGCCACGCCGCGGGCGGTCACCTGGCGGCGCTGGCGTGGGGGCGCGACGAGCGGCCCGTCAGCTCCCACGTGCCCGACAAGAGCATCGGCAACGAGGAGACGTTCGCCACAGATGTCGACGACCCCGAGATGATCAGGCGGGAGCTGCTGCGCCTGTCCGAGCGGGTGGCCGCCAGGATGCGTAAGGGCGGACACGTGGGAAGAACTGTAAGTGTGAAGCTACGCCGAGCCGATTTCACCACGATCACCCGCTCGCGGACGCTACGCGAGGCGACGGACGTGGCCCAGGTGATTTACGCCACGGCCTGTGAGCTCTACCGGGCCGCGGGACTGGAGCGGGTGCGGCTGCGCCTGGTGGGGGTCAGGATGGAGAACCTGCGGCCCGCCGAGGAGGCCACCCATCAGCTGGGCTTGGGCGAGCGGGAGACCGGCTGGCGCGAGGCCGAGCAGGCCATGGACAAGGCGATCCGAAGATTCGGTCCCGATGCGGTGCTCCCGGCGTCGCTTGTACGTGGCAAGCTTGATGAAATAGAGACATAACGCTGATGTCCGGACTTTGTGGCGCGTCGGTGTCACGATTTTGGGGGAAGGGGGGCGAGATGGGCCACAATGGAGCCATGACGTCACCTCCGGTTTGGTCTGCGTTGGACGTTTGCTTTCGCCTACGTCTACAGCCTCGTATTCTGGGGATAACCGACCGCGAGGTTCGGACACCCCGTGTCGTCCGTTGCCGTCTTCCCCGTCCTGGGGCCGTCCTTGGGAGGCGCCGTGCCGCTCTCTGAGCACGAGCAGCGCTTGCTCGACCAGATCGAGCAGGCCCTCTACGCCGAGGACCCGAAGTGGGCCAACACCGTAAGGATCAGTGATCCGCGCAGCCATTACAAGCGTCGTCTGATCAAGGCCATCATCGGCTTTGCTCTGGGCGTCGTCGTCATGATGGTCGGCGTCGTGATGAGCGGCAGCGCTCTGATCCCGCTCGGCGTCGGCGGTTTCGTGGTCATGCTCGCCGCGTGTCTGTGGGGCCTGTCCAGTTGGAAACGCATGAATGGGTTCGGCGACTCCGCGCCGGCCCCCGGCACGGCGGCCCCACCGGGCAAGCAGGCCCGCCGGGGCAACCGGGGCAACCGGGGCACCTTCATGGAACGCATGGAAGAGCGCTGGCGCCGCCGCCACGACGAACGCTGAGCGGGCCGCTCCGACGGCCGGCCCGGCCGCGACGGCGTCCCGCCCCACCGGCGGGACACCGGGCCGGGTCCCCCTAGGGACGACCCGCGGGCGCCATGCCCGGATAGAGAGATTAGACCCAGGCCGGCGTGCCTGGGTCTAACGACGACTCGCGACGCCGAGGCTCGCCGTCCCCGGACGGGCCCAGGCGTCGCGTTCGCGTCCCTGGACCCGGAGACGGTTCGGGGGCGCATCCGTTTCTGGCGACCCGAGCCGGGCCCCTGGCCGTTTCGCATCCGTGGGCCTGGAGACCGCCCGCGGTGTCTCGCAACCGTGATCCTGGAGACCGCCCGCGGTGTCTCGCAACCGTGATCCTGGAGACCGCCCTCGGCGTCTCGCAACCGTGAGCCCGGAGACCGCCCTGGACTCCCCGCATCCGCGAGCCCGAGGGCGGGAGCGTCGTGTTCCTGTCGGGAGGACCCGGCGGCGTCGGTGACGTCCTACGCGGGCCAGGGCCACGGACGACCGGCACCGCTCGGGGGTGGTGAGCCCCCCGGAAGCGGGTTCCTGAAGCGGAGGCGTCCCGGACAGGGCGTCCTGGTCAACGCGCCGCCGCGGCCGCGAGGGACGCGGCGATCGGGCACCGGCACCGTGGCGTCCCGGAAACGACGGAGCGTGCGTCCATCCCCCTCGGGGACGGACGCACGCTCCTTTCGCTGCGCCCCTCAGGAGCCCTTCTGGGCCGCCGTCCGCCGCAGCCTGATGGTCTCCAGCAGGTCGAACCCGTCGAGCAGGCGCTCCCCGACACCCCGCAGCCCGCGCAACGTCGACGGGGGCAGCAGCACCGCCCGCACCCGCCGCCCGCGCGACACCGTGGCCGCCAGCGCCTGCCGCACCGTACGCAGGTCCTTCTTCAAGGGCCCGATCCGGCCGGGGTCACGGGCGAACAACACCCGCTCGACCGACGACGCGATGGCGGACACGGCCGCCGCCGACGCGGCGTCGAACTCGTACTGCTGGGTCAGCCGCCGTGCGAGCGCCCGCGGGGTCTCGCTGGGCTCGCGGGCCATGCCGTAGTCGTACAGGATGTCGTCCAGTTCGGCCCAGGCCGCGGCGACCGACGGATGCCGGCCCACCGTCCCCTCGCCCGACACGATCCTGGCCGTCAGCTCGTCCGACGGCTGCGACACCTTCCAGCCCAGCGTGCGCACGCGCCGGTTCCTGGTGATCAGCCGCACGCCCGCGGGGATCAGCAGGACGAGGAGCAGCGCTCCGGCGCCGATGCCGATCTTGGCGATCAGCGGCATCGACTCCTCCTCCGGCAGGGTGCCCGAGTTGAGCTGGGCCTCCCGGTCGAGCGCGCGGGGGTTCTGCCGCTCCGCCGGGTCGAGCGCGTCGTCGGTGGCCGTGGAGCTGGTGGCTCCCGGCGTCGGCGCCGAGGACGAGTTCGTCGGGGTGGGCGCGGGCTGCGTGTACGCGGGCACCCGCGCGCTGCCCTGGCCGAGCACCCCCGCCGGAGTCGGCTCGAACGGCAGCCAGCCCACGCCCTCGAAGTACAGTTCGGGCCAGGAGTGGGAGTCGCTCGTGCTGACCTCCCACCGGTTGCCGATCTTCGTGCCGCCGGTGTAGCCGATCACCACCCGCGACGGGATGCCGACCAGCCTGGCCAGCACCGCCATCGACGCGGCGAACTGCTCGCAGTAGCCCGCCCGGTCACGCAGCAGGAAGTCCCGCAGCGCCGAGCTGCCGTGCCCCTGCGTGCGCAGGGTGTAGGTGAAGCCTCCGGTCTTGGTGAAGAACTGCTGGAGCTTCACCGCCGCGTCGTAATCCGACGTGGCGCCCGCGGTCTCCTTGCCGGCCAGGTCCTTGATCTCGGGATCGATGTTCTCGGGCAGCCTCAGATAACGCTGGTCCACCGCGTCCGCGTTGCCGTCCAGCGTCTCCAGCAGGTCCGCGGTCGGCTCCGGCTCGCTGGTGGCCACGTCGTACTCCAGCCCCGCGGCCTCGTCGCGGGTGGAGAAGACCATCAGCGAGCTGACGTCGGCCCGCCAGTCGCCGTCCACCCGGATCTCCCTGGGCGGGTACGGCAGCGGCAGGAACTTCAGGTCATCGACCTCGTCGCTGATCTGGATGTTGGTCTGCACATTGTTGATCTTCGGATTCCCGGTGAGCCCGGGCGGCGGCGGCAGGGGGCCGTTGTCCGTCCTGTTGTCGGGAGACCCCTTCGGCTGCGTCATGCCGAACTGCTGGCCGTCGAACGTGTCCAGCGCGTAGATCCGCAGATAACGTGGTTTGTCGTCGTTGTTGGCGTAGGTGAGGACCGTCTGCCGCTCCGGCAGGTCCAGCTGACCCTTCAGGTGCGCGATCGGGTTGGGGATGCTGATCGAGTTGCCCCGGCCCCCCGTACCGCTGCCGCCCACGCCGAACTGGAAGAACGACACCGGCTCCATCGCCGGCAGCAGCGCCGGCACCAGCACGGCCAGCACGATCGCGGCGAACCCGATCCGCTTGCCGGACAGCCGCAGACCGCTGGTGTCGGCGGAGGCCCGCGGACCGTTCGCGGACGGCGCGGCCGCGATGCGCGTGCGGCGCACCAGCACCGCCCGGCCCCAGTGGCCCACCCGCTCGCGCCCGTCGGCGATCAGCAGGCCGACGAAGCCGAGCGCGGCGATGATGAACGCCGGCCAGCTGATCGGATCGGGCAGAATCGTCGCCGGGACCGTGGCCAGCGCCAGCAGCGGCAGCCCGGCCAGCGCCGCCCGCCGCAGCCGCGCGGCGAACAGGTCCACGGCGATCGCGATGAGCGCCACCCCGCCGGCGGTCAGCAGCGTGATGCCGTCCGTCGTGGGCACGGGCGCGGCGAACCGCTGGATGTCGGTCCACCCGACGCCGAGCAGCCGGCCCAGCTCCACCACCGACCCCTTGGTCGGCACGAACACCGCCCACGCCTTCTCGGCGGCGAACGACGCGGTCAGGTAGATCCACGTCGCGGCCACGCCCAGGAGTGTCGCCGCCCACGCCGGCAGCGACAGCCGGCTGCTCACCAGGCCCGCCGCCACCACCGCGAGCACGGCGCCCAGCGACGACCAGAACCACGTCCCGCCCTCGAAGAGCGGGTAGAGCAGCAGGGCCGCGGTGAACGCGGCCACGCCCGAGGCGATCGTCAGTCTCATGCGGCACCTCCCGCGGGATTGACCACGTACCTGCCGCGGTTGGCGGCGTCCTGCCAGACCGACGCGATCGAGGTGCCGGCGGGCAGCCGGACGATGCGCCAGCCGTATCCGGCCAGAACGGTCTGCGCGGCCTGGTGGTTCTCCGCCGTCTCCGCGTCGCCGCCGTCCCACGTGCCCACGTCGAGCAGGACCGCCACCCCGGTGATGCCGCTGTGCCGCAGCCGTGCCAGTTCCCTTGCCTCCTCCGCGTCCAGCGCGCCGAGCACGGCCACGATCAGCCCGTCGCCGCCGCCCTGGCGCAGGGCGGACACGCCCATCTCCAGGGAGCGGGCCGGGCTGTGCCGTACCACGGCCAGGGTGTCGAGCAGCGAGTAGCTCAGGCCGGTGTCCGTCAGGTGCTCAGGGCCCTGGTCGGTCACCAGCCGCAGGCCCAGGCCCTCACGGGCGAGGTGCACGCCGATGGAGGCCGCGGCCGAGACCGCCACCTCGAACGACGAGCGCGGCCCCTCGCCGCGGTGCGCGTGCCTGCGGGTGTCGAGCAGGAGCGCGCCGCGGCTCTGCCACTGCTGCTCCTCGCGGCGCACCATCAGCTCGCCGCGGCGGGCCGTCGAGCGCCAGTGCACCCGCCGCAGGTCGTCGCCCTGCCGGTACTCGCGCGGCGCCACGTCGTCGTCGCCCGCGGCGGCCACGCTCCTGGTACGGCTGTCGCCGCCGCCCGTCCACTCGCCCGACAGCCGTACGTGCGGCAGCGCCGCCACGTGCGGCGTCACCACGAGCGTGTCGCTGATCGTGAACGAGCGGGTCAGCTCCACCAGCCCGAACGGGTCGGCGATGCGGATCGACAGCGGACCGATCGTGTAGCGGCCGCGCAGGTCCGAGCGCACCCGGTAGTCGATCTCCCGCACGCCCCGCGGCTCGACCCGGTCCAGGACGAACCTGGGCCGCACGCCCAGCGCGTACGGGACGGTGTCCTCGATGAGCAGCAGTCCGGTCGGCAGCCTGGTGACGTTCTCCAGCCGCAGGGTCACGGTGGACTCGCCACCCACTTCGGCCCTGGGCGGGTCGAGCCGCCTGGCGCAGCTGAGCCGGTAGCGGGTCCGCGCCACCACCATCGCGGCCAGCAGCGGCAGCGCCGTCACCAGCACCCCGATCCTGAACAGGTCGTTCTCGCCAAGGAAGACCGCCATCACCAGCGCCGCGATCCCGGAGGCGAGGAACGATCTGCCCCTGCTGGTCAGCGCCCGCAGCCCGGCCCTCACCGCGCCTCGCTCAACCCGTGCCGTTGATGGATGTCCTCGCTTCGCTGCGGATCCATCAACGGCCTCTGGTCTCCGGCACCGGCACGCGCCTGATCAGGTCGGTCACCACCTGCTCCGGCAGGCGGCGCTGGCCCTGGGCCTCGACGCTGGGCAGCAGCCGGTGCGCCAGCACGGGGACGGCCAGGTCCTGCAGGTCGTCGGGAATGACGTAGTCGCGTCCCGCCAGTGCCGCGTGCGCCCTGGCCGCCCTGACCAGCTGCAGCGTGGACCGGGGCGAGGCGCCCAGCCGCAGGTCGGGGGAGTGCCGGGTGGCCACGACCAGGTCGATGGCGTATTTCTTGACCGCCTGCGAGACATAGACGCCGCGTACGGCCTCGATCAGCGTGCGCACCTCCGACGTGGTGGCCACCGGCTGCAGCTTGTCCAGCGGCGAGGTCCCGCCGTGCACGTCGAGCATCTCCAGCTCGGCCGTCGGCTCCGGGTAGCCCATGGCGACCCTGGCGGTGAAGCGGTCGCGCTGCGCCTCGGGCAGGGGATAGGTGCCTTCCATCTCGATCGGGTTCTGGGTGGCGATCACCATGAACGGCGAGTCGAGCTGGTACGTCACCCCGTCCACCGTGACCTGGTGCTCCTCCATGCACTCCAGCAGCGCGGACTGGGTCTTGGGGGAGGCGCGGTTGATCTCGTCGCCCACGACGATGTTCGCGAAGACGGGTCCCGGCTTGAACTCGAACTCCCGGGTCTGCTGGTTGTACGCGCTCACGCCGGTGATGTCGCTCGGCAGCAGGTCGGGGGTGAACTGAACCCGGCGGACCGGACAATCGATGGAACGAGCCAGCGCCTTGGCCAGCATGGTCTTGCCCACTCCTGGGACGTCCTCGATCAGGAGGTGGCCCTCGGCGAGCAGGACGGTCAGCGTGAGGCGGACGGCGTCACTCTTGCCCTCGATCACCGATTCGATCGCTTCCCGGATCCGGTGGGCTGTGGTGACCAGCTCGTCGAGCTGGGGAGGGACGTCATGGGTTACTGCCACCAGGCCTCCATCAGAAGTGCGACGGCTGTCCCGGGCTGCATTGCGGGAGCCATGCCATTCCTTTTCATTGTGGTTACGACCCTACGACGCTGTGGGTTCTCGAGCGACATTTGTGGATATTCCAGCGAACCTGGGCGATGTTCCCGTTCTTGTCGCATCCCCGTGCGAATCCTGTGACAGAGCTCCCTCGATCCGCTCCACTTTCCTCCACCGGCACCACCGCGAAGGGCCGGGGCCCCTATTTCTTCGATCTTTTGAACCCTCGACACGCCCATGAGGGTTGACCGCACCCCCGCCGCCCTCCACTCTCCTCCATCGCGCTGACCTGCGGTAACGCAACGGAAACCAGTGATGAAGACGGTTCGAATCAGTTGACGGTGGGGAGAAGTGGAGTATGGTGGTGCGCAGTGGAGAGCCCGGTGCGCCAGCGCTGAGCGCTTCGCAAGGCACGGGAGGTGGGGCCGGTGTTCCTCGGCACCCATCAACCGCGTCTGGACGACAAGGGACGGCTGTTCCTGCCGGCTAAGTACCGTGAGGAGCTGGCGGAGGGTCTTGTGATCACCAAAGGCCAGGAGCGATGCCTCTACGTCTTTCCCGTGGAGGAGTTCCAGCGCATTACCGAGGCTCTCAGCACCGCCCCGGTCACCGCCAAGGCGGTGCGTGACTACAGCCGCGTCTTCTTCGCCAGCGCGTCCGACGAGAAGCCAGACAAACAAGGACGCATCACGATCCCGCAGAGCCTGCGTCAATACGCCGGTCTGGAGCGTGACTGCGTTGTCATCGGGGCCAACACCCGGCTGGAGATCTGGGACGCGGGGGCTTGGGACACCTACCTCAGCCAACAGGAGCAGGCGTTCGCCGATCTGTCGGAGGAGGTGCTGCCAGGGATCTTGTAGGAGTCACGGTCGATCCGTCGGTGATGTCGTTCGGCGAGGTCTCCACCCGCAACCACTGTCCGCCAACTGATGCACCTTCCCCGGTGTCAGAGGGCAGACGTCCACGAAGAGGGTGCGGATGGGGACCTGGCCGGGCGGCGCCGGGTGGGGACCCAGGAATGACCACGATCGACCGATAACCGCGTCATCCGCGAGCAAGGGCGCGAGAGGGGGGTTTGGAGATGGACGACAACGTCGGCACCGGCGGTCACGTTCCGGTGATGCTCGAGCGCGTTCTGGAGCTGCTCGGTCCCGCGCTGTCCGGGCCGGCGCCGGTCGTCGTCGACGCCAACCTCGGCCTCGGCGGCCACTCGGAGGCCCTGCTCGCCGCCTACCCGGCGCTGCACCTGATCGGGATCGACCGCGACCCGTTCGCGATCGAGTTCTCGGCCCGCAGGCTGAGCCCGTACGCAGGACGGATCACCCTGGTCCACGCCTCCTCCGGTGAGATGGCCGAGATCCTCGCCCGATCGGGGCACAGGACGGTCAACGGAGTGCTGTTCGACCTGGGGGTCTCCTCGCCGCAACTGGACGAGGCCGAGCGCGGGTTCGCCTATTCCTACGACGCGCCTCTCGACATGCGGATGGACACGGAGCAGGAGCTGACGGCGGAGACGGTGGTCAACACCTACTCGCACGCGGAGCTGACCCGGATCCTGCGCGACTACGGCGAGGAACGATTCGCTCCGCGTGTCGCGAACCTGATCATCAAGGAACGGGCTAAAGAGGCAATAACCTCGACGAAGCGGCTAGCGGACATCGTTCGCGAGGCGATTCCCGCCGCAACTCGGCGCACCGGGGGAAACCCCGCCAAGAGGACTTTTCAGGCGCTGCGCATCGAGGTGAACGCGGAGCTGACCGCCCTGGAGGTGGCGCTTCCGGCGGCGCTCGACGCACTGGCGCTGGGTGGGCGGGTCGTCGTGCTCTCGTACCACTCACTCGAGGACCGGCTCACCAAGCAGGCCCTCACGGCGCGAACCAGGGACACCAGCCCCCCCGGGCTGCCCGTCCCGCTGGAGGCTCATCAGCCCAGGTTCCGCATGCTGACGAGGGGAGCAGAGCTCCCAAGCGAAGAAGAGCTCGCCCGCAACCCGCGGGCGGCCTCTGCCCGGCTACGGGCGGCAGAGAGGATCCGTGTTGACGACTGAGCAGGAGACCGGCCGGGGTGCGGCCGCCCGTCGCGCGGTGCCCAAGACGGGCACGCGCCGGTACGCGGCGCCGCACCAGTCCAAGCCGCGGCCCCGTCCTGACACGCGCCCCGACACCGGCGCCAAGCGCGCCCCCGTCGGCGGGCAGAGCGCCGCGGAAGAGCTGCGGACCGGCGCGGAGAGCGCGCGCGAGGCGCGGGCGAGCGCCCGTCCCGTGCCGCGGCCGCGTCCCGCGCGCCGCCAGCGCACGCCGTTCGTGCTGCTCGTCGTCGGGCTGATGTCCGGCGGCCTGGTCAGCCTGCTGCTGCTCAACACCATGCTGGCCCAGGACACCATCACTGACGCGACCCTGCGCGAGGAGATCGCAGTGGCGCGGCGGGAGAACGAGAAGCTCGAGCAGGAATATCAGCTCAAGACGCAGCCCGACGCGATCGCCAAGCTGGCCGAGCAGCAGGGGCAGCAGCCCGACTGGGACAACGTCAACGGCTGGACCAGCGCCGGTGACCGGGTCGGCCAGGTGGACACGGAGCGGTGAGGGACTCAGGCGGCAGGGGACAGGGTCCCGGCCGCGGTGCTGGCGGCGCCGGCTCTCAAGGAGGGCCCGGCGCCGTTCGCCGTACGCCGGGCGGCCCGGGACGGGCAGGGCGCCAAGGCGGCTCTGCCCGTTCAGAGGGGGCGGGCCGCCCGGCGTCGCCGGAGAACCCGCCGCGCCAGCCACGCAAGCGGCCCGATCCCCTGGACCTGCCGTTCGGGCACGACGACGCCTTCCGCGGCCGCTCCCCGCAGGACCCGGCGGACGGCGAATCCGGGGACGCTCGCCGCCCCGACGCCGGCCGCCCCCGCTCGGCGGGCTCCGACCGGGCCCGGCGGGACGGGACCGGCGGTTCCGGGCGCGCCCGCCGGGACGACGACCGACCCCGCTCCCAGGACGACGGCACCCGCATGCGCGGTGACGGCACACGCGCCCGGGGCGACGGCACGCGTGCCCGGCGTGATGGCACACCTGACCGGGGCGATGGCACGCGTGCTCGGCGTGATGGCACACCTGACCGGCGTGATGGCACACGTGCCCGAGGTGACGGCACGCGTGTCCGGCGCGACGGCACACGTGCTCCGGGTGAGAGCGCGCGCGTCCAGAGGGACGGCGCGCGCGGCCGGGCGGGAGACGACGGGCCTCGAGCGCGCCCCCGCGGTGCCGCCGGCGACGACGGAGGCGTACGCAGGCGGCCGCGCGAAGAGGGCGATCGCGCGAGGAGCCGCGACGCAGGCGGCCGTCCCCGTCCTCCGTCCCCTGGACGGGACGACCGGCTCCGAGGCCGCGTTCAAGGGGGCGACGAGCGGGTGCGCGGACGCGGGGACGGCCCGCCGTCCGACACGACGGCGGGCCGTCCCCGGGCCCGCCGCGCCGGCACGCGGCCGGACGCCGAAGACCCCCGCCGCCGCGACATACGTGACGACGACCCGCGGAGCCGGTCCCGGCAGGATGACGACCCGCGGAGCCGGTCCCGGCAGGATGACGACCCGCGGAGCCGGTCTCCGCAAGATGACGGACTCCGGCGCCGGGGCGGGCCGGAGGACGGCCTGCGCGGTCGTGACAGGCATGGAGACGGGCCGCTGCGCCGGGCGCAGACCGGGGGTTCCCGGTCCGAGCAGGTGCGCGGTCGTGAGCGGGTGGCGGTGCGCCGCGGCGGAGACGTACCGCCACCCAGCGGCCCGGGGCGGCGGCCCCCCACGCCGCCGCGCCCGCCGAGGCCACCCCTGGTGCTGCGGCTGGGCAGCCCGCGCAGGCGCATCAACATCGGCCTGATCGGCATGACGTTCGTGCTGTCGATCTTCGCCGGCCGGCTGATCCAGATGCAGGGCCTGGACTCCAAGGTCTACGAGGCCGCCGCCGCGGACCAGCGCCAGCACACCGAGACCATCCCCGCCAAACGTGGCTCGATCACCGACGTCAACGGCCACGATCTGGCCGTGACCGTCGAGGCCCGGGAGTTGTCGATCGACCCGTCCAAGATCAGCGCCGACGTTCGCGGGAAGGTCGCCACGATCCTGGCCAGGCAACTCGGCAAGAGCGAGCAGGACATGGCCGCCAAACTGGCCAGAACGGATACCCGCTACCAGCGCCTGGCCACGGACGTCGACCCTGTCGTGGCCACCCGCCTGCTGCAGGCGGGCGTGCCGGCGTTGTCGGCCAAGAAGACCTACCGCAGGCTCTACCCGGCGGGCGACTTGGCGGGCAGCCTCATCGGCTTCGTCGGCGACGAGGGCAGCGGCCTGGCCGGCATGGAGCAGGCCAGGAACACGGTGCTGGCCGGCCGGGACGGCAAGCAACGTGTCGAGACCGGCCGCGATGGCCAGCGCATCCCGATGACCAGCAGCCAGCGCACCGCCCCCATGGACGGCCAGGACATACGGCTGACCATCGACCGTGACATCCAATGGGCCGCCCAGAAGTCGATCCGCGAGCAGGTCCAGAAGTCCGGCGCGGACAGCGGCAGCGTGATCGTCATGGACGTCCAGACCGCCCAGATCGTCGCCATGGCCAACGCCCCCGAGCTCGACCTGAACAACTGGCGCAAGTCCCCGCAGTCCAGCCAGATCAACAAGGCCGCCGCCGACGTGTTCGAGCCCGGCAGCACCAACAAGGTGATCACCGCCGCCGCCGCGCTCGAGGCCCGTGCCGTGACCCCCGACACCGTGTTCCATGTGCCCGACCGGATCAGGTGCGCCGACCAGGTGCTGAAGGACGCCCACGCGCACGCGGCGGAGTCGATGACGTTCCGCCAGGCGATGGCCCAGTCCAGCAACGTGGCCACGATCATGGCCGCGCGCAAGGTCGGCAGCGCGCGCCTGTACCAGATGCTGAAGGCGTTCGGCTTCGGCACCGCGCCGGGCGGCGGCGTGCCCGGCGCCGAGGCGGGTCTGCTGCCCGACTACAGGAAGTGGTCGGGCAGCCAGAGCTGCACCGTCGCCTACGGCCAGGGCGTGTCGGTGACGGCGTTGCAGATGGCCAGCGTCTACCAGACCATCGCCAACGGAGGCGTCAAGGTCGAGCCGCAGATCGTCGCGGGGACCACGGACAGCTCGGGGAGGTTCGTGCCCGCTCCCGCTGGTAAGCACACCAGAGTGGTGAGCCAGACGACGGCGAAGGAGATCGCGACGATGCTGGAGAGCGCGGTGGGCGAGGAGGGCACCGGCCACCTGGCCGCCATTCCCGGCTACCGGGTGGCGGGCAAGACGGGCACGGCCAACCGTTACGACGCCGAACTGGGTCGTTACGACGGCTACACTGCCTCCTTCGCGGGGTTCAGCCCCGCGGACAAGCCCAGGCTGGTGGTGCTGTCGGTGCTGCAGAACCCGAAGAACGGCCACTTCGGCGGGCAGTTGGCGGCCCCGGTGTTCAAGGATGTGATGACGTTCGCCATCAAGAGCAAGAAGATTCCTCCCACAGGCTCCGTCGCGGCGCCGGTGCGTACGCGCGCGGGACAGTGACCAGGGAAGGTACGCTGCCGCCGTGCGTCCCCCGTCGTCTATGCGTCCAACGACCAATCCGCCCCGCCCGCTGACCGGGCTGGCGACCATGCTCGATGCCGATTCGGGCAGCTCGCGCTCGCCACACGCCGCTCTGACCGGCGTCACCATCGACTCCCGCGACGTCAGACGCGGGGATCTCTACGTGGCGCTGCCCGGCAGCCGCGCCCACGGCGCGGCTTTCGCCCCCGAGGCGATGGCCGGCGGCGCGGTGGCCGTCCTCACCGATAGGGAGGGCCGCGAGGCGGCCGTCGCCACCGGGCTGCCCGTGCTGATCGTGCCCGACCCGCGCGCCCTGCTCGGACAGATCTCCGCCTGGGTGTACGGGCAGCCGGCCCACGACATCCAGATCCTCGGCGTGACCGGCACCAGCGGCAAGTCCACCACCACGTTCATGCTGGATGCGGGCCTGCGGGCCGCCGGGCACCGGACGGGCCTGGTGGGCGGCGTCGAGATCCACGCGGGCGACCTGCGCTTCCAGCCGACGCTGACCACGCCGGAGGCGTCGGTGCTGCACGGCCTGTTCGCGCTGATGCGCGAGGAGGGCGTCGGCGCGGCCGCCATGGAGGTCTCCAGCCACGCGCTCGCCCTCGGCAGGATCGACGGCGTCTACTACGACGTGGCCCTGTTCACCAACCTGTCCCAGGACCACCTCGACTTCCACAAGGACTTCGAGGACTACTTCGCCACCAAGGTGCGGCTGTTCCAGCCGGAGCTGAGCCGGATCGGCGTGACCAACATCGACGACCGCTACGGCCGCGAGCTGCTGGACCTGGCGAAGGTGCCGATGACGACGTTCTCGGCGCAGGGCGACCCGGAGGCCGCCTGGCGGGCGCTGGAGGTCAGGCTCGGCGCCGACGGCAGCGCGTTCCGGGTGGTCGGGCCGGGCGGGGTCGAGGCCGACGCGCAGATCGCGCTGCCGGGGCCGTTCAACGTCGCCAACGCGCTCGGAGCCATCGTCACGCTGGTCGAGGCCGGGGTGCCGCTCCAGACCGCCGTGCACGGCGTCGGCACGCTCACCGGCGTGCCGGGGCGCATGCAGCGCATCACGACCGCCGACGACGAGTTCCAGGCGATCGTGGACTACTCCCACAAGCCGGGTGCCGTGGAGTCGGTGCTGCGGTCGCTGCGTACCGTCACCGCGGGCAGGCTCGTGATCGTGCTCGGCTGCGGCGGCGACCGCGACAAGGGCAAAAGGCCCATCATGGGTGAGATCGCCGCGCAGTTGGCAGATGTGGCCATTTTCACGAGCGACAATCCCCGCTCGGAGGATCCGCTCGCCATCCTCGCGACGATGATGGAGGGAGCGCTCCGCGTTCCGCAGCACGACCGCGCTCATGTGATCATTGAGCCCGACCGCGCGGCCGCCATCGGCCTGGCGATCGCCGGCGCCGGGCGCGGCGACGTGATCGTCGTGGCAGGCAAGGGTCACGAGCAGGGCCAATACATATCAGGCGAGGTGATCCCCTTCGACGACCGGGAGATGGTCGCCGAGGCGATCGACGCACGCAAGGAAAGCAGGAAGCACTAATGATCCCGTTGCCTCTGGCCAGGATCGCCGAGATAACATCGGGCGCCCTGTCGGGCATGGCCGATCCCCGCGCGGTGGTGCGCGGGCCCGTCGTGATCGACTCGCGGGCCGTAGAACCGGGATCGCTGTTCGTCGCCTTCAGGGGCGCGCGGGTCGACGGTCACGACTACGCCGCGCAGGCGATCCGGGCCGGAGCCGTCGCCATCCTGGCCACCCGGCCGGTCGAGGCGCCCGCGGTGATCGTGCCCGACGCCGCCGCCGCGCTGGCCGAGCTGGCCGCCGCCCAGGTCGCCGCGCTGCCCGACGCCACCGTGATCGGCGTGACCGGCTCGGCGGGCAAGACCACGACCAAGGACCTGCTGGCCAGGATCACCGGCCGGATCGGACCCACCATCGCCCCCATGGGCAGCTTCAACAACGAGCTCGGCCACCCGCTGACCGTGCTGCGCGCCGACGCCGGCACCCGGTTCATGGTGCTGGAGCTGGCCGCGCGCAACCTCGGCCACATCAAGGACCTGACCCGCATCGCGCCGCCGCAGATCGGCGTGGTGCTCAACGTCGGCACCGCGCACCTGGGCGTGTTCGGCGGCAAGGAGGCCATCGCCAAGGCCAAGGGCGAGCTGGTGGAGGCGCTGCCGCGCACCGGCGTGGCCGTGCTCAACGCCGACGACCCGTACGTGCGGGAGATGGCCTCGCGCACCGACGCGCGGGTCACGTACTTCGGGCGGGGCGAGGACGCGGCGATCCGGGCCGAGAACGTCGTGGTGGACGTCCGCGGGCGGGCCTCGTTCACGCTGCGCACCCCGTCGGGGTCCGCGCACGTGTCCCTGAAGCTGTACGGGGCGCACGCGGTCGAGAACGCGCTTGCGGCCGCGGCGGCCGGATATGAGCTCGGGCTGCCCGTCGCCACCATCGCCGAGGAGCTGTCGCAGGCCACGCCGCGCAGCCGGTGGCGGATGGAGGTCACCGACCGGGCCGACGGGGTGACGGTGATCAATGACGCGTACAACGCCAATCCGGACTCCATGCGGGCCGCGTTCGAGACGTTCGAGGTGCTGGGCCGCGGGCGGCGGCGCTTCGCCGTCATCGCGGCGCTCCGGGAGCTGGGCGACGAAGGGCCCGCGCTGAACGCCGAACTGGGCCGCCTGGCCGGCAGCGCCGGTCTTGCCGGTCTCATCGTGGCCGGCCCGGACGCCGAACCGGTCCTGCAGGGGGCCCACGCCGCCGCCCAGGCCGCCACCACCGCGCCAGGCGTGCCGCACGGCCCCGTCACCCCGGTCTCGGGCCCGCAGCCCGTTCCCGGCCCTCAGGGACCCGGAGCCCCTTCGCCGGTGGCGCCCCCGCCGGGCGCGCAGGCGCCCGGCCCGCAGGAGGGTGCCCAGGACGTCTGGCAGGCACCCGACGCCGGTGTGCCGCAGCAGCCGCAGGGCGGGCAGGAGCCGCAGCAGGCGTGGCAGCCGCCTTCGGGTGGTGCAGGACCGTTCGGAGGGCCGCTTGGTGGGGGAGGGGCGCATCCGACGCGGATCGTGCACGTGCCCGACGCCGAGGCGGCCGCGGCCGAGCTGAACCGGTGGCTGCGCCCCGGTGACGCGGTGCTGATCAAGGGGCCGAGGGCGATGGGCCTGGAGCGGACCGCCGAGCTCCTGCTCGGGGGTGCCGCCCAGTGATCAACATTGTCATCGCCGGCGCGATCGGGCTGGTCCTGTCGATGCTGGGCACCCCGCTGGCGATCAGGCTGTTCTCGCGGCGCGGCTACGGCCAGCAGATCCGCGAGGAGGGCGTTCAGGCCCACCACGGCAAGCGGGGCACCCCCACCATGGGTGGCACGGTGTTCGTGCTGGCCGCGCTGTTCGCCTACGGCGCTTCCCACGCGGCCACGCTCACCCCGCCGACCGTGTCGGGCATGCTGGTGCTGTTCCTCATGACGGGGCTCGGCGCGGTCGGGTTCCTCGACGACTTCATCAAGATCTACAAGCAGCGCAGCCTCGGCCTGCGCAGCGGCGCCAAGGCGCTCGGCCAGCTCATCGTCGGCGCGGTCTTCGCGTTCCTGGTGGTCCGCCAGCCGAACGTCTACGGCATCACCCCCGCCGAGACCCGTCTGTCGTTCCTTCGCGACTTCGGCCCCCCGTCGATCGGCCTGGCCGGGTTCACCATCTGGGTACTCATCATGATCGTCGGCTTCTCCAACGCGGTCAACCTCACCGACGGCCTGGACGGCCTGGCCAGCGGCGCGGCCGGGGTGGTGCTGGGAGCGTACGTGCTGATCGGCAACTGGCAGCTGCGCAACAACTGCATCGACCAGCTCGGCCCCAACTGCTACTGGGTACGAGATCCGCTCGACCTCGCCGTGGTGGCCGCCGCCGTGCTCGGGGCGCTCATCGGCTTCCTGTGGTGGAACGCCCCGCCCGCCCGGATCTTCATGGGTGACACCGGCTCGCTGGCCCTGGGCGGCGTGCTGGCGGGGCTGGCCATCGCCACACGCACCCAGCTGCTGCTGATCATCCTCGCCGGCCTGTGCGTGATCATCACGATGTCGGTGATCATTCAGGTCGGGTTCTTCAAGATGACCGGCAAACGGGTGTTCAGGATGGCGCCGCTGCAGCACCACTTCGAGCTGAAGGGCTGGGCGGAGACCACGATCGTGGTCCGCTTCTGGCTCATCGCGATGCTCTGCGCGGCGCTCGGGCTCGGGCTGTTCTATGTCGAATGGATGCCCAGATGAGCGTGACCTGCGTCGCCGGGCTCGGTGTGTCCGGCACCGCCGTGGCCAGGGCGCTGGCCGAGCGCGGCGAGCGGGTCGTGGTCGTGGAGTCCGTGGCGGGGGAGCCGCAGCTGGCCGCCGCGGCCGAGCTGGCCAGGCTCGGCGTCGAGACCCGGTTCGGGGAGATGACGCTGCCCGAGGGCGCCGCCCGGCTGGTCACCACCGGCTGGGCGCCGCACCATCCGCTCATCGCCGCGGCCGCGGAGGCCGGGGTCGACGTCGTGGGCGAGGTGGAGCTGGCCTGGCGGCTGCGCCCGGCCCAGGCCGCCCCGTGGCTGGCGCTGACCGGCACCAACGGCAAGACCACCGCCGTCCGCATGCTCACCTCCATCCTCCTCGCCGCCGGGCACAAGGCCCTGGCCGTGGGCAACGTGGGCGTTCCCGTGGTGCGGGCCGTCTGCGAGCCGTACGACGTGCTGGCGGTCGAGCTGTCCAGCTTCCAGCTGCACTGGTCGAGCACGCTGGCACCGCACGCCGCGGCCATCCTGAACGTCGCCCCCGACCACCTCGACTGGCACGGCTCCATGGAGGCGTACGCCGCCGCCAAGGGCCGCATCTACGAGCGCGCCGGCACCGTGATCTTCAACGCCGACGACCCCGAGGCGACCCGGCTGGCCGCGCCCTACCCGGGGGCCGTCGGGTTCACGCTCAGGGTGCCCAAGAGCGGCGAGATCGGCGTGGTCGAGGACCTGCTGGTGGACCGGGCGTTCGTGGCCGACCCGGTGGAGGCGGCCGAGGAGCTGGCGACGCTCGAGGACGTGCGGCCGTTCGCGCCGCACAACGTGGCCAACGCGCTGGCCGCCGCCGCCCTGGCCCGCTCGCTCGGCGTGCCGTCGGAGGCGGTGGCGCGCGGCCTGCGGGACTTCACGCCCGACCCGCACCGCCTGTCCCACGTCGACAGGATCGGCGAGGTGGACTACGTCGACGACTCCAAGGCCACCAACCCGCACGCCGCCGCCGCGGCGCTGGCGTCGTACCCGTCGATCGTGTGGGTGGCGGGCGGCCAGCTCAAAGGCGCCGACGTCGACGACCTGGTACGCCAGGCCGCCCCCCGGCTGCGCGGCGCGGTGCTGCTCGGCGTCGATCGGGCCATGATCGCCGAAGCCATCGCGCGACACGCCCCGAATGTCCCCGTCGTGGACATCTCCGATCGGGACACTGGTGCGATGGACAGAGTCGTCACCGAAGCCGCCCGCCTGGCATCCCCAGGCGACACGGTGCTCCTCTCCCCGTCGGCGGCCTCCCTGGACATGTTCGCCGGCTATCCCGCGCGAGGGGAGGCCTTCGCCCGTGCCGTACGCGAGCTGAGGCGGCGGCGTGAGCACGACCGCTGAGGAGCGGCCGGGCGCCGCGAAGAGGCCGGGCGCCGCGAAGAGGCCGGGCAGCCCGTTCCCCGAGCAACTGGCCACGCTGAAGGAACTGCTCGAAAAGCCGCTGACCACCTACTACCTGATCATCATGTGCAGCGCGCTGCTGCTCGCGCTGGGCCTGATGATGGTGTTGTCGGCCTCCAGCATCGAGGCGCTGCAGAAGACCGGCAGCCCGTTCTCGTGGTTCATCAAGCAGTCGCTGTCGGCCGCGATCGGCCTGCCCCTCATGTACGCCTGCTCGCGCCTGCCGGTCAAGTTCTTCCGCTGGGCGGGCTACCCGGTGATGGCACTGTCGATCCTCGCGCTCGTCATGGTGCTGTTCATCGGCTCGTCCGAGCTGGGCGCGCAACGGTGGATCTACATCGGCCCGCTGACCATCCAGCCGTCGGAGCCCGCCAAGCTCGGGCTCGTGCTGTGGGGCGCCGACCTGCTGGCCAGACGGGCGCGGCAGGGCCGGATCGAGTGGCGGCAGCTGCTGATCCCGCTCATGCCGGGCACCGCGATCCTGGCCGTCCTCGTCATGCTGGGCCGCGACCTGGGCACCACGCTGGTGCTGTTCATGATCTTCCTGGCCCTGCTGTGGGTGGTGGGCGCGCCGGTCAAGCTGTTCGGCGGCATCATGGCGCTGGCGATGCTGGCCGCGATCATCATGATCAAGGTGGAGCCGTACCGGATGGCGCGCATCGGCGCCTTCCTCGACCCGTGGGCCGACGCGCAGGGCGCCGGCTACCAGGCCGTGCAGGGACAGATCGCGATGGGCTCGGGCAGCTGGTTCGGGCTCGGGCTCGGCAGCAGCCGGCAGAAGTGGAGCTGGCTGCCGCACGGCGAGAGCGACTTCATCTTCGCCATCGTCGGTGAGGAGCTCGGGCTGATGGGCACGCTGATGGTGGTGGCGCTGTTCGGGCTGCTGGGCTATGCCGGGTTGCGGGTCGCGGTGCGGGTCAACGATCCCTTCATCAGGCTGGCGGCCGCCGCCATGGTGGCCTGGATCGTCGGGCAGGCCACCGTCAACATGGGCGCGGTGCTCGGCGTGCTGCCGATCACCGGCATCCCCCTCCCGCTGGTCTCGTACGGGGGATCCGCGCTGCTGCCCACGCTCGCCGCGCTCGGCATGCTGTTGTCGTTCGCCAAGCGCGAGCCGGGGGCGCGGGAGGCGTTGGCGGCCCGTGGCCCCGGACCCGCCGCCCGGGCCCTAAGCTGGCTTGGCCTGGGAGGTACGACCAGACGCCGAGTGACACGTTAGGGAGTGACCGAGATGAGGGTGGTCCTCGCCGGTGGGGGGACGGCCGGGCACATCGAGCCCGCGCTCGCCCTTGCGGACGCACTGCGCCATCTAGACCCCAGCATCGGCATCACCTGCGTGGGCACCGAGCGCGGCTTGGAGACGCGGCTCGTGCCCGCGCGGGGTTATGAGCTGGAGCTGGTGCCGGCCGTGCCGCTTCCAAGGGCGATCACCCCGAGCCTGCTCACTGTCCCTGGCAGGCTCGCAGGCGCGATCAACGCCACGGCCGGCATACTCGACCGCGTCAAAGCCGACGTCCTGGTCGGCTTCGGCGGTTACGTCGCAACTCCAGCCTACCTGGCCGCCAAGCGGCGTGGGCTGCCGATCGTCGTCCACGAGGCCAACCCGCGGCCCGGTCTCGCCAACCGCCTGGGCGCCCGGCTCACCGAGCACGTGTTCACCGGCTTCCCCGACTCCGCGCTGCCCAAGGCCGAGTTCATCGGCACCCCGCTGCGCCGCGAGATCGTCAATCTCGACCGGCTGTCGATGGGCGACAAGGCCCGCTCCTGGTTCGGGCTGGAGAACGACCGGCCCACGCTGCTGGTGTTCGGCGGCTCGCAGGGGGCCAGGTCGCTCAACCAGGCCGCGCTGGCCGCCGCCCCGGTCCTGCGCCGGGCCGGCGTGCAGGTGCTGCACGTGCTCGGACCGAAGAACACCGTCGAGCAGGAGCCGCCGCCCGGCGACCCGCAATACGTCCTGCTGCCCTACGTCGACCGCATGGACCTCGCCTACGCGGCCGCGGACGTGGCGCTGTGCCGCAGCGGGGCGCTGACGTGCGCCGAGCTGACCGCGGTGGGCCTGCCGGCCGCGTACGTGCCGCTGCCGCACGGCAACGGGGAGCAGCGCATCAACGCCGAACGCATCGCCAGGGGCGGCGGCGGCCTGATGGTCGATGACGCCGACCTGTCACCCGATTGGATCATTCAGAACGTGCTGCCCATGCTCCACGACCCCGAGCGGGTCGCCGCCATGTCGGAGGCCGCCTCCCGGCTGGGGCGCAAGGACGCCGATATCATGCTTGCCAGGAAAGTGTTGGAGATAGCCCGATGAGTCTCGTCAAGCTGGTCGATCCCGTACGCGTCGAAGATCTGGGACGTGTGCATTTCATCGGCGTCGGCGGCGCGGGCATGTCCGGCATCGCCCGCATCCTGCTCAAACGCGGCGTGCGGGTGTCGGGCAGCGACGCGCGCAGCTCCGAGCTCGTCACCGAGCTGCGCGAGCTGGGCGCCACCGTGCACATCGGCCACGCCGCCTCCCACATCAGGGACGTCGACACCGTGGTCGTCTCGACCGCGATCCGCGACTCCAACCCGGAGCTGGGCGAGGCGCTCAAGCAGGGGCTGCGGATCATCCCGCGGGCGGCCGCGCTGGCCTCGGTGATGGCCGGGCGCACCGCCGTGGCCATCGCGGGCACCCACGGCAAGACCACCACGACCTCGATGCTGACCGTGGCGCTGCAGAAGTGCGGCGCCGACCCGTCCTACTGCGTGGGCGGCCAGCTCGTCACCACCGGGCTCGGCGCCGACGACGGGCAGGGCACGGTGTTCGTGGCCGAGGCCGACGAGAGCGACGGGTCGTTCCTCATGCTGGCGCCCGACATCGCGGTGGTGACCAACGTCGAGGCCGACCACCTGGACAACTACGGCGACCCGCGGGCCGTGCACGACAGCTTCGCCAGGTTCGCCGACCGGGTCGGCTCGCTGCTCATCGCCTGCGCCGACGACCCCGGCGCGGCCGAGCTGGCGCGCACGGCGAGGGCGCGGGGGTTGCGGGTCAAGACCTACGGCCTCGAGGGCGAGGACTACCGCGTGAGCGGCGTGCGGCCTGACGGGTTCGGGACCGTGTTCGAGATCGAGGGCCGGGGGGCCGTGCGGCTGGCCGTTCCCGGGGCGCACAACGCGCTCAACGCCGCCGCGGCGCTCGCCGTGGCCGATGAGCTGGGGTTGCCCTTCGAGGAGATCAGAGAGGGGCTGGGGGCCTTCACGGGGGCCAAGCGGCGTTTCGAGGCCAAGGGCGAGGCGGGCGGCGTGGCCGTGTTCGACAGCTATGCCCACCATCCGACTGAGTTGTCCGCCGACCTGCGGGCCGCCCGCGACGTGGTCGCCTCCTACTCCGGCACCGGGCGGGTCATCGCGGTCTTCCAGCCGCATCTTTACTCGCGCACCCGGTTCTTCGCCGACGAGTTCGGCGCGGCGCTCGGGCTGGCCGACGAGGCCATCGTGCTCGACGTCTACGGCGCCAGGGAGGACCCCGAGCCCGGGGTGTCCGGGGCGATGGTGGCCTCGCGGGTGCCGCTGCCGCCCGAGCGGGTGGCGTACGCACCGGACCGGGCGACGGTGCCCGCGCTGGTGGCCGAGCGGGCTCGGCCGGGCGACATCGTGCTCACGATGGGGGCGGGCGACGTCACGGAGCTCGGCCCGCAGATCGTCGCCCAGCTGTCCTGAGACCTCATCCCGCCGCCCCGGGCCTGAGGCGCGGGGGCCCTGCCATGCCCGGGCACAGGGTCGTCCCGCACCGGGGGTGTGCGGCTCGCGGCGCTCGCCGGCGCGTTCTCCTCCAGGTGTGTTCGGGTGGCCACATCTTCGCCCGGTGGAGAAGGGGGCGGACGTGCACCAGGTGGCGAGGTGTTTGGGCGTGGCGCGCGGCGTCACGCCGTACTGGGGAGTAGGTTCGGTGCCGACATGGCGAGGAGGGCGATGAAGGCGCGGACGGCGTTCCTGGTGCTGCTGACGGCGGGAGTGGTGGGCACTGCCGCATGGCTCGTGTTCTTCTCGCCCGTGCTCGGCGTGCGCTCGATCGAGATCGTGGGAAATCTCACAGTCCCGAGCGAGCGGATCAAGCAGCAGGCCGGGGTGGCGGACCTCCACCCGCTCGCCACGGTGGACCTCGCCGGCGTCCAGAGCCGCGTCCTGGGCATCAGGCAGCTCGCCAGCGCGAAGGTCGACCGGGTCTGGCCCGGCACGCTCAAGATCGAGGTGGTCGAGCGGGAGCCCCTCGCCGCCATCGCCGCCGGAGGCAAGTTCGCCGTCGTGGACAAGCAGGGCGTGGTGATCGAGATCAAGTCTGCGCTCCCGCCCCTGCTGCCGCTGCTCAAGGTGGACCGACCCGCCGAGGGAGACCCGGCCATGATGGCGGCGCTGCAGGTCATCCAGGCGCTCCCCGACCAGGTGGCCTCGAAGGTCAGGGAGGTACGCGCGGGAACCGCCGAGGGCGTGACCCTGGCGCTGTCGGACGGACGTACCGTCGTGTGGGGCGGGCCCGACCGTCCCAAGGAGAAGGCCCGCATTCTGGCCTCGCTTCTCAGACGCGAGAAGGCGGCCATCTATGACGTCAGCTCCCCCGACGTGGTGACCCTGAAGTGATCAAGAGTGTCAGGGTCTGGCAAGTCCGCGGCAAGGGCATCGCCGAGCCTGTGCGAGGTGGGGGTCGCGACGTGAGAGCCTAAAGTCTGAACTTCGGCAGGGGAGTGCCCCGACCAGGCGCGACTTCGGAGCGAAACGGACAGCCCGCGACACGCCGGACGTGCTTGCGGCGCGGTTAGTTGACCCGCCAGGTAGGGGGCTCCTACTGTCCGTATCAATCCTCAGGTTGACATAAATCTAAATCTCAACCTGAGGTTGAGAGTTACCCGAACTGACAAAAAGCGGAGACAATCCGCACCGAAATGGCAAGTCAACGAGCGGAAAGGCCCCTCGTCGTGGCAGCACCGCAGAACTACCTCGCGGTCATCAAGGTCGTCGGCATCGGCGGCGGCGGAGTGAACGCCGTCAACCGGATGATCGAGGAGGGACTCAAGGGCGTCGAGTTCATCGCCATCAACACCGACGCCCAGGCGCTGCTGATGAGTGACGCCGATGTGAAACTCGACGTGGGCCGTGAGCTCACGCGCGGACTTGGCGCCGGCGCCAATCCCGACGTCGGGCGCAAGGCGGCCGAGGACCACCGTGAGGAGATCGAGGAGGTCCTCAAGGGGGCCGACATGGTCTTCGTCACGGCCGGCGAGGGCGGCGGCACCGGCACCGGCGGCGCGCCCGTCGTGGCCAACATCGCCAGGTCGCTCGGCGCGCTCACCATAGGAGTGGTGACCAGGCCGTTCAGCTTCGAGGGCCGCCGCAGGGCCATGCAGGCCGAGGCGGGCATCGAGACGCTGCGCGACGAGGTCGACACGCTGATCGTGATCCCCAATGACCGGCTGCTGTCGATCTCCGACCGGCAGGTGAGCGTGCTCGACGCGTTCAAGGCGGCCGACCAGGTGCTGCTGTCCGGTGTGCAGGGCATCACCGACCTCATCACCACCCCCGGTCTGATCAACCTGGACTTCGCCGACGTCAAGTCGGTCATGTCCGGCGCCGGCTCGGCGCTCATGGGCATCGGCCATGCCCGCGGCGACGACCGCTCGGTGGCGGCCGCCGAGATGGCGGTCTCCAGCCCGCTGCTGGAGGCCAGCATCGACGGCGCGCACGGCGTGCTGCTGTCCATCGCGGGCGGCTCGGACCTGGGCCTGTTCGAGATCAACGAGGCGGCCCAGCTCGTGTCGATGGCCGCCGCGCCCGACGCCAACATCATCTTCGGCACGGTCATCGACGACGCGCTCGGCGACGAGGTGCGCGTGACCGTGATCGCCGCCGGCTTCGACGACGTGCCGGGACCGACGGCCAAGGAGGTGCCGCGGCCGGGCAGCCGCCCCGCCGCGTCGCCGCCTCCCGCGCCGCCCGTGTCCTCGCCCGTGCGGCCGAGCGCCCCGCCGTCC
Source organism: Nonomuraea polychroma (assembly GCF_004011505.1). NCBI lineage: Bacteria > Bacillati > Actinomycetota > Actinomycetes > Streptosporangiales > Streptosporangiaceae > Nonomuraea > Nonomuraea polychroma. The sequence continues at coordinate 2,078,897 of NZ_SAUN01000001.1, forward strand.
CCCAGCGTGAAGTCCGAACCGCCCGCGCTGCGCCCTGAGCCGCGTGCTGAGATGCGTTCCGAGTCCCATGCGCGCGCTGCTGAGGTGCGTTCGGAGCCGCGCCCCGACTTCCGCCCTGAACCGCGCCCTGAGGCCCGTCCTGAGCCGCGTCCGGAGCCCAGGGCCGAGTTCAGGCCCGAGCCGCGTCCCGAGCCCGTGCGTCCCGTGGAGCCGGTGCAGGTGGCCGCCGAGCCTGGCGACGAGCCCGCGGCCGACGGGCCGTCCGGCCCCGTCTCGATCCCCCGGCCCGCTCCCGAGCCCGCCAACCCGCCCACGCCCATCACCTCCCGCATGTCGGAGCCCGCCAAACGTCCGCGCGTGATCTTCGAGGAACAGGAAGAGGAGCTCGACGTTCCCGACTTCCTCAAGTAACTCGGGGAACTCAACGCCGCTCCCTCAGGGACACGGGAGCGGCGCCGTCATGTGCGCCGAGTGCCGTACCGGGGAGGAGACTCACGTGAGAAGGGACGAGATCGCGGCCGGTCTCGCCGAGGTCGACGCGCGTATCGCGGCGGCCTGCCGCGCGGTGGGCCGCGACCGCGGCGAGGTCACGCTGATCGCCGTCACCAAGACCCGGCCGGCCGAGGACGTGCGCATCCTGGCCGAGCTGGGCGTGCGCGACATCGGCGAGAACCGCGACCAGGAGGCCGCGCCCAAGGCCGCCGAGCTCGCCGACCTTCCGCTGACCTGGCACTTCGTGGGCCAGCTCCAGACCAATAAGGTCCGGTCCGTCGTCGGGTACGCCGACGTGGTGCACTCCGTCGACCGCCTCAGGCTGGTGGAGGCGATCAGCAGGGAGGCGGTGCGGCAGGGCCGCAGGGTCGGCTGCCTGCTGCAGGTCGCGCTCGACGACGACCCGGCCAGGGGCGGCGCGCGGCCCGCCGACGTGCTGGAGCTCGCCGACGAGGTGGCGCTCGCCGAGGGCGTGTGGCTGGGCGGCGTCATGGCGGTGGCGCCGCTGGGCGAGGAGCCCGCGAAGGCTTTCGCCAGGCTGCGCGACATCGCCACCCGCGTGCAGGAGCAGCACCCCCGCGCCACGATGGTCTCCGCGGGGATGAGCGAGGATCTCGTGGAGGCGATCGCCTACGGCGCGACACACGTGCGGGTCGGTACGGCGTTGCTCGGTCGTCGCAAGCCCTTCGTCAGGTAATGTCCCCTCAAGTGGGTCTTCAGGTCCATGATCAGGTAGAGGTCGATCGGCGGTGAGCTCCAAGGGGGTACGGCCACCGCCTCGGAAGCCCGGTGACGGGCCTCCGAGCGAGGGCGACCATGAGCAGGAGGACGACGTAGCGATGGCCGGCGCGATGCGCAAGATGGCGGTCTACCTCGGTCTCGTGGAGGACGACCGCTACGAGAGATACGAGACCTACCCGGACGACTACGCCTACGAGGACGAGGTGCAGCGGACCGGCGAGGAGCGGGCTGTCGCGGTCCAGGACCGCGACGACGAACCCGACGCCGGGGTGCCCGCGCCCAGACCCGCCACGACGATCCTGGAGCGCCGCACGACGGATCTGGCCCGGATCACGACGCTGCACCCGCGGACGTACAACGAGGCGCGCACCATCGGAGAGCACTTCCGCGACGGCACCCCGGTCATCATGAATCTGACCGAGATGGTTGACAGTGACGCAAAGCGGCTCGTCGATTTCGCGGCAGGTCTCGTCTTTGGCCTACACGGCAGCATTGAACGTGTTACCAACAAGGTGTTCCTGTTGTCCCCTGCCAATGTCGAGGTGACTGCCGAGGACAAGGCCCGAATCGCGGAACGCGGGTTCTTCAATCAGAGTTAGAGTCTCTGTATGTCTATCGCACCCAACCGGGTCTCGCCGAGACCCAGAGGGCTCATCAGAAGTGGAGGCGCGGCCAGGCCGTGGGGATCATAGGTCAGATCTTGGTCGTTGTCCTGTCTCTCTACTTGGTGTTGCTCATCGGCAGGATGATCTTTGAGACGGTGCAGGCTTTCGCCCGCCAGTGGAGTCCTTCAGGCGTCGTCCTGGTGGTCGCGGAGGCCACATACACCGCAACAGACCCACCACTCAAGTTCCTCCGCCGTTTCATTCCTCCGCTCCGGTTGGGTACGGTGGCCTTTGACCTAAGCTTCACTGTCCTGTTCATCGTGGTCCTGATCTTGATTCAGATCGCGGGGTCGCTGCGATGACGGACCGTGTCGCGCCGGTCGTGATCCAACTCGTGTCCGCGCTGAAGTGATTCGGGTTACCGTCCTCCGGACAGACTCCCCAAGCGCGCCAAGGAGACCAAAAAATGCCGCTGACGCCCGCTGATGTGCGGAACAAGCAGTTCAGTACCACCCGGCTGCGGCCGGGCTACGACGAGGAAGAGGTCGACGCCTTCCTCGACGAGGTGGAGGCTGAGCTCGACCGCCTGATCCAAGAGAACGAGGAGCTCCGCGCGAAGCTGGCCGAGTGCCTGCGTGGGAAGGTGCCGGGCGGCATGAACATGCCCATGGCATCCGCCCCGGTCCAGGAGCAGCCCAAGCCCGAGATGATGGCGCCGCCGCAGCCGGAGCCCATGCGGGCCCCCGAGCCGCCGCCGGTGCAGCAGCCGGTCCCCGTGGCCATGAACATGCCTCCCGCCGAGGACAACATGGACACCGCGGCCCGCGTGCTCGCGCTCGCCCAGCAGACCGCCGACCAGGCGATCGCCGACGCCCGCCGGGAGGCGGACGAGACGGTGACCCGCGCCCGCCGCGAGGCCGACGAGATCCTCACCAAGGCGCGCCGCCAGGCCGAGCAGGTCATCGGCGACGCCCGCGCCCGCGCCGAGACGCTCGAGCGCGACGCGCAGGAGCGCCACCGCCAAGCGATGGGCTCGCTGGTGCAGACCCGTGACGAGCTCGAGCGCAAGGTCGAGGAGCTGCGCAGCTTCGAGCGCGAATACCGCAGCAGGCTCAAGCTCTACCTGGAAAACCAGCTCGCCGAGCTCAACGTCTCTGCCGAGGGCAGCGGTGGGTTCCCGGTCATGTCCGGTGGTCCGCAGGGTCAGGCTCCCGCCATGTCGCACGCCGTGCAGGGTGGCGGACAGCAGCCCCTTCCCGGCAGCCCCAACCCGTTCGGCGGTGAGGCTCCTCAGGGCGCTTTCCCCGGCGGTGACGGTCCGCACAACGACCGCCGGTAAAGTAACGGGTCACTAGGACCTGTCACTCGAAAGAGCCCTCTGTGATCCTTATCAGTGCTGGTTTGGTGCTCGCGGCGGTCGTGCTGCTGATCGCGGGCTTCGTACTGGCGAAGCCGTTCCTGATCATGTGGTCCATCGTGGTCAGCGTGCTGTCCGCGCTGTTCCTGGTGATCGGAGCCTTCCTGCGGCGTCACGAGCTCTTCCCCGGTGGTGGGCGGGCCGCTGCGCCGGCCACCCCTCCGGCGGGGCTCATGCCTCCCGGCTTGCCGTACAACCAGACCGGTCCTGTGGCTCACCAGCCGCCTCCTCAGCCGCCGCAGCGGACGGTGACCGTCCCGGCCGCCGCCCCGCGCCGCCCCCCGGCAGGTGGCCTCGCGCCCGACGCGATCGTGCTGGTGATCCCCGGACGCAAGCGCTACCACATGGCCGGCTGTCGTCAGCTGGCCGGACGGGAGCATGAGGAGCTCACTCACGAGGAGGCACGCGAAGAGGGCTTCACGCCCTGCACGACGTGTCTTCCTGACGCAGCGGGACGGCAGCTGCCGCCTGCCGCCGACCCCGCTGCGGCATCCCCCTCCGCGTTCGCCGCGGAGAGCCGGGCCGAGACCGCCGCGGAGACTCGCGACCTGCGTCCGCCGGTCGCGCCGCCGAAGCCCGACACCAAGGCTTCCACCCCGAGCCCGGAGCCCGCCGCCTCCCACGAGGAAGGCGCCGCCGGGTGGTTCGGCAGGCCGGCCGCCGCATCCGCCGGCCAGACCCCCTCCGCCGCCGCCCCGGAATCCGAGGACGAGCAGGCGGAGACGCAAACGTCCATTTTCAGGCCGCCGCCGTACGCGCTCAGGCCCGAGTCGCCGTCTTCCGGCGCCGCCAGCCGCCCGTCGTCCGGCGAGCCGTCACAGGCCTCCGGCAGGCCGTCTTCGTCCGCCACGACGCCGCCCGCCGGCGGGACTTCCGAGCCGTCCGGCAAGCCGTCGCAATCCTCCGGTGAGCCCTCCCGGCCGGCGGGCGAGGCCGGGACTTCTGCTGACAAGCCCGGCACATCCGCCGCCGGCAAGACAGGGACTCCTGCCGCCGGGGGTGGCCCGTCCACGGGCAAGGGGGAGAGGCCTGAGGACAAGACGGAGCGCTCGGCGGACCGTCCTGGACAGGGCGCCGGCAAGGCCGCGGCACCCGACGGCAAGACCGAGCCCTCCCTCCGCCGCCCGGGCCCGCCGGCGCCGTCCGCCGGCAAGCCTGGCACGCCCGGGGGTGGATCAGGAGAGACGGTCGCCACGCTCAGGCAACCCGGAAGGCCCGTGCGGCCCGAGAGCGCTGCCGCCGAGGACGACGACCCGGGGCCGTCCACGGCCCCACAGCCGCGTGTGCCTTCTTCCGCGGCGCCTCCCCGTCCAGGAGCGTCGGGAGGGTCCGCCGGGCCGTCTCAGCGTCCTTCTGGGGCCGCCAGGACGTTCGGACAGGCGGAGCCGGAGGAGGCGGCGGTGCTGGAGCGGCCCGCCTCCTCGGCCGAGTCGGAGGCCAAGCCCAAGGGGCCGCTGCCCCCGGGATCCGCGACCTTCGCCAGGCCTTCGAAGGAGCGGCCGTCAGGCACGGGCGCCGGGCCAGGCGCGTCCGGTGCGAAGGCCGACCCGCCCAGGACCGGCGCTCCCGCGAAACCGCAGGCCTCAGGACCCAAGATCGAGGCCACGGGTTCCAAGGGCGGCGAGGAGCCTGCCGCCGGTGCCAAGAGCGAGCGTCCTGGCACGGTGAAGGTCATCGTCGGCACCCGCCGTTACCACAGCGCCGCCTGCCCGTTGATCAAGGGTGCGGGTGAGACCGGCGTGGAGACGATGACGCTCGCCGCGGCGGAGGCGGCCGGGCTGACGAGCTGCTCGGTCTGCCAGCACGACCGGGAAACCGTCAGCTGAGCCGGCGATCGCCGTCGTAGCCGAGCCCACGCTCCCCAAACTCCTTCACGAGGCTCCGATACCCGAACAGGACGTTGTTCGCCCTGGTCGCGATGCTTGAGCGCGGGTACATCCGCACCCGGAAGGAGACCGATCGATGGTTGCCAGTGATCTTGTTCTCATTGCCGGGGCCGGTGACGTGGGCCGCGCGGTCCTCGACCGGCTGCCTGCGCAGGACGTGCCGGTGCGGGCGATGGCCGGCCGCGACGACGAGCGTGCGGCCCAGTTGCGTGCGCTCGGCGCGGAGGTGGTCATCGGCGATCTGACCCGGCCCGAGAGCGTCGTGGCCGCGCTGGAAGGTGCCGGGCGGATGTACCGGGCCTGCCGGTGGTGTACATCCGGCCGACGTCGTTCCTGGACAATCCGCTGTTCACCACGCTGGCGGCGCAGTCGATCCGGGGGAACGGCACGATCGCGCTGCCGTTCGGTACCGGGCGCACGTCGCCGGTTGCCGTGGACGACGTCGCTCGGGTGGTCGCCACCGTGCAGCGAGACCCGGCTCCGCACATCGGGCACGTCTACGAGCTGACCGGGCCACGTGCGGTCGACATGACCGAGATGGCCGAGGAGTTCTCACAGGCGCTGGGGCGTCCGGTGTCCTATGTGGACGTGCCGCTGGACCGGTGGCGGGCCGAGGTGCTCGCGAAGGCGGGCCTGCCGCCGCACACCGAACAGCACATCGCCACCATGGCCCGGCTGCACCGTGAGAACCGCTACGACCGCGCCTCCGACGACGTCGAACGTGTGACGGGCCTTCCCGCCCAGACGATCGAGGAGTTCGTGCCCGCTCGCAGGGACTTCTACCTGGGCTAGCCGTTCCGGGAGCCAGGCGGGCGAAGGTCCGGGTGCTGGACTTCGACGGCGAGGGGCGCGAGTGTGGAAGGCAGGCATCCCCCCGTCGCACAACAGCAGCCCGGTGGCCTGGACAGGCCGCCGGAACCGAACGGGAGAGGAGCCAGGCCGTGGACATGAAGCTCGAGGTCGTGGTGCTGCCGGTCGCCGACGTGGATCGGTCCAAGAACTTCTACAAGGCCCTCGGGTGGCGGGAGGACGGCGACTTCGCCGTCGGTGACGGCTTCCGGGTGGTGCAGTTCACCCCACCCGGCTCAGGGTGCTCGATCATCTTCGGCAGCGGGTCACCTCGGCCGCGCCGGGCTCGATGCAGGGCCTGTACCTGATCGTCGACGACATCGAGGCGGCACGATCGGAGCTCATCGACCGCGGGGCCGACGTGGGTGAGGTGTTCCATGACGAGGGCGGGGTGTGGCACCACGCCGGGACCGTGGGACGGGTGCCCGGCCCGGCTCCGGAACGCCAGAGTTACGGCTCTTATGCCCCGTTCAGCGACCCTGACGGCAACGGCTGGATGCTCCAGGAGGTCACCACCCGTCTTCCGGGCCGGCTGTGAGCCGGAGCCGGAGCATGGTGGCCGGGGCGCCTTCGGGAGAAGGCCGCCGCGTCCGGTTGCGGAACGCCGCGCAGGCCTCAGAGGCGCCCCCAAAGATGGGCGCGCCCCCGATGGGTCAGGCGGGGGCATGCCCGGAGATGGGCGTGCCCCCGATGGAGTCAGGCCCGGCGGAGCTGGAAGGTCAGGGCCAGATCGTCGTCCGTGTGGGACGGCAGGCCGGGCGCCGTGCCCTCCGTGACCGTCGTCGCCAGCACCTCCTCGGCCACCACGTGCGGCTCGGCGCGCAGGGCCGCGGCGAGGTCCGGTGACGAGGTGGTCCACCACAGCTCGATACGGTCCGTGATGGACAGGCCCGTCGCCTTGCGGGCCTCCTGGACGAGGCGGATGACCTCGCGCAGCAGCCCCGCGCGGCGCAGGTCGTCCGTGAGCTCCAGGTCCAGGGCCACGGTCTCGCCGGTGCCGGTGCCGATCGCGCCCGTCTCCACCGCCCAGCCCGCCCGGGGCTGCTCGTTGACGATCACGTCGTCCGGGCCGAGCATGATCTCGCCCAGCTCGTCCGCCTCCACCATGACCGTGCCACCGGAGCGGAGAGCACGCGCCACCCGGGTCGGGTCGGCAGCGCCCACCGCGGCGGCCACGAGCTTGGTCTGGGGGCCGAAACGCTTGCCCAGCGCCCGGAAGTTGGGCTTGATCGTGTAGGACACGAGATCGGCGCTGAAGCCGGACATGTCCTCGATGCTCTGGACGTTGAGCTCGTCGGCGACCAGCCCGCGCAGCTCACCCGCCAGCGACGGCCACCCGTGCGCGCCCACCAGGGCCCGCCCGAGCGGCTGCCGGGTCTTGACGCCTGACGACGCCCGGGCCGAGCGGCCCAGCTCCACCAGGCGCCGCACCAGCGCCATCTGGTCGGACAACACCGGGTTCAGCAGGTCCTCGCGCACCTCCGGCCAGGACGCCAGGTGCACCGACGAGGGCGCCTCCGCCGAGCGCAGCACGTCCCAGAGGTAGTCGGTGACGAACGGCGTGACCGGCGCCATCAGCCGCAGCACCGTCTCCAGGCACTCGTACAGGGTGGCGAACGCGTCCTCCTCGCCCTGCCAGAACCGGCGACGCGAGCGGCGCACGTACCAGTTGGACAGGTCGTCGAGGAAGTCGGCCAGGCGGCGGCCGGCGCGCTGGGTGTCGTATTCATCCAGCGACGCCGTGACCTCGGCCACCGTGCGGTGCAGCTCGGCGAGCGCCCAGCGGTCGAGCAGCGGACGCTCGGCCGGCGGCGTGGCCTCGGCGAGCCTGGCCGGCGACCACGACTCGGCGTTGGCGTAGAGGGTGAAGAACGACGAGGTGTTCCAGAGCGTCAGCAGGACCTTGCGGACGATCTCTTCCAGGGCGTTGTGCCCCACCCGGCGGGCCGCCCACGGCGAGCCGGAGCAGGCCATGAACCAGCGCAGCGCGTCGGCCCCGTGCTGGTCCATCAGCGGGATCGGCTCCAGGACGTTGCCCAGGTGCTTGCTCATCTTGCGGCCGTCCTCGGCCAGGATCAGGCCCAGGCAGAGCACGTTCTCGTAGGAGGACTGGCCGAAGACCAGCGTGCCGACGGCCATCAGCGAGTAGAACCAGCCGCGGGTCTGGTCCGTGGCCTCGCAGATGAACTGCGCCGGGTAGACGCCCTCGGGCTTGCCGCGCTCGCCCCACTGCGCGAACGGCATCGAGCCGGAGTCGTACCAGGCGTCGATGACGTCCGGCACGCGGCGGGCCTCGGCGCCGCACGTCGGGCAGTCGAAGGTCACGTCGTCGACGTACGGGCGGTGCGGGTCGAGCGAGGAGACGTCCTGGCCGGCCAGCGAGCCCAGCTCCTCCAGCGATCCGACGCACGTGACGTGCGACTCGTCCGCCGAGCACACCCACAGCGGCAGCGGCGTGCCCCAGTAGCGGGAGCGCGACAACGACCAGTCGACGTTGTTGCGCAGCCACTCGCCGAAGCGGCCCCACTTGATCGTGTCCGGGTACCAGTTGGTGTCGGCGTTCTCGGCCAGCATCTGGTCCTTGACCGCGGTGGTCCTGATGTACCAGGACGGGAGCGCGTAGTAGAGCAGCGGCGTGTGGCAGCGCCAGCAGTGCGGGTAGCTGTGCTCGAAGTGGCCGCCGCGGAACAGCAGGCCGCGGGCGCGCAGGTCCTCGGTCAGCTCCTCGTCGGCGTCCTTGAAGAACGTCCCGCCGACCATGGGCACGTCGTCGAGGAAGCGGCCGTCGGGGCCGATCGGGTTGACGACCGGCATGTCGTAGCGCCTGATCACGGCCAGGTCGTCGGCGCCGAAGGCCGGCGCCTGGTGGACCAGGCCGGTGCCGTCCTCGACCGTGACGTAGTCGCCGAGCACCACATAGTGGGCGTCCGGGATGTCGACCAGGTCGAACGGCCGTGAGTAGGCGGTGCGCTCCAGGTCGCGGCCGCTGTGGCGGGCCACCTCGGTGACGCCCTCGCCCAGGACCGGCAGCAGCGGCTCGGCGACGACGAGCACCTCGCCGTCCGCGGTGCGCGCCGCGACGTACGTCACGTCGGGGTGCACCGCCACCGCCGTGTTGGACACCAGCGTCCACGGCGTCGTCGTCCACACCAGCAGCGACGCGCCCAACTCGGCCAGCGGCCCCGAGGTCACCGGCATGCGGACGTAGACCGACGGGCTGGAGACGTTCTCGTAGCCTCCGGGCTGGCCCAGCTCGTGGTCGGACAGGCCGGTGCCGCAGCGCGGGCAGTACGGCGTGATCCGGAAGTCGCGGAACAGCAGCCCCTTGTCGAAGACGACCTTCAGCGACCACCACACCGACTCGATGTAGGACGGGTCCATGGTCCGGTACGCCTGCGACAGGTCGATCCAGTAGCCCATGCGCTCGGTCATCTGCTCGAACGCGTCCACGTGCCGCAGCACCGACTCGCGGCACTTGGCGTTGAACTCGGCGATGCCGTACGTCTCGATGTCCTTCTTGCCGGACAGACCCAGTTCCTTCTCCACGCCCACCTCGACGGGCAGGCCGTGGCAGTCCCATCCGGCCTTACGCGGGACGCTGAATCCGCGCATGGACTTGAAACGCGGGAACAGGTCCTTGAACACGCGCGCCTCGACGTGGTGCACGCCGGGCAGGCCGTTGGCGGTGGGCGGGCCCTCGTAGAAGACCCAGGCGGGGTTGCCAGCGTTCTGCTCGATGGAACGCTCGAAGATCTTCCCGTCCCGCCAGCGGTCGAGGACCTCGCGCTCGAGCGCGGGCAGGTCGACCTGCGCGGGAAGAGGGCGGAAGGTTGGGGAAGACATTTCGGGCGGGCCTCCACGCTTGGTCAATACGGCAGGACAAGCGCGAAGGGACGAAGCCGATCGGCTCCGCGGTACCACCCTTCTTGACCTCGCCCGCGGGGGCGAAGCCCTCTTCATTTGGTTGCAGCCGGTTCTAATGAGCTCGTGAGAGCCGTTCTTCCGGCGGCTCCGGGGTGATATCCCTCACAGTCGGGCCCCATCAACGCCTTGCAGTCTCAAACGATAACGCACAGTGGACGGGAAGGCTTCCAGGTTTCCCTGGTGAGGCTCTGCGGCGTCACCGCTATGGCCACAACATCGGTACGGGGGGCGTAAACGGCAACAAAGTTGTGGGAATGGACGCCGCTGAGGAGGAGTTGAATGCGCGAGGCGGGATAGTACGCAGGAGGTAAACCGTCCGGCGGGTCGTTTGCCGTTCCGTTATCTGGATCCTAAGCTGCCCGCACCCTTTACGGCCTTGATCAGCAATGGAGGCACGCCATGGCGGCAGTAACGCAGACCGCTACACCGTCGATGTGGTCGGAGGAGGAGCTGGCCGAGGTACGCGGCATGCTCCAGACGGAGATCGACGAGCTCGAGGCGGACATCCTCCGCCACGAGACGGAGATAGCCTCTGGAGACGTCACCCAGGGCGCCGGCGACGACCAGGCCGACGCCGGTGCCAAGACGTACGAGCGCGAACGCGAGATCGCCCTTACCCTGAATGCGCGCGATCTGGTCGCGCAGAACGAACGTGCGATCGCCAGGATCGACGCGGGGACTTATGGAGTGTGCGAATCGTGCCACAAGCCGATCGGCAAGGAACGCCTTCAGGCGTTCCCGAGGGCGACGCTGTGCGTGGCCTGCAAGCAGAAGGAGGAGCGCCGGTAGGCAGACCTCGGGGTCGTCTGTTCGCCGTCCTCATCGTGCTGGCGGCCGTGGTCTACGCGGCCGACCTCATCACCAAGACGGTGGTGCTGCGGACGCTTGAAGGCGAGCCGCCGCTGGTCGTCATCCAGGACGTCCTGCAGTTCCGGGTGATCTTCAATTCCGGTGCCGCGTTCAGCATCGGCACCGGGATGACCTTCGTCTTCACACTGATCGCCGCCGCGGTCGTGGTCGCCATCGTGCGCACCGCACGCAAGCTGGGCAGCCGGGCGTGGGCGATCACGCTCGGCCTGCTGCTCGGCGGGGCGCTCGGCAACCTCACCGACCGGCTGCTGCGCTACCCGTCGGGCATCGGCCGGCCCACGCAGCTCCAGGGGCACGTCGTGGACTTCATCGAGGTGCTGCCGGGGCATTTCCCCATCATCGACTACTTCCCGGTCTTCAACATCGCCGACTCGGCGATCGTCTGCGGCGGCATCCTCGCGGTCATCCTCGCCTGGCGCAACGTGCAGATCGACGGCTCCAGGGAGACCAGGGAGGAGACGAAGGATGACTGAGCAGCGCAGCCTGCCGGTGCCCGACGGGCTGGAGGGCGAGCGGCTCGACGCCGCGCTCTCGCGGCTGTTCGGCTTCTCCCGCACCCGCGCGGCCGAGCTGATCGGCGCGGGGGAGGTGCTGGTCGACGGCCGGCAGCCGGCCAAGTCCGACCGCGTGCACGCGGGCGCGTGGCTGGACGTGACCTTGCCCCCGCCCGTGACCACGCCCATGCCGGTGGCCGAGCCGGTGCCCGGCATGACGGTCGTCTACGAGGACGACGACTTCGTGGTGGTCAACAAGCCGATCGGGGTGGCGGCCCACCCGACCGTCGGCTGGACGGGGCCCACGGTGATCGGCGGGCTGCTCGGGGCCGGGCACACGATCGCCACCAGCGGGGCCGCCGAGCGCCAGGGCATCGTGCACCGCCTGGACGCCAACACCACCGGGGCGATGGTCGTGGCCAAGAGCGAGCACGCGTACTCGCGGCTCAAGCGCGCCTTCAAGGAACGCACGGTCGACAAGCGTTACCACGCGCTGGTCCAGGGGCATCCCGACCCGTTCAGGGGCACCGTGGACGCGCCCATCGACCGGCATCCGTCAGGCGACGGCCGCTTCGCGGTGGTGGCCGGCGGCAAGCCCTCCATCACCCACTACGACACCGTCGAGGCGTTCCGCGCGGCCTCGCTGCTGGACATCAAGCTGGAGACCGGGCGTACGCACCAGATCAGGGTGCACATGGCGGCGCTGCGCCACCCGTGCGTCGGCGACCTGCTCTACGGCGCCGACCCGACGCTCGCCGCCCGGCTGGGGATCACCCGGCAGTGGCTGCACGCGGTCGCACTCGGCTTCGAGCACCCGTCGACGGGTGAGTGGATGTCGTTCAGCACCGACTATCCGCAGGACCTGCAGAAGGCGCTCGACATCGTCCGCGACGAGTCCTGACCCCATCCGGCGGTCGCGCGGTCAGTCGTCCTTCTCGGACTCCTTCTTGTCCACATCCGACGCCCTGCCGTTGCCGGAGCCCTCGACCATGTCGGGTGACTCGGCCGGCGTCTCCTCCTTGTCCTCCTTATCGCCCTTATCGTCTTTGTCCTCCTTGGACTTGGTCGGCGTCGGCTCCTCGGACGGGGTTCGCTTCTCGCGGTCCGGCGTCCTGGGCTGCTCCCTGGTGGGAGGCGGGGAGCTCTGCGACGCCGGCGGCTGGTACGCCGACTCGGGGGAGGACTGCGGGACCGTCTCCGAGGGCGACGACGGGGAGGACGACGGGGTCAGGGACGTGGTCACCACGACGGGCGTGGGCGGAGGCGGGCGGGGTGTGTCGGCGGGCCGGCTGGACCACCAGGCCGCGCCGCCCGTGACCAGGCCCACGAGCAGCGCGCCCGCGCCGATCGCGGCCAGCGGCAACCTGCGCCGCGGCCGCCCCGCGGCGCCGGCCGTGACGGCCAGGGGCACGGGACCCGTCTGCGCGGGGACACCGCCCGCCACGATCGCGGTCAGCCGCCGCTCGGCCTCCTCCAGCGTCATGCGCTCCCCCGGGTCCTTGCGCAGCAGCCCGTACAGCACGGGGGCGAGCACGCCCGCCCGGGCCAGCGGCTCCGGCTCGGCATGCATGACCGCGCCGAGCGTGGCCAGCGGGTTGTCCCGCTGGAAGGGCGAGTGTCCCTCGACCGCCATGTACAGCGTCACGCCCAGCGACCACAGATCCGACGCGGGCCTGGCCGAGCCGCCCGCCGCACGTTCGGGCGCCATGAAGGCGGGGGTGCCGATCAGGACGCCCGTCCTGGTGACGGGAGCCTCGTCCTCCGTGGTGGCGATGCCGAAGTCGGTGAGCACCGCCCGGCCGTCCTCGGTGAGCAGCACGTTGTCCGGTTTGACGTCGCGGTGCAGCACCCCGGCCGCGTGCGCGGCGCGTAGCGCCTCCAGCAGTTGCAGCCCGACGTTCGCGGCCTCGAGAGGGGGCATCGGACCGTCCTCGCGGATCAGCTCGCCTAAGGTGCGCGATTGCACGAGTTGCATGATGATCCACGGGTGGCCGCGCTCCTCCAGCACGTCATAGACGGTCGCCACGCCGGGGTGCGCCACGCGGCCGGCCGCCCTGGCCTCGCGGAACGTGCGCACCGAGAACACCTCGCGCTCCGGCCCCGTCAGATCAGGAGGCGGCAGCACCTCCTTCACGGCCACGTCGCGGCCCAGCACCTCGTCGTGCGCCTGCCACACGGTGCCCATGCCGCCCTTGCCGATCGTTCTGAGCAGGCGATATCTCCCGCCGATCGTCCCTTCTGAATCGGACATGCACGGCGACTACCCCAGAAGCATCCGGGCAAGCGCGGTGACGACCGCGGCCGCGGCCAGGACGACGAGGAACGGCGCCCGGAGCAGCAGCGCCACGGCGGCCGCCCCGAGCCCCGCCGTGCGGGCCGGGTCGAAGCGCAGCCCGCCCGCCTCCGTGAACACCTGCACCGCGATCAGCGCCGCCAGCAGCGCCACCGGCACCAGTTCGGCGAACCTGCGCACCGCCGGATGGTCCAGCACCCGCCGCGGCGCCGCCAGCCCGGCCAGCTTGAGCGCGTAGCAGCCGGCGCAGACCGCGGCGATCGCCCACCACAGCGTCATCGCGCCATCACCACCAGCACCGCGGCCGCCGACAGCAGCACCGGCACGCCGGGCGGCAGGAACGGCGTGGCGCACAGCGCGATCACCGCCGCGACCGCGGCCAGCAGACGCAGCTCCTTGCTCGCCGCCAGCCGGGGCCACAGGATGGCCAGGAAGGCGGCCGGGCCCACCGCGTCCAGCCCCAGCACCCCCGGGTCGCCCAGGAAGGACGTGCCGTAGGCTCCCGCCAGGGTGCAGAGGTTCCAGGTGATGTAGAGGCTGGCGAACGTGGCCGTGAACCCGGCGCGCGCCGCCCGCTCGTCCGGCTGGGCGAGCGCCACGGCCGTGGTCTCGTCGATCACGCCGTGGGCGGCCAGCAGCCGGCGCGGGCCGCGTACCTGGAGCAGGTCGGCCAGGCGCAGGCCGTACAACGTGTTGCGGCCGCCGAGCAGCAGCGCCCCCGCGGTGGCGGCCACCAGGTCGCCGCCCGCGCCCACGGCCCCCGTCAGGGCGAACTGCGAGGCGCCCGTGAACGTCAGCAGGCTCAGCACGCACGCCTGCGGTACGGTCAAGCCGGCGATGATCGCGGCGGCCCCGAAGGCGAGCCCCGACAGCCCCACCGCCACGCCCACGCCCAGACCGTCCCGCACGGCGGCGGAACGATGTGTTGTCCGATCCATGGGGCGAGAGGCTAGGCGGTGGAGGAATCACCAGTCTTGTACGTTCCTGCAGCGCGCTGGTACGCAGCGGGTGGCACGCCCACAATGCGGCGGAAATGACGGGTCAGGTGGGCCTGGTCGGTGAAGCCCACCTCGGCGGCCACCCGCGCCGGCCGCATCCCCGACTCGAGGAGGTGGCGCGCCCGGCGGACCCGCAGCGACGTCAGGTAGGCGTGCGGCGGCAGCCCCGTCGCCTCCTTGAACGCCCGCAGCAGCGCGAACGGCCGAGCCCCCACCGCGCCGGCCAGATCGTCCAGCGTCGGCGGGTCCACCAGGCTTTCGTGCAGCAGGTCGCGTGCCTCCCGCACGGCCCGCCCGCCCTCGCCGAGCAGCGCCGCGGGCGGCCGCGGCGCGCCGTGGCGGATCAGCAGCCGGGCGAACAACGTGCGGCTCAGCGTCGAGGCGGCCAGCGCGTCGCCGCGCTCGGCCGCCTGGTGCGCCCTGCCGAGCAGCGCCGCCACCGGGTCGTCGCGCACCACCTGCTCGGGGAAGTGCGGCGTCCCGTACGGCGCGCCCAGCTCGGCCGCGATCCCGGCCAGCGCGTCGATGGACGGGTAGAGCATGCGGTACGACCACCCGCCGGGCACGCCGGCCTGACCGGTGTGCACGGCGTCCGGGTTGACCAGCACCAGCTCGCCCGCGCCCGCCCGGTGGGTGACGCCGCGGTAGTCGAACTCCTCGACGCCCGTGACGATGAGGCCGATGGCGTAGCCGTCGTGCACGTGCCGCGAGAAGCGGTGGGTGACGTAGCGGGCCTTGAGCAGGTCCGTCTCCGGCACCGCCGGGTGCCGGAAGAAATGCGCCTGCTCTTTCACAGCGGTCTGAACGTCCTGGCGAATTTGTCGAAGTAGTGCCTGTCCTGATCCCAGCGGGATTCCGTCGTCTCCCAGTAGAGGGCGAAGGGGCGGCCGTCGGCGGTGTGGAACCCGCGGTTGATCACGTGGATCAGCTGCCCGCCGCGCATCCGGGTGAACTCCCAGTCCGCGGCCGCGCGGCCGCGGTAGCGCACCGGGGTGATGCCGATACGGGTGTAGTCCTGGAACTCGCCCTTGGCCCGGATCTCCTTCTCCAGGGCGAACCAGGCCTGCTCCGGTCGCTTCCAGCGAACCTCGGGAGTGGTCCACTCCACCTTCATCGTCCCGGGGGAGTCCGGGCCCTTGATCGAGATGCTGTCCCTGGTGGGGCTCTTCGTGGCCTGCCACCCCGCGGGCATCGCGATCGAGAACCGGCCGGCCGGGCTGGTGAACGTCCGCCATCCGGCGGGCACCGTCCGGGCGGGCGTGGGCGCAGGGCTCGTCGTGCCCGTGGAGGGAGTGGGTGTCGGACTCGGGGTCGGGGCCGTCCGGTTGGTGTAGAGCAGCGTGCCGCCCGTGCCCAGGGCGGCCGCCACCGCCACGGCGGGCAGCGTGATCCACAGCGTCTTCCCGCGGCGCGGCCGCTGCCGGGCGGTCGTGCGCGGCTCGCCCGCGGTCGGGTACGCCTGGCCGTCGCTCGTCGGCAGCCCCGTGGCGCCGGTGGCCGTCTGGCGCGGATCCTCCCCCGTGACCGCCTGGCGCGGATCCCGCGTGGCCGTTGCCTGGCGTGGGTCCTGCGCGGCGGTCGCCTGGCGCGGGTCGCCGGGGGCGTTGATCGCGGCCTCGTGGAGGAGCCGGGCGGCCTCCTCGGCCGGCATCCGCGCGCCCGGGTCGCGCCGCAGCAACCCCATGATGACCGGCGTCAGCGCACCGGCCCGCGCCGGCGGCTCCGGCTCGTCCCGCAGCACGGCCGCCATCGTCGCCGCCCACGACTCACGCTTGAACGGCGGCTCGCCCTCGACCGCCGCGTACAACGTCGCGCCCAGCGACCACAGGTCGGACTCCGGCCTGGCCTGCTCGCCGTTGAGCCGCTCGGGCGGCATGTACGCGGGCGTGCCCACCAGCCCGCCGCTCGCCGTCAGCCCCACCTCGGCCTCCAGCGAGGCGATGCCGAAGTCGGTCAGCACGACCCTGCCGTCGTCGGCCAGCAGGACGTTCTCCGGCTTCACGTCGCGGTGCAGCACTCCGGTGGCGTGCGCGGCCCGCAGCGCGTCCAGCACCCGCCCGCCGATCAGCGCGGCCTGCGCGGGCCGCAGCGGCCCCTGCTCGCGCACCACCTGCGCCAGCGAGCGGGAGCGCACGAGCTGCATGACGATCCACGGGCGGCCGTCCTCCTCGACGACGTCGTGGACGACGACCACCGAGGGGTGGTCGAGGCGGCCCGCCGCCCTGGCCTCCCTGATGGTCCGGCGGTTGAGCTCGGCCCGCTTGGCCTCGCCGACGCCCGCGTAGCGAACCTCCTTGATCGCCACCGTGCGGTCGAGCAGCTCGTCATAGGCACGCCAGACCACGCCCATGCCGCCCTCGCCGAGCGGCTCGATGAGCCTGTAACGCTTGCTGAGCTGCACGTCGAAAGCTTACTTGGCCGGTTTGAACGTCGCGCAGAACCCCTCGAAGAGGTCGTAGTCCTTCTTCCAGTGGCTGTCGAGCGTGTGCCAGTAGATGGCGTACGCCCGCCCGTTGTCGGTGACGAAGCCCCGGTTGCGCACCCGGGTCTTGCCCGTGTTGGTGTTCCAGGTGAAGTCCCAGTCCGCGGCGGCCTTCATGTAGTCGACCTTCTTGATGTCGAGCAACTTGTAGCCGCCGAAGTTGTGCTTGAGGGACGGTTCCTGCTTCTTCCAGTCCTTGTACGGGTCCGTGCCCGGGTTCGCGGCCTCCTCGATCATGAGGTACGCGTTCGGAGCCGCCCCCGGGCCCCTGAACCTGACCTGCCTGCCGCTGCGGGTCAACACGTCCCAGCCCTTGGGCAGCCCGATGGAGAAGCCCATCTTCTTGTCCTTGTACATCTTCCAGCCTGCCGGCAGCGCGTCAGCCGACTTGGTGGGGCTCGGACTCGGGCTGGGGCTGGAGGTGGCGGACGGGCTCGGCGACGGCGACGCGGACGGCTCCGCCGAGGGCGACTGCGAGGCGTCCGGCGAGGCCTGCGGGGGCGTCGCGGTGACCCAGGCGGCCTGCTGCGACCTGTCGGGGTCCGGCGTGCTGTCCTCGGGAGCCGAGCTCAGGCCGAGGTAGCCGCCCATGCCGGCGACCAGCAGGACCGCCACGGCCGCCGCGATGATCGGCCCCGGCCGACGGGGATCGGGCCTGCCCGCGTCGATCGTGGACTCGGCGGGCGGCTTCGGGCCGGAGGTCGCCGGGGTGAGCCGCGCACCGGTCTCGGGCACGTCCACCGGGACGGGCGCGAGATTCGGGTCCGTCGGCGTGTCGTCCTCGGCCGGCGCCTGGTGCGCGGCGGGCGGGGCAGGCTGGGCGGGCTGGTAGGGCGGCTTGCGCGGCTTGCCCAGCCCGGCCGCCTTGTGCGGCTTGGTGGGCCCCGGAGCTTCCAGCCGCTGTGCCGCCGGGAACTGCGCGGTCGGCGGTGCGCTCGACTCCGCGATGGCCGCGCGCAACATCCGCGCGGTCTCCTCGTACGTGAGCCGCTGCACCGGCTCCTTGCGCAGCAACCCGCTGATCACCTCGGCCAGCGGGCCGGCGTTCCTGGCGGGATCCGGCTCGTCGGTCAGCACGGCGTGCATGGTGGCCAGGGCCATGCCGCGCTCGTGCGGCGAGCGGCCCTCCACGGCCGTGTAGAGCGTGGCGCCCAGCGACCACAGGTCGGACTCGCGCCGCGCGGGCAGGCCCTTGAGCCGCTCGGGGGCGATGAACGCCGGCGTGCCCGCCAGCCCCGTCACGGTCAGCTGCGTCTCGGTCTCCAGGGTGGCGATGCCGAAGTCGGTGAGCACGACCCTGCCGTCGTCGGCCAGCAGGACGTTCTCCGGCTTGACGTCGCGGTGCAGCACGCCCGCCTCGTGGGCGCGGTACAGCGCGTCCAGCACCGCCAGGCCGATCTCGGCCACCCGCTTGGGCGGCAGTGGCCCGTCCTGCTTGATCACGGCGCCGAGCGACCGTGACTGGACGAGCTGCATGACGATCCAGGGTCGGCCGTCCTCCTCGATCACGTCGTGCACGACGATCACGTTGGGATGCTCGAATCTGGCCGCCGCCCTCGCCTCGCGCATCGTGCGCCGGTTCAGGAGCTGCACTTCCTCGCCCAGGGCGGCCGCGTACCTGACCTCCTTGACCGCGACCGTGCGGTCGAGGAGTTCGTCGTGGGCTCGCCAGACGATGCCCATCCCGCCCTTGCCGATGGGTTCCTGCAGCTGGTAGCGGCCGGCGATGCGGCGTCCGTCCTGCTTGCGATCCGACATCAACGGCCTCAAACCCTCCCTCTAGGCCAAGAAATACTCCCATAGCGAGGGATCAACGGCGACTCGCCTGAAGGTCAGTCCGCCATGTGAGAACGACCGTCCAGCAGGTGGAGGGTGGGGTAGGGTGCTGAATATGACTTGTCGCCATGCGTTTACCGAGCCGGCTCCGGGAGAGCCGGTCGTCCGCTAGCGACCACCTGGAGTCGGCACAAGGCAGAGACGCCCGTCTCTGCCTTTTTGGTTTTTCCTCGCCGGCTTCAGGGAGCCGGCCCGAATGTGGAGTCGCGGATGTCATCGACGATGGAACGGCACGCGGTCGCCGTCGGAGACCTGCTCGTGGGCGACGGGCCCGCCGTGGTGATCGGCAGCAGGGTGAGCCTGCGGGCTCATGGCGGGCGGGCGGACCCGTACGAGGTGCTGCGGGGGCGTGCCACGCTGGCGGAGCCGTACTCGGCGGCGGACTTGCCGGCGATCGCCGAGCTGGCGGACGCCGTGGTGGTGGGGGCCTCGTGGACGCGCGACATCCCGCTGGTCCGCGCGGCGGCCGGGCTGGGGCTGCCGGTGGTGGTCGAGCGGCGGGCGTCGGCGTCGGTGGAGGAATGGCTGGGCCTGGCCGACTACTGCGCGGTCGAGGGCGACGGGCGGGTGATCCTCTGCGAGGGTGGCCGGCCCGGTCGAGCTCAGGGCGGCTGGCCCGACCTCGGGCTGATGCGGGCGGCCTGGGCCGCCTCGGGCCGCCCGGTGCTGGCCGACGTCTCCCATGACATCGGGTTGTCGGCCGCCGCGGTGGCGGCCGGTGCCGACGGACTGATCGTCGAGAGTGCGGGCCTCGAACAGGAGACAGACCCGCTGACGGCCCTGCGCGTGGCGGAGGAGGCCGTGACCGTCGTCGGCGCGCTGTTGCGCCCAGAGACGCCTGCCACGTTGCCGGAGTGCCGTGCGGCGATCGACCGCGTGGACGCCGCCCTCGCCACGCTCCTCGAACACCGCGCCGAGCTGGCGGGCATCGTGCAGCGCATCAAGCCGGTCGGCGGGTTCGCGGGACGGGACATGGCCCGGGAGCGTGCCCTGGTGGCGCGGATGGCCTTGCGCGCGCCCGCGCTGGGCGAGGCCCGTCTCGCCCCCATCATGAACGCCGTGATCGAAGCGGGCCTTCACCTGGCCGAGGAACGTGCCGCCCAGTAGGGTCAGCTCGTGATCATGTCGCTCGCGTCCGGTATGGCCGCTGCCCAGGACACACTGACGTGGGCGTCGCGGATATCCCTCGGCCTGGCGTGGCTGCTGTTCTTCTTAGGGTTCTTCGTCGTCATCCGGTGGCTCTGGAGAAAATGGCATGAGTCACGCCCCTCAATCCATGCGGGCCCTCCAGATCCGTCGTGGAACTCACGCCCTCGTCCGGGACAGATCTGGTGGGCTGACGTGCCGTTCTCCGATGGCTCGGGATCCAAGGTCCGCCCTTGTCTGGTGATACGGACTCATGAGCGGGCCATCGAGGTTCTCAAGATCACGAGTCAGGACAAATCCGGCCGGCGTGATTGCGTGGCGATACCCACGAAAGGCTGGGACAAGCGGTCGCGAAAGAACAGCTGGCTCGACCTGGGACAGACTTATCTGCTCTTCGACGACGCGGTCGGCAACATCGCAGGATCGTGCGACGCGATGACGTGGTCGGCTGTGACGAGACGGCACCGTACCGGTTGGGTCTACGTCTAGGCGGCGCCCCGCGGTCATGGGCTGGCGAGGTGGAAGTTGTTCATGGGGCGGCCCGGGCCGGCGGCGATCTGCTTGGTGATCAGGTCGGCGAAGCGGCGGTAGCCGTCGCCCGTCGGGTGGTAGCTGCGGGCATTGACCTTGAGCTGCTCCATGTCGACGTGCAGCCCGTTCAGGTACGGTTGCGGCCGCCCCACCTCATGCCCGGCGAACGCCTCGTAGGCGTCCACGTACTCGACGCTCCCCGGCCCCTCGAACGCCGCGATCGCCCGGTCGAACTCGGCCACCACCGACCCCACCGTGTCGTTGAGCCGCCGCGTCACCCCGTTGAGCCACCGCTGGTCCTCCACCGTGAGGTTGTCCACGGAAGCCACTGGATCCCGGGGGAACGGCCGCGGGTAGCCGAGCACGACGATCCGCGCGTTCGGCGCGCGGACGCGCAGCTCGCGCAGGACCTTCGACATGTCGGTACGCAGCCGCTCGATGCGGCGGGTGACGGCCGTGTCCTGGTCGACGCAGGCCGACGACCACGGCAGCTTGGCGATGCAGGCGGTCAGGACCTTGGTGAAGCCGGCGTCGTTGCCGCCGATGCTCAGCGTCACCAGGCTCGCGGACGGGCCCACGCGGGTGATCTGGGGCCGGTGGCCCCACTGGCCGGAGATGAGCTGGCCCGTGGTGGCGCCGCTGCAGGCGTAGAAGGCGGTGCCGCCGTTGAAGCGGTAGGCCTGGGCGACCAGCGGCACGTAGGATCCCGTGGCGCGGTGACACCGGTCGGCGCCGTCGTTGATCGGCTGCTTGTCCAGCTCGTAGACGCCCTCGCCGGAGGAGAAGGAGTCGCCGAGCGCGACATACATGCCGCTCTGGGCGACCTGCACCGGCGTCAGGCGGACCACCTGGGGTAACCGGCCGCGCGGCGACACGCCGTCGGGGCAGCCCGCGTCCAGGATGGCGCAGGCCAGCTTCGGGTAGACCCCCAGGGGCACGCACGCCAAGGCGAGCGCCACGCCGACGGCCGCGGCGGCCACGATGTGGACGATGCTGCGCCGTCTCGACTCCTCCAGAGCGGCCTCCCCCCGGAACGGCGACTCCCTGCCCGTCGAGGGTAACCCGGAGATCACCGCGCCGCGTTCGCCACGCGCCTCCGCTTGACGGCCAGCCAGCCCAGCGCGATGGCCACGACCAGCGCGGGGATGAGGAAGAACGCGACCTGCTGATCGCGGTCGGCGAACGGCATCAGCAGCACCACCAGCGCCAGGAAGCCGAGCGTCAGCCAGTTCGTGTACGGCGAGCCCGGCATGGGGAACGCCGAGCGGTGCCCCGACCGCCGCAGCCGGGTCTGGCAGTAGACCAGCACGCCCCAGGTGGTGATCACGCCGAGCGAGGCGACCGCCGTGGCGATGTTGAACGCCCGCTCCGGCAGGAAGTAGAACAGCGCCACCCCCGCCAGGAACGTGACCGCGGTGAACACGATGCCCCCGATCGGCACATGACGGGAGCTGAGCGTCCCGGCGAAGCCCGGCGCCTCGCTCTTCATGGCCATCGAGCGCAGGATGCGGCCCGTGGCGTACAGGCCCGAGTTGCAGGACGACATCGCCGCCGTGATCACGACGAGGTTCATGGCGTCCGCCGCCCACGGGACGCCCATGCCGGAGAAGACGGTCACGAACGGTGAGACGCCCGCCCGGTACGCCGTCCACGGCAGCACCATGGCCAGCAGCGCCACCGACCCCACGTAAAAGATCGCGATCCGCCAGACCACGCCGTTGATCGCCTTCGGCATGACCTCCCGCGGGTTCGCCGTCTCGCCCGCCGTGATGCCCACCAGCTCGATCGACGCGTACGCGAACACCACCGACTGCAGGCTCATCAGCACGAGCGGGAACCCGGTCGGGGTGAAGCCGCCGTGCGCGACCAGGTTGTGCGGCCCCGCCTCGCCGACGGCGAACACCACGAGCACCAGCCCCACCACGAGGAAGACGGTGATCGCCAGGACCTTCAGCATGGCGAACCAGAACTCCAGCTCGCCGAACAGCCGCACCGACAGCAGGTTGACCGTCAGCACGAACGCCAGCGCGATCAGCGCCGTCATCCATTGGGGGAACGCCGGCGCCCAGTAGTGGATGTACGCGGCGATCGCGGTCAGCTCGGCGATGCCGGTGAACGCCCAGTTGACCCAGTACATCCACCCGCTGGCGAACGCCGCCCACGGGCCGATGAACTCGTTCGCGTACTCGACGAACGACCCCGACACCGGCCGGTAGAGCACCAGCTCGCCGAGCGCCCGCATGACGAAGAACGCGGCGAGCCCGGCCGCGGCGTACGAGAGCACCAGGGCGGGTCCCGTGGCGGCCAGCCGGCCCCCGGCGCCGAGGAACAGGCCCACCCCGATGGCCCCGCCGATCGCGATCATCTGGACCTGCCGGTTGCCCAGCGCGTGTGTGTAGCCTTCGTCCGTTTGCGTGCGCACCGAGTGTCTCCTCCACTACTTTCCGTAACTGAGACGATATCGGTGCTGGTCATCGCGCCGTCGCCCGGCACGCCGGTCCCGCTGATCGCGCCGTGCGACCCCGGAATGTCGGTCCGGGCGACTAGAGTCAGAGCGCACCAAACACATCTTCAGACCGGGAGGCGCCGCTCCATGTCGTCCGACTCGTTCGTGCATCTGCATGTGCATACGGAGTATTCGATGCTCGACGGTGCCGCCCGTCTGAAGCAGATGTTCAAACAGGTCGGCGAGCTGGGCATGCCCGCGATCGCGATCACCGACCACGGCAACATGCACGGCGCTTACGACTTCTACAAGCAGGCGACCGGCGCCGGCATCAAGCCGATCATCGGCATCGAGGCCTACGTCGCGCCGGAAAACCGCCACAACAAGCGCCCGGTGCTCTGGGGCGAGCCGCACCAGAAGAGGGACGACGTCTCGGCCGGCGGCTACTACACCCACATGACGATCTGGGCCCGCAACAAGACGGGCCTGCACAACCTGATGAAGCTCAGCTCGCGCGCCTACACCGAGGGCTTCGTCCGCAAGTGGGCGCGCATGGACGACGAGATCCTCGCCGAGCACGCCGACGGCCTGATGGCCACGACCGGCTGCCCGTCGGGCGAGGTGCAGACGCGGCTGCGCCTGGGCCACTACGACGAGGCGCTCAAGGCCGCCGCCAAATATCAGGAGATCTTCGGCAAGGACAACTTCTACCTGGAGATCATGGACCACGGCCTCGACATCGAGCGCCGCGTCCGCGACGGGCTGACCAGGATCAGCAAGGAGCTGAACATCCCGCCGCTGGTCACCAACGACTCTCACTACACCTACGAGTCCGACGCCGCCTCCCACGACGCCCTCCTGTGCATCCAGACCGGCAAGCAACTGTCGGACCCCGACAGGTTCCGCTTCGACGGCACCGGCTACTACATCAAGGACGCCGACGAGATGCGCGCGGTCGACTCCTCCGACCTGTGGGCGGAGGGCTGCCGCAACACGCTGCTGGTGGCGGAGAAGGTCGACCCGACCGGTTTCTTCGAGCACAAAAACCTCATGCCGACCTTCCCCGTCCCGGACGGCATGACCGAGGAGCAATTCTTCCGCCAGGAGGTCTGGAAGGGACTCGAGCGGCGCTTCCCCGAGGGGGTGGACGAGGAGCACCGTGAGTGGGCGGAAAAAGAGCTGCGGGTCATCGTCCAGATGGGGTTCCCGAGCTACTTCCTCGTGGTCGCCGACTTCATCATGTGGGCCAAGAACAACGGCATCCGCGTCGGCCCCGGCCGTGGCTCCGCGGCCGGCTCGCTGGTGGCGTACGCGCTGGGCATCACCGACCTCGACCCCATCCCGCACGGCCTGATCTTCGAGCGCTTCCTCAACCCCGAGCGCGTGTCCATGCCCGACGTCGACATCGACTTCGACGAGCGCAGGCGCGGTGACGTGATCAGATACGTCACCGAGAAGTGGGGCGCCGACAAGGTCGCCATGATCGCCACGTTCGGCACCATCAAGGCCAAGGCCGCCATCAAGGACGCGGGCCGCGTCCTGGGCTACCCCTATGCGCTGGGCGACAAGGTCTCCAAGGCGTTCCCGCCCGCCGTCATGGGCAAGGACATCCCGCTGTCGGGCATCTTCGACAAGGACCACCCGCGTTACGCCGAGGCCGGCGAGCTGCGCAGGCTCTACGAAGAGGACGTCGACGTCAAGGCGACGATGGACCTCGGCAAGGGTCTCGAAGGCCTGATCAGGCAGACAGGCGTGCACGCCGCCGGCGTGATCATGTCGGCCGAGGTGCTGACCGACTACATCCCGATCATGCGCCGCGACTCCGACGGCGCGATCATCACGCAGTTCGACTACCCGACCTGCGAGACGCTCGGCCTGCTGAAGATGGACTTCCTGGGCCTGCGCAACCTCACGATCATCGACGACTGCCTGAAGATGATCGAGGCCACCAGCGGCGAGCAGATCGACCTGCTGAAGCTGCCGCTGGACGACCGCAAGTCCTACGAGCTGCTGGCCAGGGGCGACACGCTCGGCATCTTCCAGCTGGACGGCGGCGGCATGCGCTCGCTGCTGCGGCTCATGCGCCCCGACAACTTCGAGGACATCTCCGCCGCCCTCGCGCTCTACCGTCCCGGCCCGATGGGCGCCAACTCCCACACCAACTACGCGCTGCGCAAGAACGGCCAGCAGGAGATCGTCCCGATCCATCCCGAGCTCGAAGAGCCGCTGAAGGACATCCTCGACACGACCTACGGCCTGATCGTCTATCAGGAGCAGGTCATGGCCATCGCGCAGAAGGTCGCCGGCTACTCGCTGGGCGGCGCCGACCTGCTGCGCCGCGCGATGGGCAAGAAGAAGAAGTCCGAGCTGGACAAGCAGTTCGAGTTCTTCGAGAAGGGTATGCAGGACAACGGCTTCTCGGCCGCCGCCATCAAGGCGCTGTGGGACATCCTGCTGCCGTTCTCCGACTACGCCTTCAACAAGGCCCACACCGCCGGCTACGGCCTGGTGTCCTACTGGACGGCGTACCTCAAGGCCAACCACCCGGCCGCCTACATGGCCGCGCTGCTGTCGTCGGTGAAGGACGACAAGGACAAGTCGGCCCTCTACCTCAACGAGTGCCGCCGCATGGGCATCAAGGTGTTCCCGCCGGACGTCAACGACTCCGACTTCGACTTCACCCCGCGCGGCACCGACATCCGCTTCGGCCTGTCGGCCATCCGCAACGTCGGCGCCAACGTCGTGGACGGCATCATCGCGGCCCGCAAGGAGAAGGGCCGCTTCGCCGACTTCAAGGACTTCCTGCGCAAGGTGCCGGCGCTCGTCTGCAACAAGCGCGTGATCGAGTCGCTGATCAAGGCGGGCGCGTTCGACTCGCTGGGGCATGTGCGCAAGGGCCTGGTCATGGTGCACGAGCAGGCCGTCGACGCGATCATCGACATCAAGAAGAACGAGGCCATCGGCCAGGACTCGCTGTTCGGCGCGATCGAGGGCGGCGAGGACCAGACGTTCGACGTGCAGATCCCGCCGGGGGAGTGGGACAAGACGACGCTGCTGCAGTTCGAGCGGGAGATGCTCGGCCTCTACGTGTCCGACCATCCGCTGTTCGGCGTCGAGCACATCCTGTCGTCCGGTGCGGACTGCTCGATCGCCGCCCTCCAGGACGACAGCCGGCCCGACGGTCAGATCGTGACCGTGGGTGGCATCCTCAGCGGGGTGCAGCGCAAGGTCACCAAGAAGGGCGACACGTGGGTGCTCACCCAGCTGGAGGACCTCGAAGGCGCGATCGAGGTGATGGTCTTCCCGTCGGCATACCAGCTGTGCTCGACGCTCCTGGCCGAGGACGCGATCGTGTTCGTCAAGGGGCGGATCGACAAGCGGGAGGACGTCGCCAAGATCATCGCCATGGAGGTGACGGCGCCGGACCTGACGCAGGAGGCGGGCGGGCCGCTGCTGGTGAGCCTGCCGCTGACCCGCTGCACACCGCCGGTCGTGGGCCGGCTGAAGGAGATCCTCACCACCCATCCGGGCACGTCCGAGGTGCACCTGCAGGTCCACAACGGGCCCAAGACGACCGTGATGCGCGTGGACGACCGCCTGCGGGTCACACCGTCACCGGCGCTCATGGGCGATCTGAAGCAACTGCTCGGGCCCGCCTGCCTGGGAGCCTGAACGGGCCGGACCCGGCCTCATCATCCCTCACACGAGGAGCCGGCGACGTCCGGGAACGCCCGCCGGCCCTGGCACGCACCGGCCGTTGACGGGCTAGTGGCGGCGGCGACGGTGAGGCCACTCGGGGGATGGGGCGGCCGGGGCCCGGCCGAGCAGCCACCGCATGAACCTGCGGTGGCGCTTGGCGAAGGCGCGGTCGCCGCGCCGCATCTCGCGCCGTTCCTGCTCGGCCTGAGCCTCCTTCAGCCCGGGCGTGTGGCCGCCGCCGAAGCGTGACATGTCCGGCCCGGGGAAGCCTCGGGGCTCGACGCGGCGCAGGGCGGGCCCCATCGACTCCACCCAGATCGGGCCGGGCAGCGACGCTCCCTGCACCGACCCGTAGTACTGGTCTCCGATCTGCACCCCCTGCAGCGGGAACCGGTACGAGCCGCGGATGTCGCCGACGCTGACGGCCGCCGCCAGTTGCGGCGTGTAGCCGGCGAACCAGGCCGAGGTGTAGCCGTTGTTGGTGCCCGTCTTGCCGGCGGCGGGCCGGCCGAGGCCCTGCCCTTTCATGGTGCCCTTGTCGAACACCCCCTGCAGGACGTGGTTGACCGCGTCGGCGACCGGCCGTTGGATGGCCCGCTCGCAGACCGGCGGCACGTGGGTGCGCCGCCCGTCCCTGCCGGTGATCTCCACGATGGCCAGCGGCCGGCAATAGATCCCGCGGGCGGCGAACGCCGCGAACGACGCCGCCACCGTCACCGGGTCCATCTCGTTGACGCCCAGCGTGAACGTCGGCACCTCGCGCAACGGCTTGCCGTCGGCGCGTACGACGCCGAGCGCCTTGGCCGTCTTCACCACGTTGCAGAGCCCGACCTTGCGCTCCAGCATCATGTAGAAGATGTTCACCGACTTCCAGGTGCCGGTCTCGATGCTCTGCGGACCGCCCTCGCCCTCGCCACTGGCGTTCAGCACGCGGGTGTTGGGGTCGTTGACCGGCCGGCCCGCGCAGTTGCGATAACCCTGGCTGGGCACGAGCGCCCCGGGTGTCTGGAAGCCGTCGCCGAACTTCCACCCCTGCTTCAACGCGGTGGCCAGGGTGAACACCTTGAACGTGGACCCGGCCTGGAAACCCTGCCCGCCGCCGTGCGCCACGTCGGCGGGCAGGTTGAACGTGGTCTTGGGACCGTTCTTGCGGTTGCCCGGGTTGCGGCCGAACCGTTTGCTGGCCGCCATCGCCTTGATCCGTCCGGTCCCCGGCTCCACCATGGCCTCGGCGGCCACCTCGGTGTCCTCGGGGTGCACGTGGCGGCGGATGGCCCGCTCGGCGGCCTGCTGCGCGATCGGGTCGAGACTGGTCCTGATCACCAGCCCGCCCCTGGACAGCCTGGCCCGCCGCTGGGCCGCGGTGTTGCCGAACGCCGGGTTGGACAGGAGCTCGTGTTTGACGTACAGGCAGTAGAACGGGTAGGCGCTCTGCTCGCAGCCGCCGGGCTCGGGCCTGAGCTTGAGGTCGAGGGGGGAGCCTTTGGCGCTCGCCGCCTCCTGCTGGGTGATCATCTTGAGCCCGGCCATGCGGTCCAGCACGAGGTCCCGCCGCTCCCGCAGCCGCGCCCGCTGGGCGGCGCCGAGCGAGGGGTCGGTCGAGTACGGCATCCGCACCGCGCCCGCCAGCGTGGCCGCCTGGGTGAGGGTCAGGTGGGAGGCCGGCGTGGAGAAGAAGCGGCGGGCGGCCGCCTCCACGCCGTGCGCGCCGGCGCCGAAGTAGGCGATGTTCAGGTACCGCTCCAGGATCTCGTCCTTGCGGTACTTGCGTTCGAGCGCCAGGGCGTACCGCAGCTCGGTGATCTTGCGGGCCAGGTTGGGCGCGCGGGCCCGGTCCCGTTCGGCTTCGCTGCGGGCGCTCTCCACCAGGATGTTCTTGACGAGCTGCTGCGTCAGGGACGAGCCGCCCTGCCGGATGCCGCCTGCCTGGGTGTTGGTGAGCAACGCGCGGAGCGTGCCCCTGACGTCCAGGCCGCCGTGCTCGTAGAAGCGGGCGTCCTCGATGGCCACGATCGCCTTGCGCATCACAGGCGCGACCGCACGAAGCCGGACGGCCGTCCGGTTCGCCTCGTAGAACTGGGCGAACGGCCGGCCGTCCTTGTCCAGCAGCCTGGTCACCTGCGCGAGCGGCTCCTCGCGCGGGGCGGGCGGCAGGTGGACGAAGGTGTTCGCGACGTCCTTGGCCGCGAGGCCGCCGCCGCCCACCACGGGTGCGGCCAGCCCCGCCGCGAGCACCCCGCCGACCGCTCCGGCCAGCCCGAGCCCCGCGACGGATTTGAGTACGGTCACGTAGAAAATCTGCAACCGCCCGAACGCCGACAAACGCCCGGTTCCTACGTCTTTACTTGTGCCTGCGAATGTTCAGACCGAGGGACGCGAACTGCTGGAACGGCCGGTGGTAGCCGCGCTCGATGTGGTGCACGCCGCGCAGCGTGGACGGCCCGTCGGCCACCGCGGCCGCCAGCACGGCCGAGAACCCGGCCCTGATGTCGGGCAGCGTCACGTCGGCGCCCTGGAGCCTGGACACGCCACGCACGACCGCCGAGTGCCGGGCGTTGGTGTCGTGGTAGCGGCACGCGGGGCCGCCCAGGCACTGGTCGAACACCTCGATCTCGCAGCCCATCTTCTGCAGCGCGGGCACGTACACCAGACGGTTCTCGAAGACCGTCTCGTGCAGGACGGACATGCCCTGGCTCTGCGTGAACAGCACCATGAGCGGCGTCTGCCAGTCCGTCATGAACCCGGGGTGGGTGTCGGTCTGCACGGCCGCCGCGCGCAGCCCCTCGGGCGGGGCCGTCGCGCACAGGTATTCGTCGTTGATGTCGAACTGGGCGCCCATCCTGGCCAGCGTGGTGATCGCGGTGACCAGGCGGTCCTGCGGGCAGCCGTGCACCCGCACCTCTCCGCCGGTGACCAGGCCCGCCGCCAGGTACGAGAACGCCTCGATGCGGTCGCCGTTCAGCCAGGTGGAGGCGCCGCGGAGCCGTTCGACGCCCTCGATGACGATCCTGCGGTCGGGCGAGAGCTCGATCCTGGCCCCCATCCGCTGCAGGAACAACGCCAGCTCCACCACCTCGGGCTCCATGGCGGCGTTCTTCAGCACCGTCTTGCCCTCGGCCAGCACCGCCGACATCAGCACCGTCTCGGTGGCGCCCACGCTCGGGTAGGGCAGCTCGAGCCTGGTGCCGTTGAGGCGTTTGGCCTTGGCGTAGATGCCGGTGTCGCCCACCTCCACCTCGGCGCCCATCGAGCGCAGGGCCTCCACATGGAAGTTCACCGGCCGCCGCCCGATCGGGTCGCCGCCGACCAGCGGGACGAACGCCTCCCCCGCCAGGTGGAGCAGCGGCCCGAGCATGAGGATGGGGATGCGGTTGAGCCCCGTGAACGCGTCGGGCACCCGCGGCTCGATCTCAGGGCCGCGCTCGATCCGGATCTCCGATCCGGAGATCCGAACGTGGATGCCGAGCGCTTCCAGCATGGCGGCGGTGATGCCGACCTCGCCCACCTCAGGGGCGTTGTGGATGCTGCTCTCTCCACTGCCGAGCATGGCGGCGACCATGTGCTTGGACACGCCGTTCTTGGAACCGCGCACCTCGACGTCCCCCCGGAGCGGGCCGGAGGGCTCTATCAACCAGACCTCTTCTTGCATCACGAAGCGAGCCTAACCGGGGGATACCATCAAGCTGATTCGGACGTACTTGTGAAGGGGAGTGGCGTGACGAGGGAAGTACGCGCATTTGCGGTAACTGTCCTCACAATCGCCACTTTGGGGCTCGGGGCCGGGCTGCTCTGGTCGGGCGTGTCGCCGCGGGCTCCGTACCAGGTCACCGAGCAAGGGCTGGTGCTGGCCGACCCGTCCACGCAGGCGCTGATCGCGGCCGACGGCTGGTTCGCGGTGATCACGGGCGGGCTGGGGCTGCTCTGCGGCGGCGTCGCGTGGTTCGCCGGGCGGCAGTGGATGTTGGCGGTGCTGCTCGGGTTGTGCGCGGGCGGGGTGCTGGCCGGGTGGCTGACGTTGTGGGTCGGGTCGACGTTCACGATCGGGGCGGTCGCGGTGGAGGCCGCGGCGGCGCCCGGGGTGACGATCGTCCCCGGGGCGCTGCGGTTGACCGCCTCCGGCGTGCTGGTGTCCTGGCCGCTGGTCGCGGTGGGCTTCTTCGGGCTGCTGGAGGGCATGCACGGGTACCGGGAGTCGCCGCTGCGGCAACCGTACGGGGGGTCGCTCTAGAGTGGCGGGCGGCGCAGGCCGTGCTGGGTGGCCTGCTCGAACGCCCGCGCCACGCGCAGGACCCTGGCGTCGTCGAACGGCCTGCCGACGATCTGCACCCCGACGGGCAGCCCGTCCGGCGTGAACCCGGCGGGGACCGAGGCGGCGGGCGCGTGCAGGACGCTGATCCAGTACGCCGAGCGCATCCACGCGAGGTAGTCCGGCAGCCGCTCCCCGTTGATCTCGCTGACGTGGGGCTGCTCGACCGGGAACGGCGGCACCTGGCTGACCACCGTGATCAGCACGTCGTAGGTGTCGAAAAAGGCGGCCATGCGCTGGTAGAGCCGGCTGCGCGCCTGCTCGGCCCGGGCCAGGTCGGTCCCGGTGACCTTGCGGCCCTGCTCGACGTTCCAGGCGGTGTTGGGCCCGAGCCCCTCCAGGTCCCCGAAGGACAGCACGTAGTTCCAGGCCCGGTAGGTGCGGAAGGCGTCCTCGGCTTCCGACAGGTCCAGCTCGACCTCATCGACGTGCGCCCCGAGCCGCTCGAACACGGCCGGCGCGGTGGCGGTGACCGCGGCCGTCCGCGGGTCCACGGGCAGCCCGCCCAGATCCGGGCTCCAGGCGATGCGCAGGCCGGCCACCCCCTCCTCCGGCTCCGGGGTGAAGACCTCCTTGATCGCGTGCGGGGAGCGGCGGTCGAACCCGGCGATGGCCCCGAACATCAGCGTGACGTCCTCGACCGTCCTGGCCATCGGCCCGAGGACGGACAGCGTGTACCAGGCGTTGGCGTCGGAGACGACAGGCACCCGTCCGGGGGTGGGGCGCAGGCCCACGACGTTGCAGAAGGAGGCCGGATTACGCAGCGAGCCGCCCATGTCGGAGCCGTCGGCCAGCGGCACCATGCCGGTGGCCAGGGCCGCGGCGGCTCCACCGCTGCTGCCCCCGGCCGACTTGGTGAGGTCGTAGGGGTTCCTGGTGGCGCCGAAGACCTCGTTGACGGTGTGGGAGCCGGTGCCGAACTCCGGGGTGTTGGTCTTGCCGATGGTGATGGCGCCCGCGGCCCGCAGCCGCCGCACGATCAGATCGTCCTGGCCGGGAACGTTGCCGGCGAAGAGCGGCGAACCGTAGGTGGTGCGGATGCCGGCGGTGTCGACGAGGTCCTTGTGCGCGACCGGCAGGCCGTGCAGCGGCCCGTCCGGCTCACGCGCGTCCGCGCTCTTGGCCGCCGCCAGAGCCTGCTCGGCGACCAGGGTCACGATGGCGTTGATGCGGGGGTTGACCTCTTCGATGCGGTCGAGGCAGGCCTGGACGACCTCGACGGCGCTCACCTGCCTGGTCCTGATCAGGTGTGTCAACTCGGTCGCGCTGAGATAGTGCAACGTGCTCACCTCTGCGATCCTGCCGCACCCATCCGGGAGGAGCGATGGCGAGGGTTGCCAGTCGCGGGCCCCTGAGCTGGACAACTCCTCCTGGGGTACGGACCGGGATCCTGCGCTGCCCCGCGGGCCTAGGCGCTCTTGCCGATCGGGGCGGTGACCGCCCGGGTGAGCGTGATGAGGTTGTCGGGTGCGGTCTCGATCTGCAGGCCGCGTTTGCCGGCCGAGAAGTAGATCGTCTCGAAGTCGAGCGCCGAGGAGTCGACCACCGTCGGGAGCTGCTTGCGCTGTCCCAGAGGGCTGATGCCGCCCACGACGTAGCCGGTCACCCGCTCCACCTTCGCCGCGTCGGCCATCGCCGCGCGCTTGCTGTTGAGCGCGCTCGCCAGCGCCTTGAGATCCAGCTTGCCCGCCACCGGCACCACCGCCACGGCCAGCCCGCTCTCGACCTCCGCCACCAGCGTCTTGAAGATCCGCTCGTAGGGCACCCCGAGCGCGTCCGCCGCCTCCTCGCCGTAGGCCTGGGCGGAGGCGTCGTGCTCATAGGGGTGGAGCGTGAACTCGGCCTTGGCCTTGGTCAGAGCCATGGTGGCCGGGGTGCCGCCCCCTTTGCCTTTCGATTTGCTCACGACGAACGATTGTAGCGAATCTACAATGTAAAGGCGCGGCCAGGGGTGTACCCGAACGCCCGCCTGAAGACGTCGATGAACGCGCTCGCCGACGCCCACCCGCACCGGTGCGCGACGGCGGTCACCGGGACGCCGTCGGCGAGCAGCAGCAGCGCGTGATGCAGGCGGAGCTGGGTGCGCCACTGGGGGAAGCTCATGCCGAGCTCGCGGCGGCACAGCCGGGCGAGCGTGCGCTCGCTGGTGCCGGCGTGCGCGGCCAGCCGTGCGAGGGTGCTGCCGTCGGCGGGGTCGCGGTGCAGGATCGCGCAGACGGCCGCCAGCCTCGGATCTTCCGGGGCCGGCAGGTGCAAGGGCTGCTCGGGGGCGCGGTTGAGCCGGTCGAGCAGGACGGCCAGCAGCCGCCCGCGCTCCCCGCCGTCAGCCGCAGGCGCCGTGCCGGCGGGGGAGGTCCCGTCGGCGTGGTCGGCGCTGTCCGTAGGGGGTGCGTCGTCCGTGTAAGCGATGATCAATTCGCGGAGCAGCGGGTCGACGGCGAGGACGGCCGGCCGGTCGAGGGCGAGCGGGTTGCCGGTGAGGCCCACCAGGCGCAGGTCGGTGTCGCCGTGGGCGCGGTGCTCGTGGACGGTGCCGGCGGGCACCCAGATCGCCCGGTTCGCCGGGGCCACCCACGTGCCCGCGTTCGTGGTGACGGAGAGCACGCCGCGGCAGGCGTACACGATCTGGTGGGTGTCGTGCCGGTGCGCGTCGATGCCGGCGCCGGGCGCGAGCGGCCGCCGCCCGGTGGGCGCCTCGGGTAGATGGCGGATTTCCGGCATAGATTGGCATTTTATCGGAAGCGGGCCAGCGGGGCACGGGAAAAGATCGAGGGGTGAACCGGATCCCCATGCTCGCCGCCGGCCATGCCACCGTCGATCTCTACCAGGGCGCGGTGCCGGCACTCGTGCCGTTCCTGGTGGCCGAGCGCGGCTACGGCTACGTCGCCGTCTCGGGCGTGGTCCTGGCGGCGACGTTGTCGTCGTCGATCGTGCAGCCGGTGTTCGGCGTTTTGACCGACAGGTGGCGGATGCCGTGGCTGATCCCGGTGAGCATGGTGGTGGCCGGGGCGGGGGTGGCGGCCGGCGGCGTCGCCGACTCCTATGTGCTGACCTGGCTGGCCGTGGCGCTGTCCGGGCTGGGGGTGGCCGCCTACCATCCGGAGTCGGCGCGGCTGGCCAGGATCGCCAGCGCGGGCAGTCATGTGCGGATGAGCTGGTTCTCGCTCGGCGGGACGCTGGGCTTCGCCTCCGCTCCCGTACTGGTGACGCCGCTGCTGGCGCTGTGGGGTCTGGAGGCCTCGCCGTTCCTGGTGCTCCCGGCCGTGCTGGGGGCGCTGGTGACGCTCCCGGCGATCCGCGCGTCGGCCGCCGGGCCCGGGCCGGAGGCCGGCGCCGCGGCACCGGTGCCGGGCCGCGACGACTGGCCGTCGTTCACCAGGCTGACGCTGGTGATCGTCTTCCGTTCGGTCGTGTACGTCGGGCTGAGCGCGTTCGTGGCCCTCTACATGGGTGGCGGGGCTTCGGGCGCGGTGGCGTTGTTCGTGTTGTTCGCCGGCGGGGCCGTCGGGACCGTCCTGGGCGGCAGGCTGGCGGGCCGTTGGGGCCGGGTGCGCACGATGCGTCTGGCCTATGCGGCGGCCGTCCCGGCGGTCGCGGGTGTGGTTCTCGCGCCCGGGCCCGCCGCTTACGTTTTCATCGCCGCTTCCTCGATCGCCCTGTACGCCCCGTTCTCCCTGCACGTGACGCTGGGCCAGGACTTCCTGCCGCGCCGGGTGGGCACGGCCAGCGGGGTGACGCTGGGGCTGGCGGTGAGTGTGGGCGGCCTGGCCAGCCCGCTGGTGGGCGCGGTCGCGGAGGCGGCCACGCTCAGGACGGCACTGGCCTGCCTGATCGTGTTCCCGTTGCTGGCCTGGCTGCTGGCCCGCACGCTGAAGGAACCCGCTCTCGAGCCCGCCTCGTGACCACCCGCGCGCGACCGGGAAGCGGCGTCTGCGGCCCCCAGCCGCGTTCCCGTCCGGGATGCCTTATCGCTGGGTGGCGATGCTGGAAACGGACGTGTTGTCGCGTTGGCTCGGGTCGAGGGGGGTGGAGGTGACGTGGGCGCTGATGGGCAGCCACGGCTTGGCGTCGCGGGCGACGTGCACCTGGGCCGAGACCGTGACCGGCCGGCCCGGCCGGACGGCGTCGATCACGCAGGTGGCCGTCCGTTCGGCGGGCCGGCACGCGGCCCCGTTGAGCGCGCCGAGGCTCGTCCCGGGCGGCACCGTGAGGGTGAGGGGCACCTGGGCCGCCGCCATCAGGCCGCTCATGGTGACGGTGGCGGTGACGGTGGTGGCGTCGCCGCGGCGGACCGGCCGTGCCGGCCCCGCCACCTTGACCGACAGCGCGTCGTAGACGCCGCCCGGGTCGGCTTTCGTGACGATGGCGCCGTAGCTGTCGGTGGTGAGGGTGTTGGCGACGGAGAAGCCGTCGGCCTCGCTGTTCTCCGTGCCCGCCGACAACACGCCGATCAGGTCGTTGGTGCCCTGGAGCACCCATGGCCCGCCGCTGTGCCCTTTGGACAGGTGGCAGTTGCCGGTCTCCAGCTTCGCGTGCGCGGCGCCGAGCATGCGGGCCGGCCGCGTCCTGGCCAGGCACCAGAGCTGATCTCTGCCGTCGTACGGCTTCCTGCCGAGCAGCCCCGGGTAGCCCGAGGTGACGATGGTGTGCCGGCCGCCCTGGTTGCGCATCGGCGTGAAGGCGCCGACGGCGTCCTGGAGGGTGCGGGCCTTCTTGCCCACCTCGATGAGCGCGACGTCATAGATGGAGTTCCAGTCGCCGCCGGTGGTCCCGGTGTAGCCGTCGGGTTTCCAGGCGCGCCGCCCGCCCCATCGCCCGTACGGTTCGCGCTGCCGCTCCCCGGCGGCCCGCCCGTCGTAGGCGGGCACGAACGCGAAGCTGCTGTGCCAGCTGCCGCTCGCCGCGCCCGCGGGGGCGCTGTACACGCAGTGCGCGGCGGTGACGACGAGCAATTCGACGGCCGAGCGCACGACGGAGGCGCTGCAGGAGTCGCCGCGCCCGCGGGCGTTGACGAAGAACAGCCGGCCGGTGATCCTGCTGCGTTCGGCGTCCGTGTACGGTCGGCGCGCGGGCGCGTACCCGTTGGCGTCCCCGCCGGGCGTGAGCCGTTGGGCCGCGGGCACGCTGCGCCGCCGCTGGGCCGCCGCAGCCTGGCTCGGGAGGATCTCCGGCAGGTCGGCGGCGTTGGCCTTGGCCTGCTTGTCCGGCGTCCAGTAACGCACGGCCTGTCCCGGGTGCATCAGCGGGGAGGACTCGGCGCCCCAGCCCTGGTCGTGGCCCGGGACGATGGGCGGCTGTGCCGGTGTGGCGTGGGGCGGCCGGTCGGCCGCCGCGGGCAGCGCGAACGCCACGCCCGCCAGAGCGGTCAGTGTCGTGACCAGAGTTCTCGGCACGGTGCCCCCAGAGCGGATCGGATCAATGAGCTCTGGTCACTTTAAGTCGCCGATTATTGACGAAGAGTGCTTAGTTGCTCGTGTCGTGATGAGTTCACGGCGGCCGGTCAGCCTGCCGCGGCGTCGCCGGTGCCTCTCTGGCGGAGGATCTCGGCGGCGCTCGCCTCGGCCGGTTCCCGGTCGGGGCGGAGTCCGCGCCAGGACGGGTGGCGCAACATTCCGTCGCCGGTGACCTCGGCGTACTGCACTTCGCCGACCACGCGGGGCTCGACCCAGTGGGCGTCGCGGGCGTGCTCGCGCGGCACCGGCTCGTCGAACGGCGGGCCGGGGCGCTCCAGCGGCGCCAGTCGCTCCTCCAGGTCACGCAGCATGGCCTGGGTGAACCCGGTGCCGACGTGGCCGACGTACAGCAGCCGGCCGCGCTCGTCGTACGCGCCGAGCAGCAGCGACCCGATCGTCCCCGAGCGCCGCCCGGCGCCGGGTTGCCAGCCGCCGATCACGACCTCGACGGCGCTGACGTTCTTGACCTTGGTCCATTCGCCGCTGCGTTTGCCCGGCCGGTACGGCGAGCTCATCCGCTTGCACACGACCCCTTCGAGCCCGAGCTGACGCGAGGAGCCGAGGGCGTGGGTGGCGTCGTCGGTGAACCAGGTGGGCACCTGCCACCGGTAGCCGGGCGTGAACGTGCTCTCCAGCAGGTGCCTGCGCTCGGTGTAGGGCAGGGAGATCGAGCTGGCCGCGTCCAGGTGCAGGATGTCGAACGCCATGAACGTCACCGGCACCGCGCTGGCCAGCCGCGCCACGGCGGCGGGGTTGCGCTGGTGCATGCGGGGCTGCAGCGCCTCGAAGCTGGGTCGGCCGGCCTCGTCGAACGCCACGATCTCGCCGTCCACGACGGCTGGGCGGCCTCCGGTGGCGCCGGCCATGAGCTGCAGCTCGGGGTAGGCGGCGGTGATGTTCTTGCCGTTGCGTGACATCAGGCGGACGGCGCCGTCCTCCAGGTAGGCGAGCGCGCGTACGCCGTCCCATTTCATCTCCACCGCCCAGCCCGGGCCCTGCACGGAGGGCAGGGTGCCGAGCTGCGCCAGCATCGGCGCGTACGCGGGCAGCCGCACCATGGTGCACGCCATACCCCGTCCGCTTGATCGACAGTGGTGCAAGGGGGTCTACAGATGGTCAAGCCGTGTGTCTTCCACCAACTCCGCCAGGTCGATGCCATGGTCGCCGAGCTCGGCCACGGTGGCGCAGTAGCCGCGCAGGTACGTCCGGCCGTTGACGTAGTGGGAGACCCGCAGCACCGGGCGGTCGTCAAGGACGATCGCCTCGACCAGGATGCCGTCCGGGCCACGCCAGCGAGTCATGGCGTAAGGGTAAGGGCGCGCCGGACCGCTCACCTGCAAAAATAACTTAGCGTAGGATTTGACTGCATAAAGTATTCCTTTGCCCGGCGTTAGAGAGACACGCCCGGTGGCAGAGGGGATGGGTCGGAGCTCTTCACGGCCGTGGCCGCGCCCCCGTGGCGGCCACGGCATCCGCCCCGGCAGGCCCGGTCCGGGGTGACGACGGCCGCGGGAGCGGCGGAAAGCGACCGCCGCTCCCGCGGCCGTCGAGTGTCCGCAGCGTGTCGGGAAGCCGTCCCGCAGTGTGGACAGAACGGGATTCAGGGGCCGGACTCCGTAGACTGTTGGGGTGATTTCCCGTATTGACATGCGCGGTTCCCTGCCGGACAACCTGCGCGACGTGCTGCCACGCGCCGAGCTCGACGTCGAGGCCGCCCTGGAGAAGGTGCGGCCGATCTGCGACGACGTGCGCCATCGCGGCGTGGCAGCGGTACGGGAGCTGACGGCCAGGTTCGACGGCGTGGAGATCGCCACCACCCGCGTCCCCGCGGAGGAGATCGAGCGCGCGCTGCGCGAGCTCGACCCCAGGGTGCGGGCGGCGCTGGAGGAGTCGATCAGGCGGACCAGGCTGGTCCACCGCGACCAGCGGCGCTCCGACGTCACCACCGAGGTCGTGCCCGGCGGCACGGTGACCGAGCGGTGGGTGCCGGTCGACCGCGTGGGCCTCTACGTCCCCGGCGGCCGTGCCGTCTATCCGTCCAGCGTGGTCATGAACGTCGTGCCCGCCCAGGAGGCCGGCGTCGCCTCGCTGGCCGTGACCAGCCCGGCGCAGAAGGAGTTCGGCGGGCTGCCGCACCCGACGATCCTGGCGGCGTGCGCGCTGCTCGGCGTGGACGAGGTCTACAACGTCGGCGGGGCGCAGGCCGTGGCGATGTTCGCCTACGGCACCGAGGAGTGCCCGCCCGCCACCATGGTCACCGGCCCCGGCAACATCTGGGTGGCGGCGGCCAAGCGGCTGCTCAAGGGCCGCATCGGCATCGACTCCGAGGCGGGGCCGACCGAGATCGCGATCCTGGCCGACGAGACGGCCGACCCGGTGCACGTGGCGGCCGACCTGATCAGCCAGGCCGAGCACGACACGATCGCGGCCGCCGTGCTGGTCACCACCAGCCCCGAGCTGGCCGACGCCGTGGAGAAGCAGTTGCCGGGACAGGTCTCGGCGACCAAGCACTCCGCACGCATCGCCGAGGCGCTGGGCGGGCGGCAGTCCGGCATCGTGCTGGTCGGCTCGCTCGACGACGGCCTCAAGGTGGTGGACGCCTACGCCGCCGAGCACCTGGAGATCCACACCGCCGATGCCGCCGCCGTCGCCGCGCGGGTCCGCAACGCGGGGGCGATCTTCGTCGGCACGTACGCGCCCGTCTCGCTCGGCGACTACCTCGCCGGGTCCAACCACGTGCTCCCGACGGGCGGCTGCGCCTGCCACTCCAGCGGCCTGTCGGTGCAGTCGTTCCTGCGCGGCATCCACGTGGTCGACTACACGCGTGAGGCGCTCGCAGGCGCCGCCGCCCATGTGTCGGTCCTGGCCGACGCCGAAGACCTGCCCGCACACGGCGCCGCGATCCGCGCCCGTTTCGACTGGCGAGTGCCCACGGAGACTCCCGAGTGAACCTGGACGATCTGCCCATCCGCGACGACCTGAGGGGCAAGACGCCGTACGGCGCGCCCCAGATCGACGTCCCGGTCCGGCTCAACACCAACGAAAACCCCTACCCGCCGTCCCCGGAGCTGGTCGCCGACCTGGCCGAGGCGGTCCGGGCCCAGGCGGGCGAGCTCAACCGCTACCCCGACAGGGACGCCACCGCGCTCCGTGCCGACCTGGCCGACTACCTCGGGCACGGGCTGCGCACCGAGCAGGTGTGGGCGGCCAACGGCTCCAATGAGGTGCTCCAGCAGATCCTGCAGGCGTTCGGCGGCCACGGCCGCACCGCCATCGGGTTCGAGCCGTCCTACTCGATGCACCCGATCATCACCAGCGGCACCAACACCGAGTGGATCCAGGCGGGCCGCGAGGAGGACTTCTCGCTCGACCCCGGCAAGGCCGTCGCGGCGATCGAGGAGCACCGGCCCGACATCGTGTTCCTGGCCTCGCCCAACAACCCGACCGGCACCGCGCAGCCGCTGGCCACGATCGAGGCGATCCTGGCCGCCGCGCCGGGCATGGTCGTGGTCGACGAGGCCTACGCCGAGTTCGCCCGCGAGGGCACGCCGTCGGCGCTCACGCTGCTGCCCGCCCACCCGAGGCTGATCGTCACCAGGACGATGTCCAAGGCGTTCGCCATGGCGGGCACGCGGCTGGGCTACCTGGCCGCGCACCCGGCCGTGGTGGAGGCGCTGCTGCTGGTGCGGCTGCCGTACCATCTGTCGACGCTCACCCAGACGGCGGCACGCGTGGCGCTGCGCCACCGCGCGGAGTTGCTCGGCACCGTGGACGCGCTGCGGCGCGAGCGCGACGCGACGGTGACGTGGTTGCGGTCCAAGGATCTGGCGGTGGCCGACTCGGACGCCAACTTCGTGCTGTTCGGGCGCTTCCCCGACCGGCGCAAGGTGTGGGAGGGCTTGCTGGAGCGCGGCGTGCTCATCCGCGAGGTGGGCCCGCCCGAATGGCTGCGTGTCACGATCGGCACCGGCGAGGAGATGGCGGCCTTCCGTGCCGCCCTGGAAGGAGTCTTGTGAGTCGCGTAGGCCGCGTCGAGCGCGTTACGAAGGAGACCTCGGTCCTGGTGGAGGTCGGCCTCGACGGCACCGGCCGGGTCGAGGTGGCGACCGGGGTCGGCTTCTTCGACCACATGCTGGCCCAGCTCGGCAAGCACGGGCTGTTCGACCTGACCGTCAAGACCGAGGGCGACCTGCACATCGACTCCCATCACACGATCGAGGACACCGCGCTCGCGCTGGGCACGGCGTTCCGCGAGGCGCTGGGCGACAAGTCGGGCATCAGGCGGTTCGGTAGTGCGTCGTGCCCGCTGGACGAGTCGCTCGCCCAGGTCACCGTCGACCTGTCCGGGCGGCCTTACCTGGTGCACACCGAGCCCGAGGGCATGGCGCCGATGATCGGCCCCGACTACGACACGACGATGACGCGCCACATCCTGGAATCGCTCGTCGCCCAGGCGGCGATCTGCCTGCACGTGCACGTCCCGTACGGGCGCAATGCGCATCACATCGTGGAGGCCCAGTTCAAGGCGCTGGCCAGGGCGCTGCGCGAGGCCTCCGAGCTCGATCCGCGCGCGACCGGGGTGCCGAGCACCAAGGGTGTCCTATGACGGACAACCTCATCGCCGGCGTCATGGTGTTCATCGGGTTGTTCCTGATCGGCGGCGTGTTCTCCCTGGCCAAGCAGGGACTCAAGATCGGTGCCGTCATCTGCGCGGTCGGCGCGGCGATGGCGATCTCGGCGGGGGTGCTGTGGTGGTGACGAAGAAGGACATCGTCGTCCTCGACTACGGGTCGGGCAACCTGCGTTCCGCGGAGCGGGCGCTGGCCAGGGTCGGCGCCGAGGTGACCGTGACGCCCGACTTCGACGCCGCGCTGAACGCCGACGGGCTGGTCGTGCCCGGCGTCGGCGCGTTCGAGGCGTGCATGCGCGGCCTCAAGAGCGTCCGCGGCGAGCAGATCATCGGCAGGCGCCTGTCCGGCGGCCGCCCGGTGCTGGGCATCTGCGTCGGCATGCAGATCCTCTTCGCCCGGGGCGTCGAGCACGGCGTCGAGACCGAGGGCTGCGGCGAGTGGCCGGGCACCGTCGAGCGGCTCGACGCGCCCGTGCTGCCCCACATGGGGTGGAACACCGTCAAGGCCCCCGCGGGCAGCGTCCTGTTCGCCGGCCTGGACGCCGCCACCCGCTTCTACTTCGTGCACTCCTACGGCGTGCGCGAGTGGGAGCTGCGCACCGGCGACGGGTTCGCCGAGCCGATCGTGACGTGGGCCGAGCACGGCGTGCCGTTCGTGGCCGCCGTGGAGAACGGCCCCCTCATGGCGACCCAGTTCCACCCCGAGAAGTCCGGCGACGCCGGGGCCGCACTGCTGAAGAACTGGCTGGACACCGTTGAGTGAGGACCGGGCGTGCCCTTCCCGGGTGAAGGAGCAGGCGCGGTGAATGAGGAGCAGGCGGTGCGGGCGGTCTCGGGCGAGGAGCGGGCGCTGTGAGCAAGGAGCGGGCCCGGCGGCGGGCCGAGCGCGAGGCCGAGCGGGCGCGCGCGATCCAGGCCAATGAGGACCGGCAGGCGCGCCTGGCCCGCCGGCGGGCTGTGATCGGCCGGCTCACGCCGCGCCCGGTGCGTGTCCGCCGCCCGGGCGGCCTGCTGGCGCGCCGTCACCGGACCCAGAACGTCCTGGTGGCGCTCGGGTTCCTGATCGTGCAGGCGATCGCCTGGCTGCTGTGGGGGTCGTTCTTCGCCAGCTTCGCCGTTCTTGTCCTGTCCGTGTTGCTCGTACCCGTTGTCGTGACTCTCGCCTTCGACCGGAGGATCTGAATGTCGTTCGTATTGTTGCCCGCCGTGGACGTCGTCGACGGCCAGGCCGTACAACTGGTCCAGGGTGTGGCCGGGACCGAGAAGGGCTACGGCGAGCCGCTCGCCGCCGCGCTGGCCTGGCAGGAGGCGGGCGCCGAGTGGATCCACATGGTGGACTTGGACGCCGCGTTCGGCCGGGGCGGCAACCGGGAGTTGATCGCCGAGGTGATCGGCCGGCTGGATGTGAGCGTGGAGCTGTCGGGCGGCATCCGCGACGACGAGTCACTGGCCGCCGCGCTGGCCACGGGCTGCCGCCGGGTCAACATCGGCACCGCCGCGCTGGAGAACCCCGGCTGGTGCCGGAAGGTCATCGCCGAGTACGGCGACAAGATCGCGGTCGGCCTGGACGTGCGCGGCACGACGCTGGCCGCTCGCGGCTGGACCGAGGAGGGGGGCGACCTGTGGGAGGTGCTCGATCGGCTGGAGGCCGACGGCTGTCCCCGCTACGTCGTCACCGACGTGACCAAGGACGGCATGCTCCAGGGCCCGAATCTGGATCTGTACCGCCGGATCTGCGCCCGCACCGACAAGCCGGTGATCGCCAGTGGGGGTGTCTCCAGCCTGGATGACCTGGTCGCACTCGCTTGTCTCGCTCCTGACGGACTGGAGGGCGCCATCGTGGGCAGTGCCCTGTACGCTCACGCGTTCACTTTGGAAAACGCGCTGGCCGCGGTTCGCGTGTAGCTTCGCCGGGAGGGGGCGGGATGAGCGTCGGTAGCATCAGCATGCACAGCACCGGGTCGAGGGTGTTCTCTGGCGGTGTCTGGGAGGAGAAGTACGGCTACGCGCGCGCCGTGGTCGTCGGAAATCGGGTGATCGTCTCCGGCTGCACGGCCTCGGTCGGAGGCGAGGTGCGCCACATCGGCGACGCGTATCAGCAGAGCCTGACCGCGATCGACATCGCGCTCGAGGCCGTCGTGACGGGCGGGCTGACCCGCGAGGACGTGGTCATGGTCCGCTACTACGTGGTGGAGCAGCACCACTTCGACCTCGTCGGGCGGGCCATCGCCAAGGTGTTCGGCGGGGTGCGCCCCGCCTGCACGGGAGTTCGGGTGGCCGGGCTGGTCGACCCGGGAATGCTGGTCGAGATCGAGATCGAGGCAATGCGAGCATGACCGTAGCGGTAAGAGTCATTCCCTGTCTCGACGTGGACGCCGGACGCGTGGTCAAGGGCGTCAACTTCGAGAACCTGCGCGACGCGGGCGACCCCGTCGAGCTGGCCAGGCGTTACGACGAGGAGGGCGCCGACGAGCTGACCTTCCTCGACATCACCGCTTCGTCCGGTGAGCGGGAGACCATGCTCGACGTCGTCCGCCGGACGGCCGAGCAGGTGTTCATCCCGCTCACCGTCGGTGGCGGGGTGCGCTCGGTCGAGGACATCAACCGGCTGCTGCGGGCGGGCGCCGACAAGGTGTCGCTCAACACGGCCGCGATCGCCCGGCCCGAGCTGCTCACCGAGGCGTCCCGGCGCTTCGGCGCCCAGTGCGTCGTGCTGTCCGTGGACGCCCGGCGCGCTCCGGGCACCCCGAGCGGCTTCGAGGTGACCACGCACGGCGGGCGGCGCGGCACCGGGATCGACGCGGTGGAGTGGGCGGCACGTGGCGAGGAGTTGGGCGTCGGCGAGATCCTGCTCAACTCGATGGACGGTGACGGCACGCTCGACGGTTACGACCTGGAGATGCTGCGCGCGGTGCGGGCGGCGGTGCGGGTTCCGGTCATCGCCAGCGGCGGGGCCGGGCGGCTGGAGGATTTCGCCCCCGCGGTGGAGGCGGGGGCCGACGCCGTCCTGGCGGCCAGCGTGCTGCATTTCGGGACGCTGAAGATCCCGGAGATCAAGGGCGCGCTGGCCGCGGCGGGATATCCCG
Source organism: Nonomuraea polychroma (assembly GCF_004011505.1). Lineage (NCBI taxonomy): Bacteria > Bacillati > Actinomycetota > Actinomycetes > Streptosporangiales > Streptosporangiaceae > Nonomuraea > Nonomuraea polychroma. Next base: position 2,123,081 of record NZ_SAUN01000001.1, read on the forward strand.
TCAGGAAGTGACCTTCACGGTCGTGGGGCGGCGCGGAGGCGGTGTTCAGAACGCGCGCATGTGGTTGAACAGCTCGTACGACACGTCCTTCGCGCCGAACGCCGCCGCCTCCGACCGTTTGACGGCCAGGTACGCGCTGCGCCGCAGCGGCCCGAGCGCCTCCATGAGCACCTCGTCGGCCTCCAGCGCGTCGAGCGCCTCGTCCAGCGACGACGGCAGGCGCGGGTAGCGGCCGGGCCGCGTGTCGGGATCCACGTCCACGGGCTCGCCGGGGTCGAGCTTGCGGCGGATCCCGTCCAGCCCGGCGTGGATCACCGCGCCGAGCGACAGGTAGGGATTGGCGGAGGAGTCCGACGGCTTCAGCTCCAGGTTCGGCTCGCCGGACTCACCGAGCGGCGAGCACACGCGTACGGCGGCCTCCCGGTTGTCGGGCCCGTACACCGCGTAAGCGCTGGACCACATGCGGGGCGTCAGGCGGCGGAAGCTGTTGACGCTGCCGCACGTGAGCGCGGTCAGGGCGGGCAGGTGGGCGAGCAGGCCGCCGATGAAGCCGTCACGCACCTCGCCGTCACCGGCGAAGACGTTCCGGTTGTCGTTCCACAGCGACAGATGCAGGTGGGCTCCGTTGCCGGCCTGGTCGGCGAGCGGCTTGGGGGCCAGCGTGGCCCACATCTGCATGCGCTGGGCCACGCCGCGGACGGTCTCCCTGAACAGGACGTGGTTGTCGGCGGCCCGCAGCGCGGGCGCGTACCTGATCGACAACTCCTGCTGGCCGGGCCCGAGCTCCGGGTGGTAGTGCTCGACGCGCAGGCCCTGCGTCTCCAGGGCGCGGATGAGCTTGATGGTGTAGTCGTGCGCCGTGTCGAACCCGCTGTTGGCGTAGCACAGGGAGTCGTCGAGTGGCACCAGCCGGTCCGGGCCACCCGCCGGGTCGGGCAGGCGGCGGCCCAGTGTGAACTCCGGCTCGAACGCCGCGACCAGCGTGTAACCCTCGGTGGCCAGCTCGGCGATCGCGTCCTTGAGAAATGTCCGCGGGCACGCCTCCCATGGTGAGCCGTCCGGCCGCCGCAGGTCCGACAACATCGCCGCCGCGCCGGGCGCCTGGGGCAGCGCCACGTAGGTGGTGGGGTCGGGAACGATGCGCACCTCGCCCACCGGACCCATGTGCTCGACGTCCTGGAGCTGGTCGAGCATGTTCATCGCCATCATGGCCACCGTGTGCCCGATGCCCGTGCTGAGCCGCTCCGCCAACCGTGATCGGGAAGCCGCCTTACCACGAATGACGCCAGCGTGGTCGGCGTACAGAAAACGGATCAGCTCGATGCCCTCGAGCTCGGCTCGCTCGAGGATCCGCCGCACATTCGGATCAAGCTGATTGATCTTGGTGCCGCTGGGGCGATCTCTCATCCTGCCTGCGTAGCACGATCTGGCAGCGCGGGGAAGCATCTACCGCAGGCAGAACCGTCGTTAGGTCAGAACTCTGGAAAAGAATGTCGCCAACTGATTGGCTCCTTGGAGGATTCCGTCGAACACACCGTTGACCGCGTCGGCGGCTTGGGCCGGCCGGGTGAACAGGTAGAAGACCACGAACGCGATAGCCACGTAGGTGATCACCTTCTTGACCTGCATGGGGGGCCTCCTGCAGTCCATTCCCAGCCGTATATACCCGGATCTGGGCGATCACTGGCATCCTCTGTGAAGATGTTCATGATCCTAACCGGGGGGCTTCCTTTCCTATGCCATGGTAAAGGCTTGACTTCGTGCGCGAGCACCTGCCGCGCCGTGGATGTCCGCAATAGACGGGCATGCGACCGTCACCGGGGCCTCCCGCGGCCGCGCCGGAGCGCCGCCGGCGTGACTACAGGCCCAGCGGGGCCTCGCGCAGCCGGGCGATGGCGTCGGGCTCGCCGGTGAGCTCCACCCGCGCGTGCTTCTGGCGGCCGAAGCAGAACATCAGCAGCTCGGAGGCCGTGCCCGTCACCTCCACCCGGGCACCCTGGCGGGGCCCGCCGAGCGCGACGCCACCGCCGAGGCGGTGCAGCACCACGCCCACGGGCGACTTGCGCAGCATCAGCCTGGCGCCGCTCGCCACCCGCTTCCAGATGAGCCTGTCGAGGTCGGCAGGCAGCTCACGCGGCTCCCACGCCGGCTGGGCGCGGCGCACGTCCTCATGGTGCACGAACATCTCGAGCGTGTTGACGGCCTCGTCGAGGAAGGGCAGCAGGCCGTAGACGCCGCCGGGTTTGCGGACCATGTCGACCAGCTCGGGATAGGGGTGCCGGGCCTTGAGCCCGTCCTGGACCGAGGCGGTGTAGCCGGCCAGGGGCTTGAGCGCGATCCCGCCCATCGCGTCGGGTCGGCGCTCGCGCAGCACCAGGTGGGCGGCCAGGTCGTAGGTGGTCCAGCCCGCGCAGAGCGTCGGCGCGTCCGGCCCCAGCCGGTCGAGCAGGTCGCAGAGCGCGGCGCGTTCGCCACGAGCGTGAGTCACGTGCTCAACCCTACCTGTGGGAATAACGAGGTGATCAGAAGTGATGTAGTGACTTGCATATGCACAAGTCCGTCTGAAGGGGAGCCTACCGAGTGGCGAGCAAGGTCACCTCGGCCGTGATGCGCCAAGGACTACGCGTCCTTGGGGTGGCCATTCGCACCGAGAAGGCGGTCTTCGCGCTGGCCGTGCTGGCCAGCGCCGTCTATGGCGGCATGACCGTCGCCTCCTCCTGGGCGCTGGGCTGGGCCACGCAGCACGTGCTGCTGCCCGCCTTCGCCGAGGGTGAGGTGGCCTCGGGGGCGCTGTGGACCGGGGTGTTCCTCATCGTCGGCACGGCCCTGCTCAAGGCGTTCGGCGTGGCCGGCCGCCGCATCCTGGCCGGGGTCATGCAATACCGGATGCAGGCGAGATCACGCAGGGACGTCACCCAGCAGTACCTGCGGCTGCCCCTGTCCTGGCATCACCGCCACCCCACCGGGCAGCTGCTGTCGAACGCCAGCGCCGACGCCGAGGCCGCCTGGGCGCCGCTCGCCCCGCTGCCGATGGCGCTGGGCGTGGTCGTCATGCTGGTCACCGCGGCGATCGCGATGGTGTTCACCGACCTCGTGCTCGCGCTCGTGGGTTTCCTGATCTTCCCGGCCATCGCTGTGCTCAACCTCGTCTACCAGCGCAGGCTGAGCCCGCTCGCCACCCGCGCGCAGCAACTGCGCGCCGAGGTCAGCGAGATCGCGCACGAGAGCTTCGACGGCGCGCTCGTCGTCAAGACCCTCGGCAGGGAGGACCTGGAGACCGAGCGTTTCCAGCGCCGCGCCCACGAGCTGCGCGACGCCAACATCGCCGTCGGCCGGGTGCGCGGGCTGTTCGACCCGATGCTGGAGGCACTGCCCACGATCGGCGTGCTGGCGGTGCTCGCCGTCGGCGCGCTGCGCCTGTCGGGCGGCTCCATCGACTCCGGCGACCTGGTCCAGGTCGCCTACCTGTTCACGCTGCTGGCCTTCCCGATCAGGGCGCTCGGCTGGGTGCTGGCCGAGCTGCCGCGCAGCGTCGTCGGCTGGGAGCGGGTGCAGGCCGTGCTGGAGGCCACCGGCTCCATGGCGTACGGCGACGCCGCCACGACCTCCTCCGGCCCGGCCGCCCTGGAGGTGCGCGGGGTGTCGTACCGCTACGGCGAGGCCGAGGTGCTGCACGACGTCACCTTCGACGTGCCGGCCGGCCGCACCGTCGCCCTGGTCGGGCCCACCGGGGCCGGCAAGTCCACGCTGGTGCAGCTGCTCGTGCGGCTCGTCGACCCCGACTCCGGCCAGGTCCTGCTCGACGGGGTCGACCTGCGGGAGCTGGCCTACGGCGGCGTCGCCGCGTCGGTCGCTTTGGTGCCGCAGCAGACGTTCCTGTTCGACGACACGGTGCGCGGCAACATCGCGCTCGGCCTGGAAACCGCCGACGAGGACGTGTGGGCCGCGCTGCGGCTGGCCCAGGCCGACGGCTTCGTCGCCAGGCTGGCCGACGGCCTCGGCACTCGCGTGGGCGAGCGCGGCGCCACCCTGTCCGGCGGCCAGCGCCAGCGCCTCGCGCTGGCCCGCGCGATCGTCCGCCGGCCGCGCCTGCTCGTGCTCGACGACGCCACCTCCAGCGTGGACCCACAGGTCGAGGCCAGGATCCTGTACGGGCTCCGCGACGCCGCCGAGGCCTCCACCGTCGTGGTCGTCGCCTACCGCATGGCCACGATCGCGCTCGCCGACGAGGTCGTCTACCTGGACCACGGCCGGGTCGCGGACCGCGGCACGCACGAGGAGCTGCTCGACCGCTGCCCGGGCTACCGCAACCTGGTGACCGCCTACGAGCGCGAGGAGGCCGAGCGCGCCGCCATCGACGTGCTGGCGGAAGACGAAGAGTCCCTGGCGGGCGAGGAAGAAGAGGTCAGCGCATGACGGCGCAGAGCATCCAGCGCGACTCCGGCCGTTCGGCGCTGGCCACCATCCGCATGGGCCTGTCGCTGACGCCCGAGTTCCGCAAGGGCCTGGCGGGCACGCTGGCCCTGGCCGTCGTCGCCACCGTCGGCAAGATCATCGTGCCGATCGCGGTCCAGCAGACGATCGACACCGGGCTCAAGAGCGGCGTCCCGGACCTCCCGTACATCACCCGTGCCGTCCTGGTGTGCGCGGCGGCCGTCGTGCTCACCGCACTCGCCGCGTACGTCATGAACGTCCGCCTCTACAAGGCCACCGAGTCGTCCCTGGCGACGTTGCGCGTGCGCGGTTTCCGGCACGTGCACGACCTGTCGGTGCTCACCCAGAACACCGAGCGCCGGGGCGCCCTGGTCTCCCGGGTCACCAACGACATCGATCAGATCAGCACCTTCATGCAATGGGGCGGGCTGATGATCATCGTGGCGTTCGGGCAGCTGTTCGTGGCGACCGTGCTCATGTTCGTCTACTCCTGGCAGCTGACGCTGCTGGTCTGGGTGTGCTTCATCCCGCTGATGATCGCCTTGCCGCGGTTCCAGCGGTTGTTGTCGCGGGCGTACACGGTGGTGCGCGAGCGCACCGGCGACATGCTCGCCGCGGTCAGCGAGTCCGTCGTCGGCGCCGCCGTCATCCGGGCCTACGCCTCGGAGCGCCGCACTTCCGAACGTATCGACAAGACGGTGAACGCCAACAGGTCCGCCCAGGTCAGGGCGCAGACCATCGTCGGCTTCGTGTTCCCGCTGACCGAGATCGTGGCCGCGGTCGCGATCGCCGGGATCGTGCTGCTCGGCGTGCGGCTGGGCCTGTCGGGCGACATCACCCAGGGCGAGCTGGTCGCGTTCCTGTTCCTGGTCACGCTCTTCGTCTCGCCGCTGCAGACCGCCACCGAGGTGCTCAATGAGGCCCAGAATGCCGTCGCCGGCTGGCGGCGCGTCCTCGGCGTGCTCGACACGCCGCCCGACGTGGCCGATCCCGGCGAGAAGGGCGTGGAGCTGCCGCGCGGCCCGATCTCCGTGGTCTTCGACGACGTGCATTTCTCCTACCCGGGCGGCCCGCCCGTGCTGCGCGAGGTCACGCTCGAGATCCCGCCGCGCTCGCGCATCGCGGTGGTGGGGGAGACCGGCTCGGGCAAGACCACATTCGCCAAGCTCCTCACGAGGCTGATGGACCCGGGCTCGGGGCGCGTCACCATCGACGGTCACGACCTGCGCCACGTGCGCTTCTCCTCGCTGCGTGAGCGCATCGTCATGGTGCCGCAGGACGGGTTCCTGTTCGACGGGACGCTGGAGGACAACATCCGCTACGGCAAGCCGGACGCCACCCGTGAGGAGATCGAGCTCGCGCTGACCGAGCTGGGCCTCGCCGACTGGCTGGAGGGACTGCCGGCCGGCCTCGACACGCCCGTCGGCCAGCGGGGCGAGTCCCTGTCGGCGGGCGAGCGCCAGCTCGTCGCCCTGGCCCGCGCCTACCTCGCCGACCCCGACCTGCTCCTGCTGGACGAGGCCACCTCGGCGGTGGACCCGGCCACGGAGGTACGCCTGGCCCGCGCGCTCGAAGGCGTCACCCGCGGCCGCACCGCCGTCACGATCGCCCACCGGCTGTCGACGGCCGAGAACGCCGACGAGGTCCTGGTGTTCGACGCCGGCCGCCTGGTGCAGCGCGGCCCGCACGGCGAGCTGGTGAAGGAGCCGGGCGTGTACGCGGACCTGCACGCCTCCTGGGTCTCCGCCGCCCGCTCGTGACGATCACTCGCACACGGCGGCGAACGTCACCGTCGTCCCGTGAGGGCCCGACACGATCGTGATGTGATCGCACAACATACGCGTCAGCCACAACCCCCGCCCACGGCCCTCGAACCCCGTGGGCGGGCGCATGTCGCCCAGCCGGCCCGGCGGCAACCCCGGCCCCTCGTCGGTCACCTCGCACCACAACCGGCCGCCGTCCGCCCACAACCGCAACCGTCCGTGCCCGCCGCCGTGCACCACCGCGTTGGTGATGAGCTCGTTCGCCACGAGCACGAAGTCCTCCAGCCGCCGCCCCGTCAGCCCCTCGTCGGCGGCGTGCTCGGCGACCGCCCTGCGCAGGGACGCGATGCGCCCGCGCGCGAAACTCGCCTCCCACACCTGCCTACACATGGCCTGCACATCGCCCACCCGGCGGACCGCCGTGCTGCCCCTCGAACGGCAGGCAGATGTGATCGCCCAGATCGGGGTCGAGAACGGAGCTTGCGTGAAGCATGACCGCACCTCCCCTAGCACGTGTCGCCGAAGAAAATACTCCGCGCCACGTCATCACGTAGTGCATTCTCTGCAAAACACACCGTGATACGACGTGATCGGTGTACCTTTTCGGCCGGGGCAGCCCACGCGCCGCAGACGGCTGCGCGGGCAGGGGGCATGAGGAGCGAGAGTGTGGATGTGCTGGAGATGACGCGACGCCGACATGGCGAGCTCGTGGTGGTCAGCCTGGCGGGAGAGGTGGACGTGGACAATGCGTCCAAGGTCCGGCGGTGCCTCGACGAGGCGGTCGCGACCCACGGACCTCGGCTGGTGGTGGACCTCACCGCGCTGACGTTCATCGACACGACGGGACTCGGGGTCCTCGTGCGTCAGCTGGCCGACCTGCGCGCGCGTGACGGCAGCATGGCGCTGGTCGCGCCGGACGGCCAGGTGCTGCGGCGGCTGCGCAGGACCAACCTCGCCCCGCTCTTCCGGATCTACGACACCCTCTCCCAGGCCCTGGCCTGAGGCACGGGGGCAGGCTGGTTGAATGGATGCCATGTCCCTCGACCCCAAGATCGCCGCCCGGTTGAAGCGCAACGCCGACGGCCTCGTCGCCGCCATCGCCCAGCAATACGACACCGGCGAGGTGCTCATGCTGGCCTGGATGAACGACGAGGCGCTGCATCGGACGCTCACGACCGGCAGGGCCACCTACTGGTCGCGCAGCCGCGGCGAGTTCTGGGTGAAGGGTGACACCTCCGGCCACGTCCAGCACGTCAAGTCGGTGGCGCTCGACTGCGACGGTGACACCGTCCTCGTCAAGGTCGACCAGGTCGGCGCCGCCTGCCACACGGGCGACCGCACCTGCTTCGACGCCGACCGGCTCGAGATCGCACTCGGCCAGGCGTGATGGCGGCCCACGGCGACGGCGGGAGCGCGGCGGCACCACGGGCGGCGCACAGGGAGTTGTGGGCCTGGCTGGCGCTGACCGTCCTGGGCTGCCTTCTGGTGCTGCTGGCCGCCGGGCGGGAGTGGGCCAGGATCGCCCATCCGGCGGCGACGGCGCCCACCGGCGGCGACCTCAGCCCCGTCCTGACGCCTGTGGCGCTGGCCGGGCTGGCCGGGGTGGTGGCCGTGCTCGCGACCAAAGGCGCGGGCCGCCGCGCCATCGGCGTGCTGCTGGCCCTCTGCGGCGCCGGCGCGGCCTGGGGCACCTGGACGGCGCTCGACGCCGCCACGGTGACGGGCTGGGTCCACGAGCAGAACTGGATGCGCACCTCGCTCGGCGACCTGCCCTGGGCGATCGCGCCGCTCTGGCCGGTCGTGGCGGGCGCCGGAGCGGCCCTGCTGATCGCCGGGGGCATCGTCGCGATCGTGCGCGGCGGCAGGTGGGCGGGCATGTCCTCGCGGTACGAGCGCGGCGGGGCTTCCGCGGGCAAGGACGCCGCTCCCGCGCAGGATGACAAGGCGCTCTGGGACGCCCTCGACCGGGGAGACGACCCCACCCGATAGCTCGGCGACTCCCAATGTTACGAACTATCCACTGTTCTGAACCTGTGTCGGCTTGGCAAGCGTTTCCTCAATAAGCTGCCGTTGCAACTCGCCACGAACACTAGGAGCCAGGGGCATGAGCTACGGGGATCAGGGCGGAAACGGCGGTTATGGCGCACAGCAGCCCGGCGGGGGATACGGCCAGCAGCCGCCGGCCGGCGGGGGCTACGGCAGTGGCGGCTACGGCCAGCAGCCGCCGACCGGTGGCGGGTACGGCGGGTACGGTCAGCAGCCTCAGAGTGGCGGCGGCTACGGCCAGCAGCAGCCCAGCGGCGGGGGCTACGGCGGTTACGGGCAGCAGCCGCCCAGCTATCCGCAGGAGCAGCTCGGCTACGGCCAGATGCCGCCGAGCGGCGGGTTCAGCCAGCCGTCCGGGGGATACGGCTACAACCAGTACGGCCCGCCCCAGCAGCCCAGGTCGACCAACGGCATGGCGGTGGCCTCGCTCGTCCTGGGCATCATCGGCCTGATCTTTTGCGGAGTGACCAGCATCCCCGGCGTGATCCTCGGCCACGTCGCGATGAACAAGATCAAGCGCACCGGCGAGGAAGGCCAGGGCATGGCCGTGGCCGGCCTCGTGACGTCGTACATCACGATCGTGTTGTGGGCCCTCTGCTGGCTCATCTTCGGCGGCCTGTGGCTGTCGCTTCTCGGGCTCAGCGCCGCCGCCACGTCCTCCGTGGACTACTGACGGGTACCTGTCGCGTGCGTAGCCGGACCGTGACGGTCCCCTTGCGGTCCGATTACGAATTGTCCGCAAAGTGGATGTTGCTCCACGTAGGGGATGGTTTCTCGCTAGGCTGCCGCGCACTCGCCACAAAGATGACGAATTGAGGAGTCATAGGATGACTTACGGTAACCAGGGCGATGGCGGCTACGGCTCGCAGCCGCCCGGCGGCGGCTACGGCCAGCAGCCCCCGAGTGGTGGCGGCTACGGGCAGCAGCCCCCGAGCGGCGGTGGCGGCTATGGCCAGCAGCCGCCCAGCGGCGGCGGCGGGTACGGCGGTGGCTACGGCCAGCAGCCCCCGAGCGGCGGTGGCTACGGCGGCGGTTACGGCCAGCAGCCCCCGAGTGGTGGCGGCTACGGGCAGCAGCCCCCCGGCGGTGGCGGTTACGGCGGGCAGCAGCCGCCGGACAACCACCTGGTCCCTGCCATCCTCACCACGCTGTTCTGCTGTCTGCCGCTCGGCATCGTGTCGATCGTCAAGTCGTCGCAGGTCAACTCGAAGTGGCAGGCCGGTGACTACCAGGGAGCCGTGCAGGCCTCCGAGGAAGCCAAGAAATGGTGGAAGTGGAGCCTGATCGCCGGCGCCATCTGGTGGGTGCTGATCATCATCTTCTACATCGTGGTGTTCGTCATCGCCGCCGCCAGCATGCCGTCCGGCTCCTACTAGGCCCCCGCGCGGGACGATCGGCATCCAGGGAAGGCGGATACTGAAAGCATGGGCATCGCAACAACCGAGCGGCACGGCACCGGCCGGCTCAAGGGCCTGCTGGCGCCGCTCGGTGTTGCGGCCGGGGCGGGCGCCGTGTTCGCGTTCGTGGGCGCGGTGGACCCCAACGAGCCCGGCCACTACCCGACCTGCCCGTTCCTGTGGCTGACCGGCCTCTACTGCCCGGGCTGCGGCACGCTCCGCACGATTCACGCCCTGGCCCACCTCGACCCGGTGGCGGCGCTCGGGCTCAACCCGCTCGCGGTGGCGATGATCCCGCTGCTGCTGTTCTGGTGGGGCAGATGGGTCGTAAGCGCCTGGAAGGGCAGGCCCAGGCGCACGACGCTCGCGCATCCGGCGTGGCTGTGGGCCTTCCTCGGGGTCGTCATGGTGTACTGGGTTGTCCGTAACCTGCCGTTCGGGGCGTTCCTCGCTCCCTAGTTGGGGGCCTGTGGTGAGGCGACCCCGCCAGGGCCGATACCATCGCAGGACAGGCCGAGAGCGTACGCGACGCGAACTCTCAGCCACCCCCACAGTCGACCGGAGGGACCCCAGCGCGTGAGTGAGCGGACGGAAGGGCCGAGTGTCCTCGACGACATCCTCGACGGGGTGCGCGCCGACCTCGCAGCACGTCAGCAGGCCGTGTCCTTGGACGAGCTCAAGCAGCGGGCCGAGCGGGCACATCCGCCCAGGGACGCGATGGCCGCGCTCGGGGGTGACAGGATCTCGGTGATCGCCGAGGTCAAGCGTTCGAGCCCGTCCAAGGGCGCGCTGGCCGCGATCGCCGACCCCGCCGCGCTGGCGGCCGACTACGAGGCCGGCGGCGCGCACGTCATCAGCGTGCTGACCGAGCGGCGCAAGTTCGGCGGCAGCCTCGACGACCTGGCCGCGGTCCGCGCCAGGGTCGACATCCCGATCCTGCGCAAGGACTTCATCCTCACCTCCTACCAGCTGTGGGAGGCCAGGGCCCACGGGGCCGACCTGGCGCTGCTGATGGTCGTCTGCCTGGAGCAGGAGGCCCTGGTGTCGCTGATCGAGCGGGCCGAGTCGATCGGGCTCACCCCGCTGGTCGAGGTGCACACCGAGGAGGAGCTCGACCGGGCGGTCGCCGCCGGGGCCCGGGTCATCGGGGTCAACGCCCGCAATCTGAAGACACTCGAGGTCGACCGCGAGGTCTTCGCGAAGCTGGCGCCGAAGATCCCCGATAATGTGATCAAGATTGCCGAGTCGGGCGTGCGCGGCCCGCACGACCTGCTCGCCTACGCCAGGGGCGGCGCCGACGCCGTCCTGGTGGGGGAGAGCCTGGTCACCGGCAAGGACCCGCGCAAGGCAGTGGAGGCGCTGGTGACCGCCGGCGCCCATCCATCGACGCGCCCCGACCACTCAGCAGAGGGATAGCAGTGGCAAACGAAGGCTCCATCCTGACCGCCGCGGACCTGGCGGGCAACGGCGCGCACGGGGACGACCCCGACGTGCACGGCAAGTTCGGCATCTTCGGCGGCAGGTTCGTGCCCGAGGCGCTCATCCCCGCGCTGGACGAGGTGGCCGCGGTCTACGACAAGGCCAAGAGCGACCCGGAGTTCCTGCGCGAGTTCGACCACCTGCTGCGGACCTACGCGGGCCGGCCCACCACGCTGACCGACGTGCGGCGCTTCAGCGAGCAGGCAGGCGGCGCCCGGATCATCCTCAAGCGCGAGGACCTCACCCACACCGGCGCCCACAAGATCAACAATGTGCTCGGCCAGGCCCTGCTGACCAAGCGGCTGGGCAAGAAGCGGGTGATCGCCGAGACCGGTGCCGGCCAGCACGGCGTGGCCACCGCCACCGCCGCGGCCCTGCTCGGCCTGGAGTGCGTCATCTACATGGGCGCCGTCGACTGCGAGCGCCAGGCGCTCAACGTGGCCAGGATGAAGCTGCTCGGCGCCACCGTCGTTCCGGTGACGAACGGCTCCCAGACGTTGAAGGACGCCATCAACGAGGCGTTCCGCGACTGGGTGACCAACGTCGACTCCACCCACTACCTGTTCGGCACGGTGGCCGGGCCGCACCCGTTCCCCGAGATCGTCCGCGACTTCGCCCGCATCATCGGCGTCGAGGCCCGCCGCCAGATGCTGGAGCTGACCGGCGGCCTGCCGGACGCGGTGTGCGCGGCCGTCGGCGGCGGCAGCAACGCGATCGGCATCTTCCACGCGTTCATCGGCGACGAGGCCGTCCAGTTGCACGGCTACGAGGCGGCCGGGCACGGCCTGGAGAGCGGCGAGCACGCGCTCACGCTCACCGCCGGCTCGGTCGGCGTCCTGCACGGTTCGCGCACCTACGTGCTGCAGGACGACGAGGGGCAGACCATCGAGTCCCACTCCATCTCGGCCGGGCTCGACTACCCGGGCGTCGGCCCCGAGCACGCCTGGCTCAAGGACTCCGGACGCGCGACCTACCACGGCATCACCGACGACGAGGCGATGGCCGCGTTCTCGCTCCTGGCGAGGACCGAGGGCATCATCCCCGCCATCGAGTCCTCCCACGCCCTGGCGGGTGCGCTGCAGCTCGGCCGCGAGCTCGGCCCCGAGGCGACCATCCTGGTCAACCTCTCCGGGCGCGGTGACAAGGACATGGGCACGGCCATGAAGTACTTCAACCTGTAGGCCGGCCGGCCGGCTCGTGGCCTGGCCGCCGGCGCAGGCGACGGCAGCCGCTCCGCCCCCTGCACGCCCGGCAGGCGGGCAGGAGGCGCGACAGGCGGTGATGCCCAGCACGGCAGGTCGCGCGGGCGGGTGCGGCGGCAGGGCATCATGGTGAGACTCGACCATCGGAAACGGACAGACATGACGACTCTTCAGACGGCGTTCGCCAAGGCGAAGGCGGACAACCGGGCCGCGCTCGTCGGCTACCTGCCCGCGGGCTTCCCCTCCAAGGGCGGCGACGTCGCCGCCGCCGCGGCCCTGGTGGAAGCCGGCTGCGACGTCATCGAGATCGGCCTGCCCTACTCCGACCCGCTCATGGACGGGCCGACGATCCAGGACGCGGTGCACAGGTCGCTGACCAACGGCACGCGCATCGCCGACGTCATGCGCACGGTCGAAGGGGTGGCCGCCACCGGCGCCGCCACGCTCGTCATGACGTACTGGAACCCGATCGACAAATACGGCGCCGAGCGGTTCGCCCGCGACCTCGCCAACGCCGGCGGCGTCGGGACCATCACGCCCGACCTGACGCCCGAGGAGTCCGAGCCGTGGCGCACGGCCTCGGCGAACGCCGGCATCGACACGGTGTTCCTGGTGGCCCCCAGCTCGACGGAGGAGCGCATCAAGGCCGTCGTCGACTGCTGCACCGGATTCGTGTACGCGGCGTCGCTGATGGGCGTCACGGGCGCCAGGGAGACCGTCAACGTGGCCGCCGAGGGCCTGGTCAAGCGCACGAGGGCGCACACGGACCTGCCGGTCTGCGTGGGCCTCGGAGTGGGCACGGGCGCGCAGGCGGCGGAGGTGGCGGCCTACGCCGACGGGGTCATCGTGGGGTCGGCGTTCATCCGGCGCATCCTGGACGCGCCCGGCGAGGCGGCCGGGCGGGAGTCGATCGCCACGCTGGCCAGGGACATGGCGCAGGGCGTGCGCCGCTGACGTGTTCTCGCAGAGCGCGGTTCCCCGGCGCCGGGGGGCCGCGCTTTACGGTTTCTGTCAGATGAAGCAAAGATCTGGCGCGTAGGTCCTTGGCGGCGGCGCCGTGCCGGGTGATGATCGGGGCTCCCGAGCGGTGTGACGCATGACCCGGAAGGACACCTATGCGTCAAGGTCCCGTTGTCTTAGCAGCAGCCCTCGCACTCGCGGCCACGGCCATGGCCGCCCCGGCCCTCGCCGACCCCGGCGCGCAGGCCGGATCGCGGCCGCCCACGCCGGCTCCGTCGCCCACATATGAGCTGCCTTCTCCCGACTTCTCGCCGAGCGGCCCGCCGCCGCCCAGCCCCACGGTGCAGAACCTGGCGCCCACGCCCGCCCAGGTGGCCGAACCGATCGCGATCGCGTCCGCGGACTTACGCGTCGAGCTGGACCCGGGGTTCCCGCGCGTCCTGCGGTACACCCACCTGGCGAGCGGCGCCACGCTCGGCGGCAGCGCCGGCGAGCCCGCGGTCGTGCTGAACGGCCGGCCGCACACCGCCACCGTCGCGCTGTCCGGGAACGACGGCGCGACCGCTCGCTACCGGCTGACCTTCCCCGGCCTGCCCGGCGTCGCGCTGGGGGCGAGCATCGGGGTCAAGGGCCGGGTGACGACGTTCAGGATCGACTCGGTGTCCGACACCGAGGCGTTCCGCGTCGGCACGATCGATCTGCCCGGCCACGACCTGGTGTCGGTCTCGAGCGAGCAGCCGGGCGCCGCCACCGCGTTCACCAGGCTCGATCCGAACTCCACCCGCACCGCGGACGTGTTCGCCCGGGTCGCCGGGGACACCGCGCCCGACGCGGCCCCGGTCGGGGCGACGTACGCGATCGTGAACACCGACCGGCTGGCGGCGGCGATCGAGTCGAACTCCACCTATGACCGCCCCTCGGGCGTCACCGACCGGGACGCCGCCAGGTTCTGGCACCAGGCCAGGAAGGACCCGGCCGGGACGGTCACCGTGGGCGTGTGGAGCGGGCAGTGGACGTACCGGGCGGCGGGCTCGCCGTTCACCGAGGAGGCGCCCTGGGCCAAGGTCGTGGTCACCCCCGACGCCAACGGTGACGAGACGGTGGACTGGCAGGACGGCGCGGTCGCGTTCCGGGGCATCGGCGTCAAGGCGCTGGGCGCGGAGCGGACCAGGGACCGGGTGGTGATCCACATCCCGTTCAACTTCTCCAGCCAGGCCACGCACCCGTTCCTGCGCACGCTCGACGACGTCAAGCGGATCTCGCTGGCCACCGACGGTCTCGGCCAGCTGGCGCTGCTCAAGGGCTACCAGTCCGAAGGGCACGACGCTGCGCACCCCGACTACGGCGGCAACTACAACCGCCGCGCCGGCGGTCTGAAGGACCTCAACACGCTGCTCAAGGCCGGCAAGGGCTGGAACGCCACGTTCGGCGTGCACGTCAACGCCACCGAGTCCTACCCCGAGGCCAAGAACTTCAGCGAGCAGCTCGTCAACAAGGACGCCAAGGGCTGGAACTGGCTCGACCAGGCGTACCTGATCGACCAGCGCGGCGACCTGACCAGGGGGACGCTCGCCCGGAGGTTCGCGCAGCTGCGCGGGGAGACCGACAGGAACCTCGCGGTGTTGTACGTGGACGTGTTCCGGCCGTTCGGCTGGGTCGCCGACCGCACGCTGGCCGAGCTGCGCGCGCAGGGCTGGCAGGTGACCACGGAATGGTCGGACAAGCTGGAACGGTCGTCGCTGTGGGCGCACTGGGCCAACGACCTGAACTACGGCGGGGTCACCAACAAGGGGCTGAACTCGCAGATCATCCGATTCATCCGCAACGACGAGAAGGACGTCTGGAACGCCCACCCGATCCTCGGCAACGCCCGCATCGTCGAGTTCGAGGGCTGGACGGCGGAGAACGACTTCACCGCCTTCTACCGCAACATCTGGGAGCACAATCTGCCGGCCAAGTTCCTGCAGCACCACAAGATCATCGACTGGAACGCCGACGAGATCGTCTTCACCGGCGGCGTGCGCGGCACGAACCGGAACGGCCGGCGTGAGTGGTTCGCGGGCGGGCGCAAGGTGCTCGACGGCGGCACGTACCTGCTGCCGTGGCAGGGCAGGCACTACCACTACAACCCGGCGGGCGGCGAGACCACGTGGGACGCCGACCGGCCGATGACCGTCTACCGGCTCACCGACCAGGGCCGCGTCCCCGTGGGGACGGTCACTCCCGTCGGCGGGAAGATCACGCTGCGGGCCGAGGCGGGCGTGCCGTACGTGCTCTACCCCGGCAAGGCGCCCAAGCTGCCCGATCCCGGATGGGGGCAGGGCAGCGGGGTGCGTGACCCCGGATTCAACGGCGACCGGCTCGACGGATGGCGGGTCAGCGGGCCTGTGAGCGTCGAGAGGAACGACCTGGGCCACCGGGTGGCCCGGCTGGCCGGCGGCGCCCAGGCACGGCTCGAGCAGCGGCTGACGGGCCTGGAGCCGGGGCGTACGTACACCGCGTCGGCGTTCGTCGAGGTCGAGCCGGGCAAGACGCGTCCGACCACCCTGGAGGCAGGCGGCCAGGCGGTGACGATCGAGCGGTCCACGGCCAAGAACTACATCGCCTCCGACGAGAAGCACGACACCTACTTCCAGCGGGTCAAGGTCACCTTCACCGCGCCCGGGGACGCGGTCACGTTGCGGATCACGGCCGCCGGCGCGCCCGGGGACGTGCGGGTGGACGACGTGCGCGTGTTCCGGCGGGAGCCGC
Organism: Nonomuraea polychroma; assembly: GCF_004011505.1. Taxonomy (NCBI): domain Bacteria; kingdom Bacillati; phylum Actinomycetota; class Actinomycetes; order Streptosporangiales; family Streptosporangiaceae; genus Nonomuraea; species Nonomuraea polychroma. The sequence goes on from NZ_SAUN01000001.1 coordinate 2,139,113, forward strand.
CGGGCCGGGTCGAGACGTTCGAGTCGGCCGAGCCCGGGTGGGGGCCGTTCGTGAAGGGGGACGCGGGCGGGTCGTTCGACGCGCGCACCCACCTGGCCGAGCGGCACGAGCCGTACACGCAGGCCGGGTGGAACGGCAAGACGGTCGACGACGTGCTGAACGGCGACTGGTCGCTCAAGGCCCACGAGGAGCGGCAGGGGCTGATCTACCGTACGCTGCCGTGGACCGCGCGGTTCGAGGCCGGGCGCGCGTACGAGGTGTCGTTCAGCTATCAGAACGCGCAGGCGGACACGTACCAGTGGGTGACCGGCTACGACGCGGGCGGCGCGAGTGTGGAGACGCGGCGCACGCCCATCCCCGAGCGGCGCACCACCGCCACCTTCACCGAGCGGGTGGTCGGCGGGTGCGGTGACGTGTGGGTCGGGCTGCGCTCGCTCCGGCCCGAGCAGGCCGGAGCCGACTTCATCCTGGACGACTTCTCCGTCACCGACCTCGGGCCCGCGCAGGACGCGCCGGCCTGCGGGTCGCTGGAGCTGGCGCCCGCCTCGGCGGCGTTCGAGCAGGGCGCCGCGAACGACGTCACCACCACGTTCACCAACCGGGAGGACGCGGCGGCGGCCGATGTGCGGGTGACACTGGAAGCGCCGGAAGGCTGGGCCGTCGCCGGCGACGGAACCGGGAGCGTCGAGCCCGGCGGCCGGCTCACCACGACGTGGAAGGTCACCCCGCCCGCCGACGCCCCCTACGACGTCTACGACCTGAAGGCCGCCGTGTCCTACACCGTCGGCGGCGTGGCGAAGACGCTGACGGCCTCGGTACGCGTACGGACCCTGCCGCCGCCTCCCCAGGCCGACGCCTACGCCAGCGACCTGGAGTGGGTCAGCGCCGACAACGGCTGGGGGCCCGTCGAGCGCGACCGGTCCAACGGCGACACCGGCGAGGCCGACGGCGGGCCGATCGTCATCGGCGGGCGGACCTTCGCCAAGGGGCTCGGCACGCACGCCCCAGCCAAGATCCGCTTCTATCTGAACGGGCGGTGCACGGAGTTCCGCGCGTTCGTCGGGGTGGACGACGTGCAGGCCACGCGGGGGTCGGTGCGGTTCGGCGTGGTGGCCGACGGCGTGGAGCGGGCGCGCAGCCCGGTGCTGCGCGCCGCCGACCCGGCGTACGAGCTGGTCGCCGACCTGACCGGCGCCCGCTACGTGGACCTCGTGGCCGACGACGCGGGCGACGGCAACGGCAACGACCACGCCGACTGGGGGGAGGCCAGGCTCATCTGCGGCTGAACCCGGCATCTGTTCGCAAAAGCCCAGGTGAGAGCATGAAAATGTCACTTAGCTGACGCTTATCTCGGGCGTGGTCGGATGGATCCCGGTACTGTGCGCCTCCCGGCACAGAGGCAGAGGAGAGTGACCCGTGGCCGCGTCGCAACCATCACACAACGCTAAGAGGGCGATACCCTGGGTGACGACCGTCGCGCGGCTCGTTCTGGGCGGAGTGCTGATCGTTGCGGGCGCGCTCAAGATCGGCAACCCGTCGGACTCCGTCGTGGCGGTCAAGGCTTACCAGCTGCTGCCCGAGTCGATAGCCGTCCCGGTGGGCTACGTCCTGCCGATTCTGGAGATCGTCGTCGGCGTGCTGCTGGTCGTCGGTCTGCTGACCAGGGTGGCCGCCGTGATCGCGGGGCTGCTCATGTTCGCGTTCGTGTTCGGCATCGCCTGGGCGTGGGCGAACGGCCTGCGGATCGACTGCGGCTGTTTCGGCGGCGGCGGCCAGCTGGGGAAGGGGCAGGAGCCCACCTACCTGCTCGACATCCTGCGTGACTTCGGCCTCGTACTGCTCGGCGCCTGGACCGTCCGTTTCCCGCCGGGCCGCTTCGCGCTCGACGGAGCCCTCGGCCTGGGGGGCGACAGTGCAGACGACGAGGAGGACGACCAATGAGCAAGGGCGATCGTACGAAGACCAAGTCCGCCCGCGAGAAGATCAAGGAGCAGCAGGCCGCCGCACGGGCGCGCGACAAGCGCCGGCGACTGGTGACGTACGTGACCGCCGGCGTGGTCGCGGTGGCCGCGGTCGGGCTCGGCTGGTTGTACGCGGCCACCACCTCGAGCCCGGAGGAGGCCTCGGCAGGGCTCGCACCGATCACCGTGCAGCCCGACGGCAGTGTCGTGATGGCCCAGAACGGCGTCACGAAGCCCGTCGTCGACATCTATGAGGACTTCCAGTGCCCGGCCTGCAAGGAGGCCGAGCGGGTCAGCGGGCAGACGTTCAAGAACCTCGCCGCCGAGGGCAAGGCCAAGGTCGTCTACCACCCCATCACGATCTTCTCCCAGGAGCCCACCAAGTCCAACTCCGTGCGTGCGGGCAGCGCCGCCCGGTGCATCGCCGACGGCAAGCAGTGGATGGCCTTCCACGACCTGCTCTTCAAGAACCAGCCGGCCGAGACCGTCGAGGGCTTCACCAACGACCAGCTCGTGGAGTGGGGCAAGCAGGCCGGGGTGACCGCGCCGGACTTCCAGCAGTGCGTCACCTCGGGCAAGAACGCTCAGGCGCAGCTGTCGTACAGTGAAAAGATCATGACGGAGCAGAAGTTGAACAGTACGCCGACCGTGAAGTTGAACGGAACAGAAATAGACAATCAGGTAGTCTTCAGTCCCCAGCAACTGCGCGATGCGATTACGAAGGCGGCTAAGTAGGCGCGCTTCCGCTACCCTCACCTGACATGCCCCTTGCCTCGATTCCCAGCCCCTCAGAGGGGGTCTGGTATCTCGGAATCATCCCGATCCGGGCTTATGCACTCTGCATCGTGCTCGGCGTCATCGTCGCCGTCTGGCTGAGCGAGCGGCGTTGGCGCGCCCGCGGTGGCCACAAGGGGACGATCGTCGACATCGCCGTCCCCGCGGTCATCTTCGGCCTCATCGGCGGACGCCTCTACCACGTCATCACCGACTGGCAGACCTACTTCGGCAGCCGGGCGATCAAGGAGCCTTACCAGGCGCTGTTCATCTGGGAGGGCGGCCTCGGCATCTGGGGCGCGATCGCCCTCGGCGCCCTCGGCGTCTGGTGGGCCGTGCGCAACCGCGGCATCTCCTTCAGCGCCATGGCCGACACGGTCGCGCCCGGCATCGCCTTCGCCCAAGGCATCGGCCGGTGGGGCAACTGGTTCAACCAGGAGCTCTACGGCTCGCCGACCACGCTGCCGTGGGGCCTGGAGATCGACGCCGACCACGGGGGAGAGCCCGGCGTGCTCTACCACCCGACCTTCCTGTACGAGTCGATCTGGGACGTGGCACTCGGCTTCGCGCTCATTTTCGCGGGCCGGCGGTTCGCGCTGCACCACGGGCGGCTGTTCGCCCTCTACGTCGCCGGTTACACGTTGGGCCGCTTCTGGATCGAGGGGCTGCGCATCGACCCGGTCGGCGGGGTCGACCACGCGGTGACGTTCCTCGGGATGCGGATCAACCAGTGGACGTCGATCGTGCTGTTCGTCGGGGCGCTGGTCTACCTCTGGATGACCAGGAACAAGCAGGGCGTGGAGGTCGTCGTGCCGGCGTCCGCCGACGGGGCGGACCCGGCACACCCGGCAGACCAGGCCGACGCCGACTCCCCGGACACGACCACCGAGGACAGCGGCCCGGCTGCCGCGGAGGCGGCCGAGCGGACCGGTGACGACGCGGATACGACCGGCGAGGCCAGGGGTGGCGAGGCCGGCGACGACACGGCCGAGACCGAGAGGGCCGAGGGCAGCGGGACCGACGATGGCCCGGCTGAGTCCCCCGACGCGGACGACAGGTCCGACGCGGACACGGTCGCCTCCACGGACGCGGCCGCCTCCACGGACACGGACGCGGACACCGCCGACCGCGCCGACGCTGCCGACGCCGACGCCGACGCCGACGCCGACGCCGACGGAGCCGAGGCTGAGCGCGCCGAAGCCGGCGAGGCCGAAGCCGAGCGCGCCGAAGCCGTGGCCGGGGACCGGTCCGAAGGCGTGACGAAGGAGAAGAACTCGCGATGAGCGGCCGCGCGGAGGCCCACCACCAGCACCGCGACGTCACAGGGGGTTGGTTGCGACCCTCGGTGTTCGGCGCGATGGACGGTTTGGTGTCGAACTTCGCGCTCATCGCGGGTGTCGCCGGCGGCACCACGAACACCAAGGTCATCGCCCTCGGCGGCGTCGCCGGCCTGGCCGCCGGTGCCCTGTCCATGGCGGGCGGCGAATACGTGTCGGTGGCCAGCCAGCGCGAGCTCGCCCAGGCCGAGATCGCCGTCGAGCGGCGTGAGCTCGACCGCCATCCCGACGACGAGCGGGCCGAGCTGGCTCAGTCGTTCGTCGACAAGGGCGTGGAGCCGGGCCTGGCCGCCGAGGTGGCCAGGCAGATCTCCCAGAACCCGGACCGGGCGCTGGAGGTCCACGCCCGTACCGAGCTGGGCGTCGTCCCCGGTGAGCTGCCGTCGCCGATGCTGGCCGCGGTGTCATCGTTTCTGTCCTTTGCGGTGGGGGCGGTGCTGCCGCTGCTGCCGTACGTGTTCGCGGCCGAAGGGCTGGTGGAGTCTGCGGTGGTGTCCTGCGTGGCGCTGTTCGGGGCGGGCGCGATCGTGTCGGCTGTGACGGCACGCAGCTGGTGGTATTCCGGGCTGCGTCAGCTCGTGGTGGGCGCGCTGGCGGCCGGGGTCACGTTCGGCGTCGGCAGCCTGATCGGGTCGACGGGGCTGTGATGGCCCGCAGACGAGCCGGATCCCGTCCCAAGAGCGGCAGCCCGGGGACGGATCACGCAGGCCTGAACGGCGGCGACGTACCGGGTGGCGGGTTCACGGGCGGTGACGTTCCGGGCTTGGGCGGCGGTGTCCCTGGCATGGGTGGCTTGGGCGGCGGTGTCCCGGGCACCGAGGTCCGCGGCCAGGCTGGTGGCGGCCTTCCGGGTGGCGATTACGGCGGCTGGTCGGCGGGCGCGTATGGCGGCGGTGCCGCCGGAGGTCCTCAGCCGGCGGCGGGCGGGTACGACCATGCTCCTGCTCCTGGTCCTCAGCCGGCGGCAAGCGGGTACGACCTTGCTCCTGCTCCTGGTCCTCAGCCGGCGGCAAGCGGGTACGGCAACACTGCGGCCGCCGGGCCTCAGCCGGTAGGCGGGTATGGCTACGGTGCGGGCACCGGTCCTCAGCCGGCCACTGGCGCTCACTCGGCTGACGGGTCGCCCATTGATCACCGTGCGGCGGACGGCTTGGACGGTGGTGGCCGGTCGGCGCGCTCGCGGGGCCGTGGCCGCACATCGGAAGGCAGACGTTCCGGCGGTCGATCCGCGACGGGCGCGCACGGTGGCGGCCAGGCGCCGGGCGTCACGAGTGGAGAGAGCTGGTACACGCCAGGCGCTGACGATGGCCGCGATTCGATGACCGGCGCCCACCGCGGTGAACGAGCCATGGCTGCCGGCGCTGGGCCGGCGACACCTGCCGATCGCGGCGGCTTCCCGGTTCCCGCCGCGAGTGACAGCGGTGCCTCGCCGGGGGATGTGGGAGAAGGTCGCCGGTCGGCCTCCCGCCTCGGCAGGCGCCGCCGATCGCCGGCGGGCATCGGTGAGGACAGCCGGTCCCTTGCGGGTGCCGGTGGGGATGGCCGGTCGCTTGCGGGTGCCGGTGGGGATGGCCGGTCGGTTCCGGGTGACGGCGGCTCGTCTGCGGGTGTCCGTGAGGGCGGACGATCCTTTGCCGGTGTCCGTGAGGAGGGCCGCTCGTCTGCCGGTGTCCGTGACGAGGGGCGGTCGACTGCGGGTTTCCGTGAGGACGGCCGTTTGCCCGCAGGCATCGGGGAGGATGGCCGGTCGCCGGCGGGTGAAGGGCGTCAGGTTGCCGACGGGGTCGGCCGCGGGCGGCGATCACGAGGTGGCCGGCGGGCGGTGGAGGCCGATGACGATGACGGCTCGTTGATTGCTGGTGCCGGTGTCGGTATCGGTGGCGGTGGGCGGTCGGCGGAGGGAGCCGATGAGGGGGAAGGCCGTGGCGTGGCCGCGTCCCGTAAGCGGCGGCGTACCCCGCGCTCGGACTGGCAGTTCCCGCTGCTCACCGACTTGGGCCTCCGGCCGGAGCAGCAGCGGTTGATCGTCATCATCGCCACGGTCGTAGGCGTCCTGGCGAGCGCGGCCGGCCTGGTGGCCGTCGTCGGCTCGATCGGCGATTACTCGTCCGAACGGCAGGCCAGCGCCGCCGTGCTGGGTGCCGACACGACGTTGCCGCAGGTGTTCCGCGGGTGGGGCTCACCCAAGCTGTTCGACCCCGTCGCCGACAGGAGCAAGGACAGCCGTGCGCTCACGGAGAAGGAGGTGTTCGCACAGACCGAGCTGGCGGTGAGCAAGAAGCTCAAACTCAAGCTCGTCGCCAAGCAACTGGACACCGACTGCTCAGCCGCGCTGTGGGGCCAGACCCTCCTCGAACGGGTGTCGGACGCCGAATGCACCCAGGTCGCGCGCGGCCTCTACGCCAGCTCCGACGGCAGGTACGTCGGCCAGTACACGCTGCTCAACCTGAAAGACGGCCAGTCGGCGGCCGAGCTGGTCGAGTCGTTGAAGACCCTTTACCGAGGCGGCTGGGCACGTCCCCTGACCTCGTCCAAGGGCACCTTCCCCGCGGGCGGGCACTCGGAGGCGGGCGGCTACGCCCTCGGCCACTATGTCGGCCTCGTCTGGCTCGGCAGGATCGACGGCACGGAGCCCGGCGCCAAGGACGACTTCGTCTCGCTCGCGCTCGCCCTGCGCGGGGCCGAGAAGGCCGTTTACCGCCGTGTCGTCTCCATCACGGGGGCGTCCTCCTGATGCGTGCGCAGCCAAGCGTCTGCGACGGTCATCGCGTTGCCCCCGTGCCCGGCCGGGCCGTGGTGATCCGTCATGTCGTCAGCTTCAGGGGAGCGGCCGGCTGATGTCCCGACGTGTCGTCATCTCCGTCGTGGTCGCCAGCGTGGTGATCATCGCCGTGGCCGGGTGGCTGTGGTTGCGGCGGGACGATCCCCGGCCCACCAATTTCCACGGCGAGTCCACGTCCGCCTTCTACACCGCCATCGACACCCGTCAGAACGACACCAAGCCGCTGACCACGCAGGAGATCTTCACCCCCGCGACCCAGACCCTGGGCACCATGCGCCTGGAGTCCACGGAGGAGTTCACCGATTGTGACGACGCACTCTGGGGTGTCTCCGCCACGGGGTGCACGCAGGCGCTGCAGGGCACGTACAAGGGGAGCGCGGTCGCGGGCCAGTTCGTCATCTTCAACCTGAGCGACGGCCGTGCGGCCGACGCGTTGGTGGCCGCGCTGGGCAAGGACGGCTTCGTTCGGCAGGGCATCCTGTTCGACGCGGCCGGCAGCCGAGCTCAGGCCCGTGCCATGGGCCACTACGTGACGGTGAGCTGGGTCGGCGGCCAGGCGCCCGCCCAGGAACTGATCGCCGCCCTGGTCGCGCTCGACGGCCTCGGACGTGTGGTCCAAGGGCGGATCGTCGCCGCGACCTGACGACGGTGGCTCTCGGCCGGGATCTCGGTGAGAGCTCTCAGGTGGTCGTCGTGAGGGCCGAGACCGTCGCCGCCACCGCCTGCGGAAGGGCGCTCAGGCGGTGGAGCGGCGCCTCCAGCGGGGTGAGGTCATCCGACCACGGGGCGGCCTCGCGGATGAGAGCGCGGGCCTCGTTCTTGGTGAGCGTCGTGCCCTGGGCGTGGGCCACCGCGATGAGCCCCTCCCGCCACGTGTTGGCCAGCTTGGCGTGGCCGTTGTCCAGGATCCTGCGCAGGACGGTCGCGGCCTCGCCGTCGGGCTGGGGGAGGCGTACGGCGTCGAGCGTGCCTGCGTCGTCGGTGCTCGACGTGTAGACAGTGGCCAGCACGTCAGGGAGCGGCTGGAGGCCGGTCCCGATCACGCGGACGTGCGCGGCGCGGGTGGCCAGCAGCAGGCGGGGGAGTGCGGCCTCCAGTCCGGGAGGCACGGCGATGGCCACGCGGTCCACAGCGGCCGCATAGGGCTTGGCCGGCCAGGTCGCCAGCTTGACCCGGGGCTGGGGAAGGTCCTTCGGCCAGTCGCCCACCAGCAGGTCTGCGTGGAAGTCCGGCGGCAGGCCGGGGGCGGGTGAGGGGGCGCCTGGATGGCCCCTGTGCGGGGCTGAGAGGGTGTTTTGAGCCGATTCGACCGATTGTGGGCCCTGAGTATAGATGGCGGTCGTCAGGCGGCTCAGACGGGACGTCACGGCCGGCCGTGACTTGGTCGTGGGGCGGAGGATGTACAGGTCAGCGGCGGAGCCGATGGCCTCCGCGCCGAAATAGCGGTTGAAGTCGGGGTAGATCGCCTCGTACGTGAGGTTGAGCTCCGACAGGGCCTGCTGCACCTTGAAGGCCAGCATCGGTGTGCGCTCGCTCGCCCCGTAGGCCAGCAGCACCCGTCCCTCGTCCGTCAAGCCCTCAACGGCGCGCGCCACGAACAGGCCGGTGCCCTCCGGCGTGTACGGGGGATCGGTGAGCGCCAGGTCATGGTCCCTGGCGGAGGCGGGCAGGCCGAGGCGCAGGTCGGCCCAGCGTGTGCGGACGCCCAGCTCCTGGTCGTCGATGTAGGCCAGGATGCGCTCGTCGATGTCGACCACGGTCACGTCGGTCTCCGGGTGGACGAGCTTGACGGCCAGCGACGTGAGGTCGTGGTCGCCGACGCACAGCAGGCGCGTGCCGGGCAGCCAGTAGCGGGCGCCGAGCAGGAGTGCGCGCCGCAGCACGGTGTCCGGCGTGGCGGACACGTGGTCCAGCACATGACGGGAACGTGGGGCCCCGGCGATCAGCTCGGTGAGGCGTTCCAGGACGTGAGCGTAGTGCGGGACCAGGTGGGCCACCGGGTCCTCGGGAGGCGGGGCTACGGCGAGGAGGTCCTGATAGTCGGGTGTGTGGGTGAGCGGCACCCGGAAGCGGTCCCCGGCCCGCTCCAGGGGCAACTCGCGAAGCAGGGCCTCGATCGTGCGCCTTGACGTGGCGGTGGACCGGACCAGGCTCGCGAGCGTCCACCACTTGCCGTCGCACAGGAGCGCCAGCGCATGCCGCAGCCGTCTGCTCTCCGCGCCTGCGGCGCCGAGCAGGCGTTCCAGGCCGTCCCGTTCCATCCGGACCTGCCCTACGCCGTCACGCCCCGCATCGACCCGCTCCATGGTGCAACCCTATCGAGCGCCCTCCGCCCATCCTGCCGCTGCCGCCCCTCCGCCGACGGGACGGCCCCGAGAAGGTGGGGGCCGGAGTGTAGGAGGCGGCGAGGGAGACCGACTCCGCCCGAGACATGGAGGGCCGAGAGCGATCATGGAGCGGTGAGTCGAACGGATCTCGGGAGCGCTGGGTTGGAGGGCCATTGGGAGTCATGGTCTAGAGGTGGCCGATGAGTGCCAGCAGCGTATTGGGGTCAGCGCGGCGTTTGACGTAAGAGGGGCCTGTGGGAGAGAGGAGTGCTACGAGGCGGGGGAGGCGCCGGCTGGTCCGGGCTGGGGTGGGCGGCGGAGGGTGGGAGGAAAATCGCTCTCTGTGGCGTAAATCGCTGCTCGGATCGGGAATTTCGCCGCCCACGCCCGAGGTTTGGGATAGGGAGTTCGGATGCTGGGACGGGCTCGAATGTTCGCAATGCGGACGTGGCGGGCACCATTCCGGCAGGGTGCGGTAATCTCTACCCACGATATGCAGCAGGGCCAACGTCGTCCCCGCCTGTAGCCGGTTTTGAGACAGACGATGACGACGGGAGGGATTCAATGCCTGCTGCCCACCTCGGGTTCCCCGAGCCCCAGGGCCTGTACCACCCCGCCAACGAGCACGATGCCTGCGGTGTCGCCATGGTCGCCGACGTCGCGGGACGCCGGGGGCATGGGATCGTGGTCAAGGCGCTGACGGCGCTGTGCAACCTTGATCATCGGGGAGCCAAGGGTAGCGAGCCGGACACCGGTGACGGGGCCGGGATCCTGACGCAGATCCCCGATGCGTTCTACCGGGCGGTCGTGCCGTTCACGCTGCCCGCCGCCGGCGCCTACGCGACCGGCATCGCCTTCCTGCCGTTCGACGAGCAGGCCAGGAGCGTCGCGACGGGCCTGATCGAGGAGATCGCGGCCGAGGAAGGTCTCACCGTGCTCGGCTGGCGTGAGGTGCCGGTCGACCGCGAGCTGCCGGGGCCGAGCGCCCGGGCCGTCATGCCGCATTTCGCCCAGCTGTTCGTGTCGAGCCCCGACGGGCGCGAGGGGCTGGAGCTGGACCGGCTGGCGTTCTGCCTGCGCAAGCGGGCCGAGCACGAGGCGGACGTCTACTTCCCCTCGCTGTCGGCGCGCACGATCGTCTACAAGGGCATGCTCACCCCCGACCAGGTCGAGCCGTTCTTCCCCGACCTGAGCGACGAGCGTTACGAGACGGCGATCGCGCTCGTCCACTCGCGTTTCTCCACCAACACCTTCCCCAGCTGGCCGCTGGCGCACCCTTACCGCTACGTCGCCCACAACGGCGAGATCAACACGGTCAAGGGCAACCGCAACTGGATGCGGGCCCGCGAGGCGATGCTGGCCTCCCCCCACATCCCGGGCGATATTTCGCGACTTTTCCCCATCTGTGACCCGGATGGCAGCGACACCGCCAGCTTCGACGAGGCCCTGGAGCTGCTCCACATCGGTGGCCGCAGCCTCCCGCACGCCGTGCTCATGATGATCCCCGAGGCGTGGGAGAACCACACCGAGATGGACCCTGCCCGCAGGGCCTTCTACGAGTTCCACTCCTCGATGATGGAGGCCTGGGACGGTCCCGCCTCGATCACCTTCACCGACGGCACCCTCGCCGGCGCCGTCCTCGACCGCAACGGCCTGCGCCCCGGACGCTTCTGGGTGACCGCCGACGGCCTGGTCGTGCTGGCCTCCGAGGCCGGCGTGCTGGACATCAAGCCCGAGGACGTCGTCCGCAAGGGCCGCCTGCAGCCCGGCAAGATGTTCCTCATCGACACCGCGCGCGGCAAGATCATCGAGGACGACGAGATCAAGGCCGAGCTGGCCGCCGAGCTCCCTTACGAGGAGTGGCTGCACGCGGGCCTCGTCCGCTTCGAGGAGCTGCCGGCCCGCCAGCGCGAGATCCCCACGCACGAGGCGCTCGTCAAGCGGCAGCAGACCTTCGGCTACACCGAGGAAGAGCTGCGCATCATCCTGTCGCCGATGGCCAAGACCGGCATCGAGCCGATCGGCTCCATGGGCACCGACACGCCCGTCGCCGTGCTGAGCGAGAAGCCGCGGTTGCTGTTCGACTACTTCTCCCAGCTGTTCGCGCAGGTCACCAACCCGCCGCTGGACGCCATCCGGGAGGAGCTGGTCACCTCCCTGGCCAGCACCATCGGGCCCGAGGGCAACCTGCTCGACCCGGGGCCGAGCTCGTGCCGCCAGCTGGTGCTGCCGTACCCGGTGCTGGACAACGAAGAGCTCGCCAAGATCATCCACATCAACGACGAGCACGACCTGCCCGGCTTCCACCCGCACGTCATCAGCGGCCTGTACGAGGTCGCCGGCGGCGGCGAGGCGCTGCTGCGCCGCCTGGCGGAGATCAGGGCCGAGGCGTCCCAGGCGATCGCCGACGGCGCGCGCATCATCGTGCTCAGCGACCGCGGCTCGTCCGAGACCCTCGCGCCGATCCCGTCGCTGCTGCTGACCGGCGCGGTGCACCACCACCTGATCCAGGAGAAGACCCGCACCAAGATCGGCCTGGTCGTGGAGACCGCCGAGGCCCGCGAGTGCCACCACATGGCGCTGCTCATCGGGTACGGCGCCGGCGCGATCAACCCGTACCTGGCGATCGAGACGGTCGAGGACCTGGTCGACACCGGCGTCCTGCAGCTCGACAAGCACAAGGCCGTGCGCAACCTGATCAAGGCGTACGGCAAGGGCGTCATCAAGGTCATGTCCAAGATGGGCGTGTCGACGGTGGCCTCCTACACCGGCGCGCAGATCTTCGAGGCGCTCGGCCTGAGCCAGGAGGTCATCGACTCCTGCTTCACCGGCACCACCTCGCGCCTCGGCGGCGTCGGCTTCGACGTGCTGGCCGAGGAGGTCGCGCAGCGGCACCGCCACGCCTACCCGCGGGTGGAGAACGCCCACCGCAGGCTCCAGGTCGGCGGCGAATACCAGTGGCGGCGCGAGGGCGAGCCGCACCTGTTCAACCCCGAGACCGTCTTCAAGCTGCAGCACGCCACCAGGACCCGCCGCTACGAGATCTTCAAGGAGTACACGAACCTCGTGGACTCCCAGGCGGAGCGGCTCATGACCCTGCGTGGCCTGTTCAAGCTGCGCAAGGGCAGCCCGATCCCCATCGAAAAGGTCGAGCCCGTCGAGAGCATCGTCAAGAGGTTCTCCACCGGCGCGATGTCGTACGGCTCCATCTCGATGGAGGCGCACGAGACGCTCGCCATCGCGATGAACCAGCTCGGCGGCAAGTCCAACACCGGCGAAGGCGGCGAGGACCCCGAGCGGCTCTACGACCCCGCCCGCAGGTCCGCGATCAAGCAGGTGGCCTCCGGCCGCTTCGGCGTCACCAGCGAATACCTGGTCAACGCCGACGACCTGCAGATCAAGATGGCCCAGGGCGCCAAGCCCGGCGAGGGCGGCCAGCTGCCCGGCCACAAGGTCTACCCGTGGATCGCCAAGACCCGGCACTCCACGCCCGGCGTCGGCCTCATCTCGCCGCCGCCGCACCACGACATCTACTCGATCGAGGACCTGGCTCAGCTCATCCACGACCTGAAGAACTCCAACCCGGAGGCCAGGGTCCACGTGAAGCTGGTCGCCGAGGTCGGCGTCGGCACGGTCGCCGCGGGCGTGTCGAAGGCGCACGCCGACGTGGTGCTCATCTCCGGCCACGACGGCGGCACCGGCGCCTCGCCGCTCACCTCGCTCAAGCACGCGGGCGCGCCGTGGGAGCTCGGCCTGGCCGAGACCCAGCAGACGCTGCTGCTCAACGACCTGCGCGACCGCATCGTCGTCCAGGTCGACGGCCAGCTCAAGACCGGCCGCGACGTCGTCATCGCCGCGCTGCTCGGCGCCGAGGAGTACGGCTTCGCCACCGCGCCCCTCGTCGTCTCCGGCTGCGTGATGATGCGGGTCTGCCACCTCGACACCTGCCCCGTGGGCGTCGCCACGCAGAACCCCGAGCTGCGCAAGCGCTTCACCGGCAAGCCCGAGTTCGTGGTCAACTTCTTCGAGTTCATCGCGGAGGAGATCCGCGAATACCTGGCCGAGCTGGGCTTCCGCTCGCTCGACGAGGCGATCGGGCACGTCGAGATGCTCGACACGACGGCGGCCGAGGAGCACTGGAAGGCGAGCGGCCTCAACCTGTCGCCGATCCTGCACCAGCCCGAGCTGCCCGCGGGCACCGCGCTGCACAGGGTCATCGAGCAGGACCACGGGCTGGAGCACGCGCTGGACAACACGCTCATCCAGCTCGCCGAGGGCGCGCTCAACGACGGCACCCCGGTCACGCTGGAGCTGCCCATCCGCAACGTGAACCGCACGGTCGGCACCATGCTCGGCTACCAGGTCACGAAGCGGTACGGCGGCAAGGGCCTGCCCGACAACACCATCGACATCTCCTTCACCGGCTCGGCGGGCAACTCGTTCGGCGCGTTCCTGCCGCGCGGGATCACGCTGCGGCTGACCGGCGACGCCAACGACTACCTCGGCAAGGGCCTGTCCGGCGGCCGGCTCACCGTCCGCCCGCACGAGGAGGCCCCGTTGGACGGGCACATCATCTCCGGCAACGTCGCCCTGTACGGGGCCACGTCCGGAGAGGTGTTCATCCGCGGCGTCGTGGGCGAGCGGTTCTGCGTGCGCAACTCCGGCGCCACGGCGGTCGTCGAGGGCGTGGGCGACCACGGCTGCGAGTACATGACCGGCGGCCGGGCCATCGTGCTCGGCGCGACCGGGCGCAACTTCGCGGCGGGCATGTCCGGTGGCATCGCTTATCTGCTGGACCTCAAGTCCGAGCGGGTCAACCGCGAGATGGTCGCCATCGAGGCGCTCACCGAAGAGGACGCCGAGTTCCTCAAGGAGACCGTCGAGAAGCACTTCGCGGAGACCGCCTCGCCGGTGGCCAAGCAGCTGCTGGCGGAGTGGGACGAGGCGGTCGGCAGGTTCAGCAAGATCATGCCGACGGACTACAAGAGGGTGCTGGCCGCCGCCGAGGCCGCCCGCATCGAAGGCCGGGACATCGACGAGGCGGTCATGGCCGCCGCGGTTCAGGGTTAAGGGAGGCGTAACCGAATGGCTGACCCCAAGGGTTTTCTCACGCACGACCGGGAGCTGCCGGCGCGCCGCCCCGTCGATGTGCGGATCAGCGACTGGCGTGAGGTCTACCAGGACTTCTCGCAGGAGAAGCTGACCAAGCAGGCGGCCCGCTGCATGGACTGCGGCATCCCGTTCTGCCACAACGGCTGCCCGCTCGGGAACCTCATCCCCGAGTGGAACGACCTCGTCTACCGCACCGACTGGCGCGAGGCGATCGAGCGGCTGCACGCCACGAACAACTTCCCGGAGTTCACCGGCAGGCTCTGCCCGGCTCCGTGCGAGGCGGCGTGCGTGCTGGGCATCAACTCCGACCCGGTGGCGATCAAGCGGGTCGAGGTCGAGATCATCGACCGGGCGTTCGCCGAGGGCTGGGTGACCCCGCAGCCCCCGGCCGTCAAGACCGGCAAGAAGGTCGCGGTCGTCGGCTCGGGCCCGGCGGGCCTGGCCGCTGCCCAGCAGCTCACCAGGGCCGGGCACGACGTTGTGGTGTTCGAACGGGCCGACCGCATCGGTGGCCTGCTGCGCTACGGCATCCCCGAGTTCAAGATGGAGAAGCGGCACATCGAGCGCCGCCTGGAGCAGATGCGGGCCGAGGGCACCGAGTTCCGCACCAGCGTCAACGTCGGTGTGGACGTCACCGCGGCCGAGCTGCGTGCCGAGTTCGACGCGGTCGTGCTGGCCGGCGGCGCCACCCAGTGGCGTGACCTGCCGGTGGCCGGGCGCGAGCTCAAGGGCATCTACCAGGCCATGGAGTACCTGCCGCTGTCCAACAAGGTCCAGGAGGGCGACTACGCGGTCGCGCCCATCTCGGCCGAGGGCAAGCACGTCGTGGTGATCGGCGGCGGCGACACCGGCGCCGACTGCATCGGCACGGCGATCAGGCAGGGCGCCAAGTCCGTCACCCAGCTGGAGATCATGCCGCAGCCGCCCGCCTCGCGGCCGGCCAACCAGCCGTGGCCGACGTTCCCCATGCTGTTCAAGATGGAGAGCGCTCACGAGGAGCTGGCCGACGGCGGCGGGCAGCGGGTGTACGCGGTGTCCACCACCGAGTTCGCCGGCGACGCCGACGGCAACGTGCGGGCGTTGCGCCTGGTCGAGGTCGAGGGGCCGCAGAGCGGCTTCAAGCCCATCCCGGGCTCCGAGCGGGAGATCCCGGCGGAGCTGGTGACCCTGTCCATGGGGTTCGTCGGTCCCGAGAAGGGCGCGCTGCTTCAGGACCTGGCCGAGGACGGCGGCGAGGGCTTCTACGACAAGCGGGGCAACGTCTCGCGCGACAAGACGTACATGTCCAAGGTGGACGGCGTGTTCGTGGCCGGTGACATGGGGCGCGGGCAGTCGCTCATCGTGTGGGCCATCGCCGAGGGGCGCGCCGCCGCCTCCGGCGTGGACCGCTACCTGACCGGGGAGACGGCGCTGCCGTACCCGATCCTGCCGACGGCGCGGCCGCTGGTCTGACGTCCCGCCCCGGCCGCCGGGCGTGCCGCCATCAGGCGCGTCCGGCCGCCGGGGCTTCGGCGCTCACGAGCCGTTCTGCTGCAGGCGGATGACGTAGTCGATGCGCATGCCGGCCGGCTCGGCGACCTCCTCACGGCGCAGGGCTGGGAGCATCACGCCCGCAGGCAGGGCGAGCCGGTGCGGTTTCGCCAGGCATCGACCGAAATTTCTCTACTAAGTTGCATCAGCAGGTCACTGTCGGGAAGATGCAGTTTCTGCGGCAAGTCGGCGGATGGGGGAAGAATGCGGCGAGTCGCCTCGGGCTTCACGGCGCTGGCCGCCGTCGTCGCGCTCGCTTCCTGCTCGCCCCCGTCCTCCATGGACCGTGGGGATGGTGGAGCGCAGAGCAAGTCGGCCACGCCGGCCGCCAAGCAGGCCGACTACATTGTCTTCTACGCCGCCGGGCGGCAGAGCCAGGCGGTGGACGCCGTGGCGCACGCAGGCGGCGCCACCGTGGGCGGGGATGCCAGGCTCGGCTACGTCCTGGCCAAGGGCCGCGGCGACAGGTTCGTGGAGGGCCTGGGAGACGACCCGGCCATCGTCGGCGTCTCCCCGGACCGGGCCATCGGATTCGCCACCGCCCGCCGTACCGGATCCAGGGCCTTCCCCGGCGCTTCGTCGTTGACCGCAAGCAGCGCGGGTGAGCCGCTCGCCGGCCGCCAATGGGACATGCGGATGATCGGCGCCGACCGGGCGCACGCCAAAGTGCCCGGCAGCAAGCAGGTGCTGGTCGGGGTCATCGACACCGGCATCGACGGCAAGCACCCCGACATCGCCCCCAACTTCGACCGCGAGCTCAGCCGCAACTTCGTCACCGACAAGCCCAAGGACGAGAAGGGCGAGACGCTCGACGGCCCGTGCGAGGCCAAGGACTGCAAGGACCCGGTCGACGAGGACGACGACGGCCACGGCACCCACGTGGCCAGCACCATCGCCTCCCCGATCAACGACATCGGTGTCGCCGGCGTCGCCCCCGGCGTGCGGCTGGTGAACATCCGAGCCGGGCAGGACTCCGGGTTCTTCTTCCTCAAGGCCAGCCTCGACGCGCTCACCTACGCCGCCGACATCGGCGTGGACGTCGCCAACATGAGCTACTTCGTCGACCCCTGGCTGTTCAACTGCACGAACAACAGGTCCGACACCAAGAAGCAGCAGCTGGAGCAGCAGGCCATCATCACCGGCATGCAGCGGGCCATCGACTACGCCCGCGGCAAGGGCGTCACGCTCGTCTCCGCGCTCGGCAACGGTTCTACCGACCTCGGCCACCCCGAGGTCGACGACAAGAGCCCCGGCTACCCGGAAGGCGACCAGAAGGTCCGCAGGGTCGACAATTCCTGCCTCAACGTGCCCGCCGAGTCCAAGGGCGTCATCTCCGTCTCCGCGGTCGGACCGTCCGGGCGCAAGGCCATCTACAGCGACTACGGCCTCGAGCAGACCGACGTGGCGGCCCCGGGCGGCGACGTGCTCGACGGCAAGGACGCCAAGGCCACCCGGTCGATCCTGGGCGCCGCGCCCGAACGGGTGCTGCGTGCCGCCGGCCGGATCGACGCCTCGGGCAATCCGAAGGGCGCGGACGTCGTACGCGACTGCACGCACCGCCCGTGCTCCTACTACCAGTACCTGGACGGGACCTCCATGGCCGCCCCGCATGCCACCGGCGTCGCGGCCATCCTCATCAGCCGCTTCGGCAAGCCAGGCCCCGGCGGTCTTACCCTCGCCCCCGCCACCGTCGAGGACCTGCTCTACAAGAGCGCCATGCAGAAGGCGTGCCCGACGCCCCGCGAGTACGTGTACAAGTCGTACGGCCAGACCGACACGCACCTGTGCGAAGGGGACCAATCCCGTAACGGTTTCTACGGCCACGGCATCGTGGACGCCTGGAAGGCGGCTACTTTCAATCCATGATGTATCGCCTCGTCGCGGACGCCGCGATGGTGGTGCACTTCTTATTCCTCGTCTACATGGCGGTGGGCGGGTTCTTAGCCTGGCGGTGGCGGCGCACGATCTGGGTCCACCTCGCCGTGGCCGCCTGGGGCGTGTTGTCGATCGTCACTGGGGTAGAGTGCCCGCTGACCCTGGCCGAGGACTGGGGGCGGCGGCAGGCCGGGATGGAAGGGCTGCCGGCGTCCGGCTTCATCGACCACTACATCGAGGGTGTGGTCTACCCTGAGGCGTACACGAACTTGGCACGCCTGGGGGTAGCCGTTCTCGTGCTGTTCTCTTACGTCGGGTACGTTCTCCGGCGTCAGTGACTGCCAAGTGGTCTGTACCAATTAAGGTAGGACTCGTGACTCGTCGCGCGAAAATCGTCTGCACCCTAGGCCCCGCCACATCGTCCGAAGAACGCCTCCGCGAGCTGATCGCCGCAGGCATGGACGTGGCGCGCTTCAACCTCAGCCATGGCAACCATGACATGCACCGAGAGGTCCTCGACCGGGTGAGGAGAGTGGCGGCCGACCTCGGCCGCGGCGTAGGCGTGCTCGCCGACCTGCAGGGCCCCAAGATCCGGGTGGGCACCTTCGAAGAGGGCCCCGTCAGGCTCGGCTTCGGCGACGTCTTCGCCATCACCACCGAAGACGTGCCGGGCGACCGCGAGCAGGTCTCCACCACCTACAAGGGCCTGCCCAACGACGTGCGGTCCGGTGACACGATCCTCGTCGACGACGGCCGCCTCGTGCTCGAGGTGACCCGGGTCGACGGCGAGCGCATCATCACCCGCGTGGTCATCGGCGGCATGATCTCCGACAACAAGGGGCTCAACCTCCCCGGCGTCAACGTCAGCGCGCCCGCGCTGACCGACAAGGACGAGGCCGACCTGCGCTGGGCGCTGCGCACCGGCTTCGACATGATCGCCCTGTCCTTCGTCCGCCGCCCGTCCGACGCCGACGTGGTGCGCAACATCATGGAGCAGGAGGCCGTGCGCCTGCCGCTGCTCGCCAAGATCGAGAAGCCGCAGGCCGTCGACCGCCTCCCCGACATCATCGAGGCCTTCGACGGCATCATGGTCGCCCGCGGCGACCTCGGCGTCGAGCTGCCCCTGGAGCAGGTGCCGATCGTGCAGCGGCGCATCATCGAGCTGTGCCGGGAGAAGGCCCGCCCGGTCATCGTCGCGACGCAGATGCTCGACTCGATGATGAACGCCCCGCGCCCGACCCGCGCCGAGGCCTCCGACGTCGCCTACGCCGTCATGGACGGCGCCGACGCGGTCATGCTGTCGGGCGAGACGTCGGTCGGCAACTACCCGATCGAATCCGTCTCCACGATGGACCGCATCGCCTGCGCCGCGGAGGCCTCCTCCCTGCGGGCCACCCACACGCTGGAGCGCATGCCCGAGACCACGGGCGGCGCCATCGCACGGGCCGCGGCCGAGGTGGGCGCCATCGTCGGCGCGAAGGCGCTGGTGGCCTTCACGATGTCGGGCGAGACGGCGCGGCGGCTGGCCCGCTACCGCTCGCCGATCCCGCTGCTGGCCTTCACGTCGGCGCCGCACGTGCGGGGGCAGCTGTCGCTGACGTGGGGGGTGGAGACGTTCCACGTGCCGTTCGTGCATCACACCGATGACATGGTGCGGCAGGTGGAGGCGTCGTTGTTGTCGCTGGGGCGGCTGGAGAAGGGCGACAAGGTCGTCATCGTGGCCGGCTCGCCTCCCGGCACCCCGGGCTCCACCAACGCCCTCCGCGTCCACACCATCGGCTCCGCCGTCTCACATGCTAGTTAAATTCTCATCCTTTACGGCAAGCCACCTTGGCTCCACCCGCCGACGCTGGTGACCGGCCCTCCAGGGGGACGGTTACCAGCTTCACGGGCGCGCCGCCGTAACGGCGCATCTTTGACCGAAGCCGTGGCCTGCCGCTGAGGCGTGTGGCGTGCGGACGGTGATGTACGACGGGCCGCGCATACCTGTGCGCTGGCCCCGGCGCGGGCTGCACGCTCGTGTGCTGTCTCGCGGCCTCATGCGCCGGACCGGCGAGGTGGCGCCCCACAGCTGAGCCCTGAGCGCAGGACCGAACCGCCCTTGACGCAGGCCGGACTGGAAATGCCGACGGGCCGGAGGCATGGGCCCCGGCCCCGTCACGACATGATGATGAGCTGGCTCAGTTGGCGTGGAGGGCGGCGTTGAGTTCGATGCCGGTGCCTGTGCGGGGGACTGCCTCGACGGCGCCGGACTGGGAGTTCCGTCGCAGGAGGATGCCGTTGGCGCCCGACAGTTCGGCCGCCTTGACCACCTTGCCGTCGGGGAGTGCGACCTTCGTGCCCGCCGTCACGTACAGGCCGGCCTCCACCACGCAGTCGTCGCCCAGGGAGATGCCGATGCCGGCGTTCGCCCCCAGCAGGCAGCGCCGGCCGATCGAGATGACCTGCTTGCCGCCGCCCGAGAGCGTCCCCATGATCGAGGCGCCGCCGCCCACGTCGGAGCCGTCGCCGACCACGACGCCCGCCGAGATCCGGCCCTCGACCATCGACGAGCCCAGCGTGCCGGCGTTGAAGTTCACGAAACCCTCGTGCATGACGGTCGTGCCGCTGGCCAGGTGCGCGCCCAGGCGTACCCGGTCGGCGTCGGCGATCCGCACGCCCGACGGCAGCACGTAGTCCACCATCCGCGGGAACTTGTCCACCCCGTACACGGTCACGGCGCCCCTCGCCCGCAGCCGCAGGCGGGTCTGCTCGAAGTCCGGCACCGGGCACGGCCCGAAGTTGGTCCACGCCACGTTGGCCAGCAGGCCGAAGACGCCGTCCAGGTTGGCCCCGTGCGGCTGGATCAGGCGCGCGGACAGCAGGTGCAGGCGCAGGTAGACGTCGTGCGCGTCCACGGGCGCCTCCGACAGCTTGGCGATGCCGGTGCGCACCGCCACCACCTCCACGCCCCGCGCCGTGTCGGGGCCCGTCAGCGAGTCCAGCTCACCGGCCTCGGCGGCGGACAGCCGCTCGGTGCCCGAGAGGGGCGCCTCGCCCAGCTCGGGAGCGGGGAACCAGGTGTCGAGCACGGTGCCGTCGGCGGCGATGGTCGCGAGGCCGACGCCGAAAGCGCCGGTCGAGGTGGGATCGATAGCAGTCGTCACGGGCCCAAAATACCGGTCCGCGGCTCAGCCCAGAGCATCAGGTCGCGGGCGTGTCAGCCGAGGGCGCCCAGGTCCGCCGAGAGCCAGCGTTCCGGGCGCATCCGGAACGTCACGAGCACGTGCAGGTCCGAGCCCTGCACATAGCCGGACACCGCGTCGGGCGGCAGGTAGCGGGCGGAGATGCGGGTCAGGTCGTCCAGCGTCGTGGGATCGGTGCGTACGACGGGACCTTCCACGGACACGTACCGATAAGTCGGGCTGACCCGCTGCACCAACAGCGAGAACCGGCCCGCCTTCGCGATCAGCCTCGCCTTGACCGAGTCGCCGTCCGTCAGGAACCGGATGTCCCCGCCGGGGCTGTAGTCGTACCAGACGGGCACCGCCAGCGGCGCCCGGCCGTCGCCCGCCTCCACCGCCAGACCCCCGATGTGCGGCTCCGCCAGGAACGCCTCCCGCTCCGCCACGCTCAACGGCATCCCACCCCACCCCCCGTACGCGTCGATCTCGAGACGGCTATTCCCGGTGGGAGCGGTCCCGAAAAGCCGCCCGCTCGTCGTCAGCGCGTTCGGCGAGCGCCGCAGCCGTGCGTACGAAGGCCGCCAGCGCCCGTGACCGCGTCTGCTCCGGCCACGCCGTGCGGGAGGTGCTCGAGACGAACGTCATCGGCGTCCTCATGGTCACCAACGCCCTGTTACCCCTGCTCAGACGTTCACCCGCGGCCCGCATCGTCAACGTCTCCAGCGGCGTCGGCTCCCTCGCCCACCACACCGATCCCGGCCACTACATGTCCGGGCTGCCGGCCTCGGCGACGTATCCGGTGTCCAAGACCGCGCTCAACCAGCTGACGGTGCAGTACGCCAAGGAGCTCCGCAAGGACGGCATCCTGGTCGACGCCGCCGCACCCGGGGCCTGCGCCACCGACTTCACCAAGGACCTGCCGTTCCCGATCAGCCGCACGGCCGCCGAGGGCGCCGCCATCATCGTCGCGCTCGCCACCCTGCCGCCGGACGGGCCGACGGGCGGCTTCTTCGACGATGCGGGGATGGTGCCCTGGTAGTCGATGCTTTGGGCCGACGCAGAGGTCGAGCTCGACGGCCTCGCGCCGGGCTGCCCGTGTCGTTACGGTGCCGGAAGCGGGATTCGAACCCGCACGCCCTTTCGAGCAGACGCTTTTGAGGCGTCCATGTCTGCCATTCCATCATTCCGGCTGAAAAATCCGGACATGTCCGGATCGATGACACACCCTACCGCCAATGTTGATCAGCTGCAGGGCGCCAGCGTGGCTCCAATGTACCGGACGTCGGTACTCTTCTGCTCGTGAGTACGCAGCGGCGAGTAGTGATCGCGGAAGACGAGGCCCTGATCCGCCTCGACCTCAAGGAGATGCTCCAGGAGGACGGCTACGTCGTCGTGGGCGAGGCCGGGGACGGTGAGCAGGCGATCCGGCTGGCCGCCGAGCTGAGGCCCGACCTCGTCATCCTGGACGTCAAGATGCCCGTGCTCGACGGCATCTCCGCGGCGGAGCGGATCGTGGCGGAGCGGATCGCCCCGTGCCTGATCCTGACCGCATTTTCCCAGCGTGACCTGGTGGAACGGGCACGGGACGCGGGGGCGATGGCCTATTTGGTGAAGCCGTTCACGAAGGCGGATCTGGTGCCGGCCATCGAGATGGCGGTCAGCAGGCACGAGGAGATGGTCGCGCTGGCGGCCGAGGTGTCGAGCCTGTCGGAGCGGCTCGAGACCAGGAAGCTGGTCGAGCGGGCCAAGGGTCAGCTGATGACGCAGCACGGCTGGACGGAGCCGCAGGCGTTCCGGTGGATCCAGAAGGCGTCCATGGACCGGCGGCTGAGCATGCGTGAGGTTGCCCAGATCGTTATAGACGACGCGGCCAAGCAGTCGTGAGGCTGCCCTTTATCAGGTGATTTCGCCTGATGGGTTGTGACGCGGTCACGACTGGGCATCCAACCGGCTTCGAGTGCTTTCACCCGAGGCGTCCCGGCGCGTAACTGATGGGCGGACGGAAGGTCCGCTCATCTTCGAACGGAGACGCTTTCGATGATCCGCATTTCCCGCATGTCGCTCGTCGCCACCGCGGCCTGCCTGGCACTGGCGGCGTGCTCGGGCGGTGGCACGACCGCCGTGCCGGAGGCCTCAGGCACCGCTCCCGCCCCGTCCTCGCCGGCCGCCAGGGGCGACGGCACGCTGAAGATCGGCACGGTGCTGCCGCAGACGGGCAACCTCGCGTACTTGGGGCCTCCCATGTTCACGGGCGTCGACCTGGCGCTCAAGGAGATCAACGAGGCCGGCGGGGTGCTCGGCAAGCCGGTCGGCAAGGTGGACACGGACTCAGGCGACACCACCACGAACATCGCCTCGCAGTCGGTGGACAAGCTGCTGGCCCAGAACGTGGACGCCATCGTCGGCGCGGCTTCGTCGTCGGTGTCGGAGTCGATCATCGACAAGATCACGGGTGCTGGTGTGGTGCAGTTCTCGCCGGCCAACACCTCCGACACGTTCACGACGATCAATGACAAGGGGTTGTACTTCCGCACGGCTCCACCGGACAAGCTGCAGGGCCGGGTCCTGGGCGACCTGGTCGCGCAGGACGGCAACGACACCGTCGGCATCCTGGCCATGCAGGACTCCTACGGCTCCGGCCTGGCCGACCAGGTGGTCGAGACGGCGCAGGCCGCGGGCGCCACGGTGGTGGAGCGGGTGGACTACGACCCGAAGGCGGCCGACTTCTCCGCCGATGTGGCCAAGATCAAGGCGAAGAACCCGAAAGGCATCGTGCTGATCGGGTTCGAGGAGACGTCCAAGGTCGTGAACGAGCTTGTCAAGCAGGGTCTGACGGCCGACAGGCACAAGTGGTACATGGTGGACGGCAACATGTCGAACACCAACTTCGTGAAGGCGCCGCGGGGCATGCTGGACGGCGTCAAGGGCACGCTTCCTGGAGCGGCGGCGCCGGAGGCGTTCCAGAAGAGGCTGCTGGGGGTCGACGCGAAGCTGAGCGAGTTCACGTACGCGGCCGAGTCGTACGACGCGGTGACCTTGATCGCTCTGGCCGCGGAGACGGCCAAGGACGACTCGGGGGCGGCCATCGCCGGGAGCCTGATCGACGTGAGCAAGGGCGGCGAGAAGTGCGCGGGCTTCAAGGAGTGCGCCGATCTGCTGCGGGCCGGCAAGGACATCGACTACGAGGGCGTCAGCGGGCCGGTCGACTTCAACGAGGTGGGGGATCCCTCGGTCGCGACGATCGGCGTCTACCAGTACGGGAAGAACAACACGTTCAACGCGGCGAAGGCGCTGGAGTACCGCAAGGGCAACATCGCCGGCTGACGTGCCGCTCGTGACCCCGATCCGCGGGCTTCGGGTCGGGGTCACGGGCCTGTTTTAGGGGTGACCGTAACTCTGGTGAAATATTACAAATCTGCATAAATGCGGGTCAAAAAACCTGGGCACTCTCCCGGGCCAGGCATGCTGAGCTCGGAAAACACGGCGGAGGAGATCGTTCCTTCGTTGAGATAGGGGGAGTCTCTTTTATGATCCGCATTGCTCCAGCGGGACGTGTGCTGGCCGTCGCGGCCGCGACGAGCCTGGCACTGACGGCCTGTGGCGGGGGCGGCGGCGACACGGCCGCCCAGCAGTCCTCGCCGGCCTCGTCGGCCCCTGCCGCCGCCGCGAAGGGCGACGGCACGCTGACGCTCGGCACGGTGCTGCCGCAGACCGGCTCGCTGGCCTTCCTGGGCCCGCCCGAGTTCGCCGGGGTCGACCAGGCCGTCAAGGAGATCAACGAGGCCGGGGGCGTGCTCGGCAAGCAGGTCGCGACGATCCACACGGACTCGGGCGACACGACCACGAACATCGCCTCGCAGTCGGTGGACAAGCTGCTGGGCCAGAACGTGGACGCCATCATCGGCGCGGCTTCGTCGTCGGTGTCGGAGTCGATCATCGACAAGGTCACCGGCGCGGGCGTGGTGCAGTTCTCGCCCGCCAACACCTCCGACAAGTTCACCACGATCAACGACCGCGGGCTGTACTTCCGCACCGCCCCGCCCGACAAGCTGCAGGGACGCGTGCTGGGTGACCTGATCGTGGCCGACGGCAACGACACGGTGGGCATCCTGGCCATGCAGGACTCCTACGGCTCCGGCCTGGCCGACCAGATCACCAAGACGGCCGAGGAGGCCGGCGCCAGCATCGTGGAGCGGGTGGACTACGACCCGAAGGCCGCCGAGTTCTCGGCCGACGTGTCCAAGATCAAGGCGAAGAACCCGAAGGCGGTCGTGCTGATCGGCTTCGAGGAGGGCGCCAAGGTCATCCAGGAGCTGGTCAAGCAGGGCCTGACCGCCGACAAGGTGAAGTGGTACATGGTGGACGGCAACATGTCGAACACCAACTACCTGAAGATGCCCAAGGGCACGCTCAAGGGCGTCAAGGGCACCATCCCCGGCGCCGAAGCCCCCGAGGAGTTCAGGAACAAGCTGCTCGAGGACAACAAGGACCTGGAGGACTTCACCTACGCCGCGGAGTCGTACGACGCCGCCGTCCTCATCGCCCTGGCCGCGGAGGCGGCCAAGGACGACAGCGGCAAGTCCATCGCGGCCAAGCTGCCCGAGGTCAGCAAGGGCGGCGAGAAGTGCAAGACCTTCAAGGACTGCGCGGACCTGCTCAAGAGCGGCAAGGACATCGACTACGACGGCGTGAGCGGACCGGTCGAGTTCGACGCCGCCGGTGACCCGTCCGTGGCCACGATCGGCGTCTACCAGTACGGGGACGACAACAAGTACTCCGGCAAGGCCCTGGAGTACCGCACCGGCAACATCGCCGGCTGATCACCGCCCGAAGCCGCACGCCTTCAGCGCGTACGCGATGAGGCGGTCCTGCAGCGGCTTGGGCGGCACCACGATGACCACGCGTTCCTCGCCCCCGTCGATGACGGCCCGAACGGGGAACAGGAACGCCTTCTTGGCCTCGGCGAACGCGTGCCCGTCGCAGCGGCCTGGAGTGAGCGCGATCGGCGCCTCCAGCCGCTGCGCGGCCGCGTCGAGCGTGCCCAGGGGCCTGCGCTCCGGCGTGACGATGTAGTGGGTGGTGCCGCCCATGTCGTTGAGCGTGACCGCGCCGGGGCCGCGGCGCGTGACGATGAGCTCGCCGCGCATGGCCTTGCCCGACTCCTTCCACTCCGGGCCGAACTCGATGGTCACCGCCTGCTTGATCAGGAACGCCGAGCACTCGTCCCGCAGCAGCCTGGCCAGCAGCGGGTCGGGGTGCGGCACCGGGAAGACCACCTTGCGCGGCTGCTGCCCGGAGCCGGTGCCGACGTGCGCCACGACCGTCGCGCGCTGCACGTCGGGCAGGCCCTGCGGGGAGCAGTTGGCGGCGCCGTACGGGATGCGCAGGTCTGTGCGCTCGGTCCGCTTGATGGTGGCGTCAGTCCTGTGCGGGGGGAGCGTGGTGAAGGACGGCGTGACGAGCTGCACGTCGGCGAAGTACACGGGCGTGTCGGTGGTGTTGCGGACCGCCACCTGCAGCGTGTGCATGGGCTCGTCCGAACGCCACTGCGCGAGAGTGACCGACACACCGGCGGGAGGATCTGCCGGAGGCGGCGCAGCCGGTGCGGAGGTGCTGCACCCGGCGACGAGGATCGCGACCACGAGGGGGAGCGTTATGCGCTTCACCTGCTGCACATTAGGGCTGCTTGCGCACGTCCCGTAAGTTGAGGACTGATTACGACTCCGCATCCAAGTGCCGACAGTTCCTGCCTGCCACTAGTGCCAGCACGCTGCGGTTTTATACCTTTCGGTCATTCGATCGGGAACGCTCGGCGGTGCTGACGGATCCCGGCCTGGAATGAAGGAGACACTTCATGATCCGCATTGCTCCCGTGGGGCGGGCGCTGGCTGTCGTGGCTGCCACCAGCCTGGCCCTGACAGCCTGCGGCGGTGGCGGTAGCAACACCGCCACGCAGACCTCGCCATCGGCGCCGGCATCCTCGGCGGCACCCGCCACGAAGGGCGACGGCACTCTTACTCTCGGCACGTTGCTCCCTCAGACCGGTTCGCTCGCCTTCCTCGGCCCGCCCGAGTTCGCCGGTGTCGACCTGGCTCTCAAGGAGATCAACGAGGCCGGCGGCGTGCTCGGCAAGCCGGTCGCCAAGATGGACACCGACTCGGGTGACACGACGACCAACATCGCCTCGCAGTCGGTGGACAAGCTGCTGGCGCAGAAGGCCGACGCCATCATCGGCGCCGCGTCGTCGTCGGTGTCGGAGTCGGTGATCGACAAGATCACCGGTGCGGGCGTGGTGCACTTCTCGCCGGCGAACACCTCTGACGTGTTCACCACGATCAACGACAGGGGCCTCTACTTCCGTACGTCCCCGCCGGACAAGCTGCAGGGCCGCGTGCTCGGTGACCTGATCGTGGCCGACGGCAACGACACGGTCGCCATCATGGCGATGCAGGACTCCTACGGCACGGGCCTGGCCGACCAGGTGCAGAAGACCGTCACCGACGGCGGCGGCGAAGTGGTCGAGCGCGTCGACTACGACCCGAAGGCCGCCGACTTCTCGGCCGACGTGTCCAAGATCAAGGCGAAGAACCCGAAGGGCATCGTCCTCATCGGCTTCGAGGAGACCTCCAAGGTCATCCAGGAGCTCGTCAAGCAGGGCCTGCCGGCGACCAAGCACAAGTGGTACATGGTGGACGGCAACACGTCCAACACGAACTACGTGAAGATGCCCAAGGGCACGCTCAAGGGCGTCAAGGGCACCATCCCCGGCGCGGCCGCTCCGGAGGACTTCCAGAAGAAGCTGCTCGAGGTCAACAAGGACCTGGAGGACTTCAGCTACGCCCCCGAGTCGTACGACGCGGCGAACCTCATCGCGCTGGCCGCCGAGGCCGCCAAGAGCGACGCGGGCGTGGACATCGCGGCCAAGCTGGCCGAGGTCAGCAAGGGCGGCGAGAAGTGCAAGAGCTTCAAGGAGTGCGTCGACCTGCTGAAGGCCGGCAAGGACATCGACTACGAGGGCGTCAGCGGCCCGGTCGAGTTCAACGAGGCCGGTGACCCGGCCGTCGCCACCATCGGTATCTACCAGTACGGCGACGACAACAAGTACGGCACCAAGGCGCTCGAGTACCGCACCGGCAACATCGCCGGCTGACGATAACACGCCATAAGAAAGGCCCGGCCCCCACGGCCGGGCCTTTCTCTATGTGCAGCCCGCCACGATCTGGTCGGCCGCGGCCCGGTACTGCTTCAGCAGCGCCACCTGCCGCTCGCGCGGCACGTCGTTCCTGGACAGTCCCGCGGTCGTCGTCTTGACGGTCTCCACGGCGCCCTTCAGCGAGGCGGGCAGCCGGTCGCCGAACTGCAGCGTGATCCCCCGGGCTTCTGCCAGGCGGCCGATCACGGCGTCCTCGAAATGCTGTCGCTCCTCGCTGCCTTTGGGCTCCAGCATGAGGTCGGCGTACCCGATGGCGGAGACCACGCGGGCGCAGGGGCTGTCGGCGGGGTCGCCGCCGGTGCTGTACTTCTGCGCCGGCGAGGCGTCCTTCTGGCAGCCGGCGAGCAGGACCGGCAGGATGAGCGCTGCTGTCGCAAAACGTTTCACAGCGCACATTAAAGAACGGCGAAGGGGTCCCGAGGGAGCCCCTTCGCCGTTCTTCGTCGTGATTTACGCCTTGGCCAGCGTGCCCAGGTAGAGCTCGATGACCTTCGGGTCGTTGGCCAGCTCCCGACCGGTGCCGGTGTAGGCGTTGCGACCCTGGTCGAGGACGTAGCCGCGGTGGCAGATCTGCAGGCAGCGGCGGGCGTTCTGCTCCACCATGATGATGGTGACGCCGGCCTTGTTGATCTGCTGGGCCTGGATGAACACCAGGTCCTGCAGCTTGGGCGACAGGCCCGCGGAGGGCTCGTCCAGCAGCAGCACCGACGGCTCGGTCATCAGGGCCCTGGCCATCGCCACCATCTGCCGCTCACCGCCGGACAGGGAGCCGGCGCGCTGCTTGCGCCGCTCCTTGAGCGCGGGGAACAGCTCGGCCACGAACTCGAAGCGCTCCTTGAACTTCCCCGGCGCCTGGAAGGCGCCCATCTCGAGGTTCTCCTCGATGGTGAGGCTGGGGAAGACGTTGTTGGTCTGCGGCACGTAGCCGACGCCGCGGGAGACCAGCGAGTGCGCCTTCATGTTCGTGATGTTCTCACCCTTGAGCAGCACCGAGCCGCTGCGGATGTTGACCAGTCCGAAGATGGCCTTGAGCAGGGTCGACTTCCCGGCGCCGTTGGGGCCGATGATGCCGATCAGCTCGCCCTCTTTGACGTAGAGGTCGGAGCCGTTGAGGATGTTGACGCCCGGCAGGTAGCCGGCGATCAGCTCGTCGCACCGCAGGACGGCGTCCTCAGCGCCCTCCAGGTGAGCGCTGCGGTCGGTGATGGCCGCCTGGGACTCGGGGACGGTCACTTCTGCGTCTCCTCTTCGATCTCGGCCTCAAGCGCCGCCTCAGCCTCGTGCAGCTGCGCCTCCAGCTCGCTCTCCGAGAGCGGCGCGTCGTGGTGGGCGCCCAGGTAGGCGTCGATCACGCGCTGGTCGGACATGATCGTCGACGGCGGGCCCTCGGCGATCACCGTGCCCTGCGCCATGACGATCACCCAGTCGCTGATGTCGCGGACCATGTCCATGTCGTGCTCGACGAACAGCACCGTCATGCCCTGCTCGCGCAGGTCCTTGACGTGGCCGAGCAGCGACTGGGTCAGCGCCGGGTTCACGCCCGCCATCGGCTCGTCGAGCATGACCAGCTCGGGCCGGACCATCAGCGCGCGCGCCATCTCCAGCAGCTTGCGCTGGCCGCCGGACAGCGACCCGGCGAAGTCGTCGCGCTTGGCGTCGAGCTTGAAGCGGACCAGCAGCTCCTCGGCCCGCTCGGTGATCTCGTCCTCCTGCTTGCGCCAGAGGGGCGGCAGGAGGGCCCGCCAGAAGTTCTCGCCCACCTGTTGCTGGGCGCCCAGGCGCATGTTCTCCATGACCGTGAGCCTGGACAGGGCCTTGGTGAGCTGGAAGGTGCGCACCATGCCGTTCCTGGCGACCTTGTGCGCAGGGACGCCGTTCATGGCGCGGCCGTTGAACGTCCATGCGCCCGCGTCGGCCGTGTCGAAGCCGGTGAGCTGGTTGAAGAACGTGGTCTTGCCGGCTCCGTTGGGGCCGATCAGCGCCGTGATGGAGCCGCGCTGGATCTCGACGTGGTCCACGTCGACGGCGGTCAGACCGCCGAAGCGGCGCACGACCTTGTCGACCACGAGGATCGGGTCCGGCTTGGGCACCCCGGGCTCGCGCTGCATGTCCTTGAACGCCGCCAACGCCGAGGCCTTCGGGCTGGTGGTCATCGTGTCATCGCGCATCGATGGCGATCTCCCTCTTGTCACCGAAGATGCCCTGCGGCCGGAGTACCAGCAACAGGATGAAGCCTAGACCAACCAGGGCGTAACGGATGGGGCCGACCTGGATGTTGGTCATGAACGGGATGTACCCGTTGGCCACCAGCTCCGCCAGCGTGTTGCCCACGAAGACGAACAGGACCCAGAAGATCATCGCGCCGACGACCGGGCCGAAGACGCGGGCGGCGCCGCCGAGGATGACGATGGTGTAGGCGAAGAACGTCATCTCGGTGCCGAACACGTCGGGCTGCACCGACCCGTGGTACAGGCCGTAGAAGAAGCCGCCGAAGCAGCCGATGAGGCCGCCCAGGAGCAGCGACTGCATCTTGTAGGAGAAGACGTTCTTGCCGAGGGCGCGCACGGCGTCCTCGTCCTCCCGGATCGCCTTGAGCACGCGGCCCCACGGGCTCTTCATGAGCAGGTAGACCATCAGGCAGCTGAGCAGCACGACGATCCAGCCGACCGTGAGCAGCCACATCGAGCGCTCGTCGAAGACGATCGGGCCGATGCCGTAGCGGCCTTCCGGGTAGATGTTCATCGCGTAGAAGCCGTCGTTGAAGCCGCGCCGGCCGTCGGAGCCACCGAAGATGCCCTTGAAGTACACCGAGCGGAAGACGAGCCGGATGATCTCGGCCGCGGCGATGGTCACGATCGCCAGGTAGTCGGCGCGCAACTGCAGCGTCGGGATACCCATCAGGAGCGCCAGGAGCGCCGCGGCCCCCAGACCGACGAAGATGCCGATCCAGAAGGGCAGGCCGAGTACGACGACCGTGACGGCCAGGCCGTATCCGGCCACGGCCATGAACGCCGCCTGTCCGAAGTTGAGCAGGCCGGTGTAACCGAAGTGGATGTTGACGCCGATGGCGGCCAGGCCGTACACCACGGTCTCCCAGCCGATGGCGGCGTGGACGGTGGTGGTGAGAATTGTGAGCCAGTCCATGTGTTACCCCCGTCAGCCGATCCGCTCGCGGCGGCCCAGGATGCCCTGCGGCCGGAAGAGAAGCACGATGATGAGCACGGCGAGCGCTCCGACGGACTTCAGCTCCGGCGGCACCCACAGCGTGGACACCTGGATGAACACGCCGACCACGAGCGAGCCGACCAGGGCGCCGAAGGCCGTGCCGAGCCCGCCGAGCGTGACGCCGGCGAAGATGAGCAGCAGGATGTCCTGGCCCATCGTGAACTTCAGCGACTGCGACAGGCCGAGCATGATGCCGGCCAGCGCGGCGATGGCGGCGCCCGCGGTCCAGATGATGCGGATGACCCGGTCGACGTTGATGCCGGAGGAGGCGGCCAGGGCCGGGTTGTCGGCCACGGCGCGCGCCGCCTTGCCGGTGCGGGTCTTCATCAGGGCGATGCCCACGACGACGAGGACCGCGAGCTCGATGCCCATGGCCCAGAAGTTCTTCGGGGCGGCGGTGATCGGGCCGACCGAGATGCCGGCCTGCGAGACGTAGTCGTTGAAGTTCTCGGTCTGGGGGCCGAAGAAGAACTGGATGAGGTTCCGCAGCAGGATCGCCACACCGATCGAGATGATCATCATGGCGATGGTGCCGGTGCCGCGCTTGCGCAGCTGGCCCCAGAACAGGCGGTCCTGGCCGTAACCCAGGGCGCCGGCGGCAATGACGGCGATCACCGCGGCGGGGATCAGCTGAATGCTGAAGCCGATGTTGAAGGCATAGGCGAGGACCGCGCCGAGCGTGATCAGCTCGCCGTGAGCGAAGTTGGTCAGGCCGGTCGTGCCGTAGATGAGCGACAGACCGAGCGCGCCCAGGGCGATGATCAGGCCGAGGTTGAGGCCCTCGAACGTCAGCTGCGCGGCCTGCTGCCAGAACGTGCTGCCGCCGGTGCTCTCCTGCTGCTGCCCCGGGGCCGCCTTCGGCTGCAGCGCGAACAGGACGGTGGAGCAGTTGTCCTCGTAGACCGTCGGCGTACGGACGTTGTTGCCGCCGCGCACCTCGGCGTTCTGCGGCAGGCTGGCGACATCCAAGGTGACCTTGTACTTGCCCGGATCCTCAACCTGAACGTCCCAGGTGCCTTGAGCGTTGGTGGTGACTTCCTTGACGGGTTGTCCGCTTTCGGTGGTCACCGCAATTTTGGCGCCGTTCACTGGCTGGCCTTGGAGTTTGAGTGTTCCCCTCAGTCCCTGGCAATCGGCGGGACCCGCGTGGGCGGGTCCGGCCAGCAGGAAGACGAGTCCACCCAGGAAGGCCGTGAACGCGATCACGGCTCTGCGCAATGGTGCTCCCTCAAAAAGTTAGGTCAAGGCGGGGTTGTGCCCCTCCAACTCGACACGCGCGCATCGCAGGCACAACTGGGATGCAATGGCGGGAGCTTATGCCGACGACGCCCGGTTCAGTATCGTTCGTCACCAATTAGTGACAACTGCGTGTCACTCATGTGAGGAAACAACGTGGCAGGTCAGGGGCTAAATGAGGGTAGACGCCTGGCCTGGACGGTAAAAAATCCGTAACAATCATCGGGAAATCGTGACGAGCCCGCGGGGCTGCCTTTGGGGCCATGTAGGGCTTCCCCGGCCGTACACGTTATCTACTAAGCCTCCCCGCGGGCTCGCGTTCGGACCACCGTAGCGACCCGCGGGGCCGGTGCGCAAAGGATCCGCTCAAGTGACGTAAGGGTCAGCGGTCGCGCAGCATGCAGGTAAGGCGGGAGGTGCAGACGCGTCGTCCCTGCTCATCGGTGATCTCGATGTCGTACGTCGCCAGAGTACGGCCGCCGTGCAACCTGGTCGCGACACCGGTGACGTACCCGGACGACGCCGCGCGATGGTGGGTCGCGTTGATCTCGATGCCCAGCGCGAGACGGTCGGGACCGGCGTGGATGGCGGCGGCCACCGAGCCCAGGGTCTCGGCGAGCACCGCGGATGCGCCGCCGTGCAGCAGTCCGTACGGCTGGGTGTTGCCCTCGACCGGCATCCGGCCCACGACCCGCTCCGGGCCGGCCTCGAGGAACTCGATCCCCATGCGCTGGGCCAGAGTGCCGTCGTGCATGCCGCTCAGCACAAGGAGATCCTGGGGGTTCGTCTGCGTCAAAGGGACGTCTCCACTCTTCCGAGCTCAGGTTTTCTGTCGCAGTCGCAGACTAGGCTGCCTGTGTGCCGAAGAGTGAAGTGACCCCCAACCGCCCGTGCCTGTTGCTGCTCGACGGGCATTCGCTGGCCTACCGCGCCTTCTACGCACTGAAGGACGCCAACCTCATGACCACCGACGGTCAGCACACCGAGGCGGTCTACGGGTTCACCTCGATGCTGACCAACGTCCTGCGCGACGAGCAGCCGACCCACGTGGCGGTGGCCTTCGACAGGTCGGAGCCGACGTTCCGCCACGAGGAATACTCCGACTACAAGGCCAACAGGAGCGAGACGCCCGAGGACTTCCGCGGCCAGATGCAGCTCATCTTCGAGCTGCTCGACACCTTCCGCATCCCGCGCCTGTCCAAGGCGGGATTCGAGGCCGACGACCTCATCGCCACGCTCGCCACCCGCGCCTCCGCGCAGGGCATGAACGTCCTTATCGTCACCGGCGACCGCGACGCGCTGCAGCTGGTCGACGAGCACGTCACCGTCTTGATGACACGGCGCGGCATCAGCGACATGACCAGGTTCACGCCGGAGGCGGTCGAGGAGAAATACGGCCTGACCCCGGCTCAATACCCGGACTTCGCGGCCCTGCGCGGCGACCCGAGCGACAACCTGCTGAGCATCCCCAGCGTGGGGGAGAAGACCGCGGCCAAGTGGGTGCGCGAGTTCGGCTCGCTGACCGCGCTCGTCGACCGGGTCGACGAGGTCAAGGGCAAGGTGGGCGACAAGCTGCGCGAGCACGTCGCCCAGGTGCTGATGAACCGGCGGCTCACCGAGCTGCTGCGCGACGTCCCGATCGACCTCGAGCTCGAGGACCTCCAGCAGGGCACGTGGGAGCGCGAGGAGATCAACAAGCTGTTCGACACCCTGCAGATCCGCGGTGAGCTGCGCGAGCGGGTGTTCAAGGTGCTCGGCACCGGCGAGCAGGAGCCCGACCAGGGCTTCGAGGTGGAGACCGTGCTGCTCGGCCCCGACCGGGTGGCCGGCTGGCTGGCCGCGCTGCCCGAGGGCCGCACCGGGCTCGCCTTCAAGGGTGTCTACGGCCGAGGCACCGGCCGCATCGACGCGATCGCCATCGCCTCGCCCGCCGGCGCCGCCGCCTACATCGACCCCGTCAAGCTCACCGAGGCCGACGAGGCCGCTCTGCGGGCCTGGCTGGCCGACGAGACCAAGCCCAAGGCCGTCCACGACGCCAAGGGGCCCATCCTGGCCCTGTGGGCGCAGGGCATGGAGCTCCGCGGACTCAGCTGCGACACCGCTCTGGCCGCCTACCTCGCGATGCCGGGGCAGCGCACGTTCGCGCTGGAGGACCTGGCGCGCCGCTACCTCAACCGCGACCTGCGGGCGGAGGAGGAGTCCACCGGTCAGGCCGCGCTGTTCGGCGACGACGAGGACGCCCCCGCCAAGGACCTCGCGCTGCGCGCCCACGCCGTGCGCGAGCTGGCCGAGGCCCTGGAGCGGTTCCTCGCCGGACGCGGCGGCACCCATCTGATGGGCGAGGTGGAGCTGCCGCTGCTGAGCGTGCTGGCCGAGATGGAGCGCGCGGGCATCGCCGTCGACAGCGAATACTTCGCCGGCCTGGAGGCCGAGTTCGGCGCCGCGGTCAAGCACGCCGTGGAGGAGGCGCACCGCGCCGTCGGCGAGCAGTTCAACCTGGGCTCGCCCAAGCAGCTGCAGGAGATCCTCTTCGTCAAGCTCAACCTGCCCAAGACGAAGAAGATCAAGACCGGCTACAGCACGGACGCCGACCAGCTCGCCTGGCTCGCCACCCAGACCGACCACGAGCTGCCGACGATCATGCTCCGCCACCGCGACCAGCAGAAGCTGCGCACCACGGTCGAGGGCCTGATCAAGGAGATCGGCGACGACCAGCGCATCCACACCACGTTCAACCAGATCATCGCCGCCACCGGCCGGCTCTCCTCGGAGAAGCCCAACCTGCAGAACATCCCGATCCGCACCACGGAGGGCCGCCGCATCCGGCAGGGCTTCGTGGTCGGCGAGGGCTACGAGACGCTGCTGACGGCCGACTACAGCCAGATCGAGCTGCGCATCATGGCCCATCTGTCGGGCGACGAGTCGCTGATCGCCTCCTTCGAGTCGGGGCACGACTTCCACCAGGCCACCGCGGCGCGCGTGTTCGACCTGCCGCCCGAGCAGATCGACGGCGACCTGCGGGCCCGCATCAAGGCCATGAACTACGGCCTGGCCTACGGGCTGTCCGACTTCGGGCTGGCCGGGCAGCTCAACATCCCGGTGGCCGAGGCGCGGGCGCTGAAGGAGGAATACTTCGAGGAGTTCGGCGGCGTACGCGACTTCCTGCACGCGATCGTCGCCCAGGCGCGGACCGACGGCTACACCGAGACGATCATGGGCCGCCGGCGTTACCTGCCCGACCTGACCAGCGACAACCGCCAGCGCCGCGAGATGGCCGAGCGGATGGCGCTCAACGCCCCCATCCAGGGGTCGGCCGCCGACATCATCAAGGTCGCCATGCTCCACGTGCACCAGGCGATCCGCGAGGAGGGGCTGGCCTCCAGGATGTTGCTGCAGGTCCACGACGAGCTCGTGTTCGAGGTGGCGCCCGGGGAGCTGGAGCAGCTGAGGCAGCTGGTGTGCGACCAGATGAACGCCGCCTACCACCTGCGGGTGCCGCTGGAGGTTTCCGTGGGCGTCGGCCGCACCTGGGAAGACGCCGGGCACTGATCGTCCGCGGGAGGTCGGCCCCGGGACACCGGGCGCCGACCTCCCGCGAGGCCGCCCCGGGACGCCGGGCGCCGCCCTCCGCGAGGCCGCCCCGGACGTCGGGTGGTGACCTCCCCGCGGCCGGCCCCGGACGCCCGGGCACTGACCGTCCGGACGGGCGCTCGCGAGCCTTGCGCCACGGGGATCTGCACTACTCTTGAGTGACTTTTTCCCCGACGGGCACGGGAGTTTTGTGCGGATATCAGCGTCACTCACGCGGATCATCGGCATCGCGAACGCCGTCGTGGTCACCGTGGCGATCATCGGTCTGAGCCTCATGCCGTCCGGGGACCGGCCACACGCCAAGGCGCCGCTCGGGGCCAAGGTGCAGGACACCGTCCCGCCCGTCGACCCCACCCCGGTCGGCCAGCCGCCGGGGGTGGTGGCCACGCCCGAGTTCGCCAGGCAGGTCGGCGCCAACGAGTTAGGCCTGGTGCCGGTCCTGATGTACCACCGGATCCTCCCCAAGCGGATGGCCTTCCTCGACCGGACGCCCGACCAGCTCAGGAAGGAGCTGGAGAGGCTGGCGGAGAAGGGGTACGTGCCGATCAGCGCCAGGGAGTTCGCCACCGGCGACATCCACGTGCCGGCGGGCAAGTTCCCGGTGGTGCTGACGTTCGACGACGGGCACCGCAGCCACTTCGCGCTGGACGCGTACGGCAACCCCGCTCCCGGCACTGCCGTGGCCGTGATCCAGGACGTGGCCGCCCGATATCCCGGGTTCCGGCCGGTCGCCACGTTCTGGATCAACAAGGAGCCGTTCGGGCTGCGCGACCACGCCTCCCAGGCGGCCGCCGTACGGTGGCTGGTCGAGCACGGCTACGAGGTGGCCAACCACACCTGGGGCCACCCCAACCTGCGCGCACTCAAGACGAAGAGGGTCCGCGAGCAGATCGTCCGGCTCGAACGGCTGCTCAAGAAGCTCGGCGCGCCGCCCTCCAAGACCATGGCGCTGCCGTACGGGGCGTTATCCCGCGACAGGAAGGCGGCGCGGACCGGATCTTGGGACGGCACACGGTATGATTTCGCCGGCGTGTTCCTCGCAGGAGCCGAGCCCTCGGTTTCGCCCTACGCGAAAAAATTCGACCGAGGGGCGATCCAGCGGATCCAGAGCAACGGCAAGAAAGGCGAGTGCCGCAAGTGGTGCTCGCAGCACTGGCTGGAGTGGCTGGACAAGCACCCTGGCGAGCGCTACGTCTCCGACGGGGACCCGGACCGGATCTCCATCCCCCGGAGGGTTAGAGGTAATATCGGCGCCAAGCGAGGGCTCCAGGTCATCGCCTACTGACCGCTCCCCGGATTGACCCCGTGCGTCAGGTCTCATATGCTGATCGCTGCGCTGTGGGCTCGCGCGCGCCTCAGACGGAGCGGGCTCGCGCTCGGTCACGTCGATGTCGTAATTCCTCGGCTTGATGCGGAAGAGGGCCTGCCGCGCGTCCGCCACATCGACATCCTGTCCGCGTTCGGAGCAATTCCACACATGACGTCCAGCACTGAGGCCACCTCGAGCACCCCGCAGGTAGCGGTCAACGACATCGGGTCCGAGGAAGCCTTCCTCGCCGCGATCGACGAGACCATCAAGTACTTCAACGACGGTGACATTGTTGAGGGCACCGTCGTCAAGGTCGATCGAGACGAGGTCCTTCTCGATATCGGCTACAAGACCGAGGGTGTCATCCCCTCGCGCGAGCTTTCTATCAAGCACGATGTCGATCCCGCTGACGTCGTGGAAGTCGGCGAACACGTCGAGGCCCTGGTTCTCCAGAAGGAGGACAAGGAGGGTCGCCTGATCCTGTCCAAGAAGCGTGCTCAGTACGAGCGCGCCTGGGGCACGATCGAGAAGATCAAGGACGAGGACGGCATCGTCACCGGCACCGTCATCGAGGTCGTCAAGGGTGGTCTCATCCTCGACATCGGCCTCCGTGGCTTCCTCCCGGCGTCCCTGGTCGAGATGCGCCGTGTCCGCGACCTGCAGCCGTACGTCGGCCGCGAGCTCGAAGCCAAGATCATAGAGCTCGACAAGAACCGCAACAACGTGGTCCTGTCGCGCCGTGCCTGGCTGGAGCAGACGCAGTCCGAGGTTCGCCAGACGTTCCTCAACACCCTCCAGAAGGGTCAGGTCCGCAAGGGCGTCGTCTCCTCGATCGTCAACTTCGGCGCCTTCGTCGACCTCGGTGGGGTCGACGGCCTGGTCCACGTGTCCGAGCTGTCCTGGAAGCACATCGACCACCCGTCTGAGGTCGTCGAGGTGGGCCAGGAGGTCACGGTCGAGGTCCTCGACGTCGACATGGAGCGCGAGCGCGTCTCCCTGTCGCTCAAGGCCACTCAGGAAGACCCGTGGCAGCAGTTCGCTCGCACCCACCAGATCGGCCAGGTCGTGCCGGGTCGCGTCACCAAGCTGGTGCCGTTCGGCGCGTTCGTCCGGGTCGAGGAGGGCATCGAGGGCCTGGTCCACATCTCCGAGCTGGCCGAGCGCCACGTGGAGATCCCGGAGCAGGTCGTCCAGGTCGGCGACGAGATCTTCGTGAAGATCATCGACATCGACCTCGACCGTCGTCGCATCAGTCTCTCGCTGAAGCAGGCCAACGAAGGCGTGGGCACCGAGGTCGAGTTCGACCCGACGCTCTACGGCATGGCGGCCACCTACGACGACCAGGGCAACTACATCTACCCCGAGGGCTTCGACCCGGAGACCGGGGAGTGGCTCGAGGGCTTCGACAAGCAGCGTGAGGAGTGGGAGCGGCAGTACGCCGAGGCCCAGCAGCGCTTCGAGGCTCACAAGAAGCAGATCGAGGAGGCCCGCAAGGCCGAGGCCGAGGCGGGCGAGGCTGCTCCTTCGTCCTACAGCGGCGAGACGCAGCCCCAGCAGGGCGGCGGCGGCTCCTCGTCGTCGGCTCCGGCCAGCGGCGCGCTCGCCTCTGACGAGGCGCTCGCGGCCCTCCGCGAGAAGCTCGCGGGCGGCCAGAGCTAAGGCGCCCTAGCCTTACTCAAGGCCCCGCACGGTTGCCGTGCGGGGCCTTTTGGCGTGCTCACCCCGCGACGGTGCCGGGGCCTTCGCCCTGGTTCCACCTCCCCCACTCCGCACAGCCCACCCCCGGTCCACGCGTGTGCGGTCGGCACCCCTTGCCGGCGCCCCCGGGCATCACGTCGCCGATCACATCACCACGGACGGCGTGCGGGCATGGTGTGCGGTGGCGCGGTGCGGTGCCGGCTTGGGCTGAGGCTCTCGCGACTGCGACGGACGCGCCGACTCTTATGGCCGGTCCCGGCAGCACAGCGAGCACAGCAGGGGTGGTCGGCAGGTGGGGGCGGCAGGGCGGGTTGCGCCGGCATCGGGCGGATGCCGACGGGGATCGTTGCCGAGGATGTCGTGGGAAAGCGGAACGATCCTTGCCGCTTTTGGCCCTAACGTCGTTCGCATGGATGAGATCAAGCGTTTCCGCATCGATATCCCGCAGGCCGACCTCGACGACCTGACGGACCGGCTGCGGCGGACCAGATGGGCCAGGCAGCTGCCGGGCGGGTGGAGCCGTGGCGTGCCGGTGGAGTATCTGCGCGAGCTGGCCGCATACTGGGCCGACGGGTTCGACTGGCGGGCACAGGAGGCCAGGCTGAACGCCTTCCCGCAGTTCACCACCGAGATCGACGGGCAGACGATCCACTTCATGCACGTGCGGTCCCCTGAGCCGGACGCGCTGCCTCTGATCATCACGCACAGCTGGCCGAACTCCGTCGCCGAGCTCCTCGACGTCATCGGCCCGCTCACCGACCCGCGCGGGCATGGGCTCGACCCCGACATGGCCTTCCACGTCGTCGCGCCGTCGCTGCCCGGGTTCGCGTTCTCGCCCTTCCCCGAGCCCGCCGACGAGCGGCCATGGAGCATCGAGCGGGTGGCACGCACGTGGGCCGAGCTGATGAGCAGGCTCGGGTACGACCGGTACGGCGCGCACGGCAACGACGCCGGAGCACTGGTGACGCCGCAGCTGGCCGTGCTGGACCACAAGCACGTGGCCGGCGCGGTCATCACG